>CBIHKW010000005.1:0-66166 GCA_966203835.1 uncultured Thermomonas sp.
CGGCCGTGCCGGCCGCAGCGCCCGCGACACCGCCCGCGGTCGCGCCGACCGTCGTCCCGATCGCGGTGCCGGCGCCGCCGGTATTGGTCGCGGGCGGCGCAGCGGGATTGCCGCCGGTGTTGGCGACAGGTGCGTTCGCCGGAGAGCGGTTTGCGGGGGCGTTCGCTGGTGTGTTCGCCGGTGCGTTGGGATTCGCGACATTCGCGGGCGCGTTGGCCGGTGCGTTCGCTGGGGCATTGGCTACCGGCTTGTTCGCCGGAGCGTTTGGATTGGTCGGCGCATTGGGATTGGCGGCATTCGCGGGCGCGTTGGCCGGCGCATTGGCGGGACGGTTCGCGGCGTTCGGCGGTGTCGGCACGGCGGGCGCCGGACTGGGGCCGAGCGGTTTCGCGCCCTCGGCCACCGCTTTGTCGATCCCCGCGCGTCGCTGCTGTTCCGACTGCTGCTGCATCTGCAGGCGCGCATTGCGCGAGGCGGTGGGGTCGGGAATCTCCGCGGAAGGATTCAGCGTGCTGTTGCGGATGCGGTCGGCCTGCGCCTGCGCCGCCATCTGGTTCAGCGGCAGATAGTCGGTGTGGAAATTCAGTTCGACCGAAGAGTTCAGTTCGAGATCGGTGTTGATCTCCTCGGTGCGCTGGCTGCGTTCGGTCGACACGTAGCTGATGGTGTTCTCGACCTCGGCGCTGGCGCCCCACGGCCCCACGCCGAAACTGCCGGCGGCCTTGATCCGGTTCTTCACGCCGAACTCGCTACCCTTGTCCTGGCTGGCGGCGCTGCGGGTGTCGATGTGGAAGCGCATCGACGCATTGATCTTGCCGCTGTCGATGACGATGCGCTGCATGCCCAGCATCACCATCGTCGCCAGTTGCTGCTGACGCTGACGCGCGAGATAGCGGCGCGCGAACGGCACCAGTTGTTCGGGATTGCCGGCGTCGATGGATTCTTCTTCCGGCACGCCCAGGGTTGCGCGGACTTCTGCTTGGCCCGGCATCGAGGCGCCGGGACGCAGCCGGAGTTTGATGTTCGCGAGTTCTTCCTGCAGCTCCGCCAGTTCGTCCGGATCCATCTTCTCGCCGGGCTTCGGCATCTCGTCGGCATCGGGCGTGTCGTATTCGATCGATTCCGGAAAATGATCGGCCACCCACTGCCGCACCTGCACCAGTCCGAACTGGCTGCGCTCGAAGCCTTCCGCGGACGCCGACACCGCGTTGAGCAGTTGCACGTACTGCTGCATCTGCTGCGCGTTGGCGTCGATCATCGCCTTGAACACGCCGTTGATGAGATCGGTGACGAAACGGGGGAACGACACTGCGTTCAGTACGTTCTTGGTGATGCCGGCGATGCGGTTGGCGGACTCGCCGAAATCGGGCTGCGCGTCCTGCGCGCGCGCCAGCGGCGCCGACGGACGCGGTTCGGCGCGGCGTTCGATCTCGCCCTCGGCCTGGCCTTCCTCGGCGATGAGCTCGGCCGCGAGCGTCGAGACTTTGACCATCGCCTGCGCCAGCGCCTGGCGCTGCGGCGGCGGCAGCGCGCCGTAGTTCGGCGTGCGTTCCAGCACGTCGCGCACCGCGACGCGGATCCACGGCGGCGGCGGCGCGGCCGATGCCGGCGGCGCAGCGGTCGGCATGGCGCGCCCGGCCGTCATGGTCAGGCCACCATCGGCATCGGCAGAGGCATCTGCGGTGGGGCCGCAGGCGACGAAGTCGCCGCTGCGGTGCGCGCCGCGAACTCCGGCGACAAGGTGAGCCAACGATGCGCGGCAGTGACGACCTCGAAATTCTCCGGCTTGGTGACATCGAGAAGGGTCGCACTGTCTGCGTAGTGATTCGTCAACCAGAGCAGGATCGTCTGCCCACTGCGGCCGCGATCGACGTGCTGCTGCGCGGCGCCGGACGGAAGACCGTTCTGGCTGCCGACGATGGCCACCAGTCGCCACAGGTCGCGCACCGCGAACGCGGCCTGCAACTTGCGGTCGCGCAGGAACACCAGCGCGGTGTTGATGGTCTCGACGATGTCGCGCGCAGCGATCGACGCCATCGGATCGACCCGCTGCGCGAGGAACGCAGCGAGACTCTGGGCGTGGGTCGCGACCAGCACCTGTTCGCGCAGATTGTGGTCCTTGGCCTGGGAAATCTGTTCGATCATGGCCAGGCACAGCGCGGTCATCAGCCGGTCGAAATGCGGGGGTTCGATCACCCGCGCATAGATCGCGTTGCGCTCGTCGGCATCCAGGCGTTCGCGCCGGCCGCGCCAGAAGTCGTGCAGCAGGTTGGCGGTCGGCCCCAACGGCTGGGTGATCGCGCCGCTGACGAACAGACCGGCGATGAGTTCGGCGGTGGGCAGCAGCCCGGCGCGTTCGAGTTCGCTGGCGAAATACAGCGGTGCGGCGGCGTTGAGCTGGACCCGGTCCTCGACGGTCGGCGCGCCCTCGGGCAGATCGAAGTCGATGCCGGCCAGCGCCTGCGCATAGGCGACATCGTGCGCGTCCAACGCACCCAGCGCGACCGACATCGCACCCAGCAATTCGGCATACGGATGCCGTTGCGCAATACGCACTGCGGGCGGTGGCGGCGCGAGGCGAGGCATGGCGCGCGGGCCTCAGGGCGTGGCGGGTGCGGAAGCGCCCGCCGATTTCGTGTTCGGATCGAACGGCGTGGCGTTGCCCTGGATGCTGGCGATCATGCCCGGCGTGGCAAGCTTCTCCATCGGAAAATAATCCGACTTGAAGTTCACCCGCACTTCGCCGCTGAGCTTGGCCTTCATCTCCTGGCTGGATGTGGAGGTTTCGTCCACCGACGACGACACCGTGGTCATGTGCTTCTGTTCGTTCTTGTTGACCGACGCCGCGCCGCCCCAGCCGAAATGCGCGCCGGCCGCGGTGGTGTTGCTGTTCATGCTCGACTTGCGGTCGTGCAGCGAGGCCTTGGCATCGCGCTTGGCTTCGTCGCTGGCGCGGAAATTGAACATGACTTTCGCGTTGATCAGGCCATCGGTCACCACGATGCGGTTGATGCCCAGCATCACCATCGACGACAGCATCTGCTGGCGACTGCGCGCCATCTGCATGCGCGCGGCCATGACCAGACGCGACTCCTGCTCTTCGTCCGAGAGATCCGTCACCGGCTGCGACAGCTGCAGTTCGCCGCTGAATTTCGCCGCCTTCGCCTCGGGATCATCGTCGCCCTTGACCGTGATCCGCGGCGTGCCGCCCTCGCCGGTGGTATCGATATCGAGATCTTCCGGATACTTCTGCACCAGCCAGTCGCGCGCGTTGTTCATGCTGATGTTGTCGGCCGCGAACTGATCGACCGTCTGCGACACCGCCTTCAGCAGCTCGGCATACGCTTCCATCTGTTGGATCGACGCATCCACGATCGCCTGGAACACGTTCTGGATCAACCCGCCGACGAACTTCGGAAAATCGACGGCGCCGACGAAATTGCGGAAGTTGTCTGCGCCCTGCCTGACCGAACCGGCGTCGAAATCGCTGCCGGCGAAGGTGCCGATCTTTTCCGACGCCTTGAGCTTGGCCTGGTCGACCGCATCGACCTTGGCCTGCGCCTGCGCTTCGGACAGCGCCTGTTCTTTGGCGAGCACGCCCTGTCCAGGCGTGAGTTCCTGTTTCGCCAGACCCTGCGGGTTGGCCATGTACGAGGCGACGCGCACCATCGTGCGCGCGATGTCCTGCTGCTTCTCGGGTTCGAGCGCGCGGAAACCGGCCGAGGATTCCAGCAGATGGCGCACCTGCGGACGCACCGCGCGCAGGGTGTCGTCGTCCAGCCAGGCCGGTTCGGTGTTCGGATTGCGGACGATGGAAGCGGACATGGCGGGCTCCGTGGGATGCATCAGGCCGTCGGCGGGGTCGAGGGCGGCGTCTGGCCGCCGCCCGCGGGCGCGGGCGGGCGCGACGCCATCGTCTTGACCATGCCCGGCTGCGCGTTCATCTGGATCGCGGCGATCGCTTCGGGATTCGCCAGTTTCTCCAGCGGCAGATAATCGCTCTTGAAGTTCACTTCCATGCTGCCGGCGAGACTGGCCTTGGTTTCCAGACTGGCGTTGATCGAGGTTTGCGACGCGGACGCCGCGTTCAACACCGGCTGCGACGTGGTCTTGTAGGTGCCCTTGGTATAGAAGCTGGCGTCGCGGCCGCCGGTGTCGTAGGCGCCGTCGGCGGAGCGGGTGAAGCCGCGATTGGATTCGTTGCTGCTCTGTTCGCTGGTGCCTTCGCTGGTGGTGCTTTTCAGATTCTTGTCGTAGTCGAACTTCTGCGCGCTGCGCCGGAACTGCATGTTGTCGCGGGCCTTGAAGTCGTACATCACCTTCGCCGAAATCTTGCCGTCGGTGACCACGATGCGGTTGATGCCCAACATCACCATCGTCGCCAACAGCTGCTGCCGGCTGGTCGCCAGCTGGGTGCGCGCGGCCGGCACCAACAGCGCCTCGACCAGTTCGTCGTCCAGGCGCTCGATGGGTTTGTCCAGCGGCAGCGACTGGTTGACCTTCGCGACCGCGGCTTTCTCGTCGATGCCTTCGCGCATGGTGACGCGCGGACCGGCCGACGCCTGTTCGTCGCCGAAGGAAAATTCGCCGGTGTCCATGGTCAGCTGGAACACATCCGGGAACTGCTCGATCAGATGATCGCGGCCCTGATTCTGGGTGGTGTTGTCGTCGCGGAACTGGTTGAGGCTCTTGGACACGTCGGCGACGAGCTTGGCGTAGGCTTCCATCTGTTCGATCGAACTCTTGACGATCGAATGGAACACGCCGTCGATGAGCCCGGCGCAGAAATCCGGAAAATTCACTGCTTCCAGCAGCGCACCGGCGACAGCGGCGCCTTCGCGCGCGCTCTGTGCGGTGAACTTGCCGTCCTCATCGGTATTGTTGCCGGCGGATTTCTTCGCGGCGAAACTTTCGCCCGCCAGCGCACGCACCTGTGGACTCTGCTGCTCGGGTTTCAGGCGCAGACCTTCGGGCTCGGCCAGATAACTCGCGATCTGCACCATCCCTTTCGCCAGCTCTTCGCGCTTCTGCGGCGACAGTTGCGCGAAGGACTCGCTGCTTTCGAGCAACTTGCGCACCTGCTGCCGGGTGACATCAACGGTCTCGCGACTGGCGGGCGGCGCGGGTCGCGCGACGACCTGGGTTCTGGGGGGAAAGATGGCGGACATGGCCTGGCGCTCCGGGTCGGAGGCCGCGCAGGGCGCGGCCGGTGAACGGTTCGATCATCCTGTGTCGTCGGGCTGACGCTCCGCCGACAACGATGCAACTATTGCAGCGCCTGCGCTTCTTCGATCGCTTCGCGCATCTCGAACTCGATCGGACGCACATAGAGACTGATACGCGCCTGGCTGGTGGGCGTGACCCGCAGACTCAGCACCGAGAAATGTCCCTGCTGGCCAACATCGTCGACGCCGAAGGCATCCAGCCAGCGCGACAGTGCGATCAGCTGGCGCGGACGCTCCGCGAGACCGAGCTTGATGAGATCGAGGAAGCGCGCGGGCAGATCGGGAATCGCCGCCAGCAGGATCTCGAGTTTGAGTTCGACGCCATCCGGCGTCTCGCGGATACCGATCAGCACACCGCCCGCCGGCAGTTCGAAGCGTCCGCCCAGCGCGACGCCGACGATCCGCATCAGACTGGGCAGTTGATGACCGATGCCCAGCCGGTTCATCAACGGCCCGAGGGCGCTGATGGTCATCGGGCCGCGATGCAGGAAGGTCACGCGCTGGCTGCCGCTGTCGCGCTTGCAGCCGATCGAGGTGAAGATCGGCATCAGCGTCGGCATTTCGGTCATCACTTGCCGGGTCAACATCGCGAGGCTGGGCGACAGCGCTTCGACCTGGGCGGGCTGCAGCTCGTAGTAGATCTTGGTCGCGTAGAGGCCGTCCTCATCGAACGCGCTGCCGAACCAGGCGCCGAAGTTCATCCAGCTCATGCCGCCGAAGCCGCGCCACTCCTCGCTGCGATTGTCGAACCAGCGCAATGCGTCGCGGCCGAACACCGGCTGGATCAGGCGACGCATTTCGCGCGTCGCCTCGTCGCGGCGCGACACCGGCGATGCGCCGGGGCCGAGCGGTTCGATGGTGAAGCGCAGCTTGTTCGGTTCGGCCTCCGAGAACGATGGCTCGTACGGCACCGCGCCGGGCGTGAGCGCGTTGTGGGCGTACGACACATCGTCGTCCGGCAGGTAGAACGTGCGCTCGATCAGATCGCCGATGTACGGCATCGGGTCGCGAGTGCCGAGCGCCTGCGAGGCGGAGTGGAGCGAGCGCTCCACCAGATGCCTCATCGGCTGCGCGCGTGTGCCATGGTGGGACATGATCGTTCTCCGTGGAGGGTTGCGGTCGCGTGATCAGAAACTCGGAAGACTGATGCCCGCAGAATCCAATACGTCGCGGGCGATCTGCGGCATTTCGATCGGCTTGCTGGTGATCGTCGGCGACTCGACCGGCTGGGCGAAGTCTTCGACGCGCTGATCGCCGACGCCGCCGACGGCGATGATCTGCTCGCAGGACTGCAGCAGGTCCCAGTCGGTGGGGTCTTCCATCGGCCGGTCGCTGCCGCGCAGCTGCGGGTTGGTCAAGGCATTGATCGAGATCACGTCGCCGAAGTTGGTGGTGAGGCGCTGCTGGTTCTTGGCCAGCCAGGCGATGATGATCGCGCCGCACTTGGCCTGGGTGCGATAGCGGTGACTGTTGCGCGCGCCGCCCAGATAGTTCGAATTGATCGTATCGATCACCTGCCACATGTCGCGCGACGCGGTGGCACTGCGGATCTCGGGGTCGCTGAGCAGGTCGCGGTATTCGATGATCAGCGTCTTCAGTTCCTTCGAGAACTGGTAGGCGATGCCGTAGCAGCTGCGCGACAGGCTCGCGGCGAGATCGCGCGCGGATTTGCGCACCTGCTCCTGCGAGACCGACAGCGGGATCTGGCTGCGGAACATGCGGTCGACGGTGAGCTGGCGACCGAACGAGGACACCGACGAGATGAAGCGGATCCACAGGTCGCTGAACTCGCGGTTGGGCTGGTTGTAGGTCGGATCGCCGCCGGGCGTGCCGAACGCGCGCATGTACAGGTCGCGGCGCTCGCCTTCGGTGATGCGCTCCGAGGACTTCTTGTAGTAGCTGTACAGATAATCGCCGGTCTTGCCGTAGCTCAGCGGCAGCAGGCCGGCGCGGAACAGCTCGACCAGCTTCTCGACCACCTGCGGCATCCGCGCTTCTTCGAGCTGGTAGGCGAAGTTGATGGCCGGGGCGGCGTCGTGGTTCTCGCGTATGATCTCGGAATCGGTCGATTCTTCCAGGTCCGGCCGCGATATTTGAATCGACGACGGCGGCGCGCCGCCGACCACACCGCTCTGCATCTCATAGACGTTCTCGATCCGGCTGCTCAGCCACGGATCGTTGGGGCTCACGCCATCCGCTGCGAGCTTGCGCACCACCGCGGCGACGTTGCGGCCGCTGAGCACGGCGACGCTGTCGTCGAGACCGGGAACGCTGTCGGCGGTGACGGTCTCGCGGAGCTTGCTCTCCGGATCTTCGTCGGGCGAGATGCAACCGTAGATCTGCCGATCGATCAATCCGGCCTTGATCTGCGATTTCAGCGGCACCGTGTAGCGTCCGCTCAACTGCGCGAAGGCGGCGTCGAACAGCTCGCGGCATTCGCGATACTCGCCCTGCGCCGCACTGACCTTCTGCACGAAACCGCGGCTCACGCGGCCGCCGCGCACCGGCTCGGTCTGGCCGTCGAGCTGCAGCAGACCGCAGATACCGGCGATCTCGCGCTCGGCGCCTTCGAGCGTGTCGAGCAGGTTCGGAGGCACGCGCTGGCTGCCGATCAGGCCGTATTTGTGGACGTAGGTCGTGCCTTGTTCGCCGCCCGGGACGTTCTCGTCGGCCAGGTCCTCCCATTCGCGCTGGGCGTAGGCCGACACGACCGTGCGATAGAAGTCGTCCACGGTGATGTCGCTCGACAACTTCGCGTTGATCGTCGCCAGTTCCGCGAGCTGTTGTGCATTGAGGCCGCCGCTGTTTTCGGCGGTTTCGAGGATCGTTTTCAGGACCTGCCGCCGCGCGCGCAACTTCTGCCGTTCTTTCAGTTCGCGTTCGCCGAGGTCGACCAAGAGGATACGGTTCATGGTGTTCTCTGCTCTGTTGTTGGCTCGTAGGCCGGAAGTTGCGGCGTCGGCCCGGCGGCTGCCGGACTTGCTGCCGTTGGTGGTCGCCTTGGCGCGCGCAGCGCGAGGCTTGGAGGCCGCGGCGTCCGGGGTGTTGCGGGGCTTGCCGGAGCTTTTTCGGATCGCCATCGGAGTCTCCTGTTGCGGGGTATTCGCGCGGTACGGCCTGTGGTTCGAACTGTCGATCTGAAGCTGCGCGTTCAGGCGGCGAGCGCGGGTGGAACATCGGTGAAGCGGTATTCGTTGGCGCCGTCTTCGCCTGCGCCTTCTTCATCGCGGATGCTTTGATCGATTTCGGCGTCCAGCGCGCGCAGCGCGCCGAGGGCGTCGAGCACGCCCTGGCCGCAGCCGACCACGCCGGCCTCGGCGAACGGCCGCGCGCTCGCGACCAACAACCGCCGCGCGTCGTCGCTGCTCAACGGCCACGCCCGGCGCTGCGCGCGCGAGGCCAGCAGCGCGCAGATCGCGGCGACGTGCGGCGCGGCGAAACTGGTACCGCTGGCGTGCTGATAACCGTCGAGACCGCAGGTGAGGATGTCGCGACCCGGCGCGCACAGCGCGACGTGATCGCCGCGCGTGCTGAACGACGCCGGGCGCAGACTGCGGTCGATCGCGCCGACCGCGATCACACCTTCATGCGCGGCAGGAAAATACTTTTCGGTCAAACCGGAATTGCCGCTGGCCGCAACCAGAATCACGCCGCGCGCGAGGGCATAGCGCACGATCTCTTCGTGCGGCCTCGGCGCATCGGCATCGAGCATCGATTCGGGCGTGCCGAAGCTCATGTTGATGACCTTCGCGCCCAGATCGATCAGCCGTTTCATGCCGGCGTCGATGTTGTCCAGCGCGCCCACGCCGACACGCTTGTCGCCCGGGCCGAGCGCCGCGCCGAGCACGCGCACCGGCGTGAGGCCGCAGGCGCCGGCCGCACCGACGGGCATGCCTTTGCCGCGCGCGGTGATGATCCCGGCGCAGCCGCTGCCGTGGCCGACTTCATCCTGCGGGCGTTCGCCGGCGCGGCGGTAATCGCCGACCAGAGTCACGCCGCCGACGGTCTCGGGGTCGAGATCCACGCTGTCGAAACCCGCGCGCAGGCGGTTTTCCAGCTCGATATGGGCCAGCGACACGCCGGTATCGGCGAGGCCGAGCACCACCGCCGGGTCGCCGCCTTCGTAGCGCAACGCCTCGTCGATGCGCGTGCATTCCCGCACCCAGGCGTTGTCGACGGACTTCGCATTCGCAGCGCCGGCTTTCTTCGGCGCAAGCTCGTCGGCGAACGGCGCGTGGCTGAGATGATTCGCGGTGACGCGCTCGACCATCGGCAATTCCGCCAGCGCCTGCAGCAGCGCATGCATGCCTTCGGGTTCGCTCACCTGGATGCGCAGCACGCGGGCGACGCCGCTGATCTGTTCGATCTCGTCGAAACGCTGGCTGCCGGCAACCGCGCGCGCACTGCGCGGCGTGCGCGCGCTGTGCAGACGCACCGCGCGCAGAGCGCCGCCGTGGTGGCGCAGCAGACGATCGATCACGCCGCCGTCGATGCGGTCGACCATCGCGGCGCCGTAGCGGCTGCACGCGCGCCAGCCCGGCACGTGTTCCGGCATCTCGCCGAGCTTCAGCGTGACCAGCAGGCGGCCGCGGACGGTGTTGGACGCGACGTTCACGGCGTACTCCACTGGCCGAGCTGGCCTTCGCTGAGCTGCACATGCGCGATGTTGCCGTCGCCGAAATCCACTTCCGCATCGCAGCCGAGCTGCGAGGCCATCGGCGCCAGCACGATCCGGCCGTCCTCGGCGCCGACCACATCCACGCTTTGTCCGGCAACGCGCACCCGCGGCAGACGGCCCGCACGCAGGCCGGGCGCGGTGAGGTGCAGGCGAGCGCCGGGTTCGGGGCTGCCGGCGCCGTTGCCGCGCTCCGCCTGCGTCACACGCGTCACCCGCGGCGCAGCAGCGCGCATCAGCGCCTGCTGCAGACGGTTCACCGGCATCCGCGACAGGCGCGCGATCACGTCGGTGCCGGCCTTTTCCTTCAATTCGTTGAGCTGCTGCACGGTGCGCACGCCGATGCGTTCCAGCTGGCGCTGTTCGACATCCGAAATCTGGTCGCCCAGCGCTTCGCGCAGCGAGAACTTCGGATCTTCGGTGCTGTAATCGACCGCGTTCTCTTCGATCATCGGCTTGGTGATCGTGGTCAGCTGCAGCTTGATGGTGCTGGCCTCGGTTTCGCCCGGGCCGGCCGGACGCAGATAGATGTCGTCGTCGAGGATCTGCACGAACGCGCGCAGGTCCAGCGAGATTTCCTTCACTGCGAAGGTCAACGGCAGCTTGCCGAGCCGGGCCTTGATCGCCATGCCGGCCTGGGCCTTGTCGAGCTGTTCGGTCAAGGCCTGGATGAACAGGTCGAACGGGACGCCCGCGTCCTGCAACAGCGGCGGCAGCTGCGCGCTCATGCATCCACTCCCGCATCGCCGCCGCCGGTCCAGGCAAGCGTCAGCCGCGATGGCGTCGCGATCCATGTGTTGATTTCGCTACTGCGGGTGAAATCGGCGAGCAGCACACAGCCGCCGTCGCGGAACACCGGCTGCACGTCGATCGGCAGGGTCATCTCGACCTGCGACAAGCGCATGCCGTCGCGCGCATCGATCGCCACCAGGCCATCGTGCAGCTCATCCAGCAGTTGCGAGAGTTCGCGCAGCATCACGGCTTGCCTTCAGCGGGTGCGGGTGCGGGTGCGGCCGCGGGTGCGGATGCGGGCGGGGCGGCGGCGCGACCGGTCATCGAATGCTGCTGCACCAGCGCCATCTTGGCCGCGTCGGCCATGCGGTCGAGCGGCAGGGTTTCGCTGACGAAATTGAGTTTGACCTCGCCGAACAGATCGGCGCGCACGGTCGATTCGTTCTGCGCGTTGACCGCCAGCGTCGACACCATCGTGGTGCTGCCGCCCTGGCTGATCGCACCGCGTTCGCCCCAGTTGTTGGCGCCCTGCGGATCGCTGCTGGTCGCGTACTGCACCGCGGCGGAGTCGCGCGCGGCGGCGCGGAACATCACCTTGGCGCTGATGCTGCCATCGCGCACCGCGACGCGGTTGAGGCCCAGCAGCACCATCGTCGCCAACAGTTGCTGGCGCTCGGCGCCGACCTTGTTGCGCACCTGCGGCAGGATCTGCTGTTCCAGCAGTTCGGTGGTCAGTTCCTGGCCGTCGACGCCGTAATCGACCAGCCAGATCGGGCTGAGTTCTTCGGCGCGCGGCGCGAGCTGCGGTTCGGTCTCACCGGCTTCGGGCAGCTTGAGCACGATGTCGCCGGGATAGCGCGAGACCAGCCAGTCGCGCGCCTGGTTGAAGGTGACGTTTTCTTCGGTGAACTGATCCACCGTCTTCGCCACCGCCGACACCAGGCCGGAATAACTTTCCATCTGCCGGATCGAG
The DNA here is from genome assembly GCA_966203835.1 of uncultured Thermomonas sp. Classification (GTDB taxonomy): domain Bacteria; phylum Pseudomonadota; class Gammaproteobacteria; order Xanthomonadales; family Xanthomonadaceae; genus Lysobacter_I. The sequence goes on from CBIHKW010000005.1 coordinate 11,606, forward strand.
GCATCGACGATCGCGTCGAAGGTGCCGTGTACCAGTTGGGAGACGAAACCCGGGAAGTCGATTTCGTTGACCATCGCGCCGGCGCGGCGGGCGATGGTTTCTGTGGCCGGCGGTTTGCTTGACGCGGCCGGCGCGGACGTTGCCGGTCCCGCGGCCGGCGCCTGGGCAGCGCCCGGCTGAGCGTCCGCCTGCGCATGCGCGATCGCCGTTCCGTTCCGGGACGGAAAGATCCTGCCGCTGTTGCGCGTGATGTCGGACACGGTGTGCTCCTCAGGCCGCGGGGCTCAACAACACGTCGGGCTTCTCGACGTTGGCATCGCGCCAGCCGTTCTCGCGTTCGTAACGGCCGTCGCCGCGCAGCGCCAGTTCGATGATCGCGTCCGGGTTGCCCTGCGACAGGCCGCGGAAGCGGTAGTCGATGCGGACCCGCAGGCGCGCCACGCCATCGGCGTCGGCGCAGTCTTCGATCTTCGCGATGACCTCTACCCCATACGCCAGATTCGCGGGCATGCCGGCGGTGATGCGGACATCGCCGAGGCTGCCGTTCGCGGCGCGGAATTCGACCTTCAGCGGCAGCGGCGTGGCCGCGCTGTCTATCGCTGGCCAATCGTTGATGTCGATGCGGACATCGATGGGCGCGGCGGAACTCACGGTCGGCGACAAGGTGGACGGCGACTTCAGTCCTTCGAGCTGATCGAGCGCCCAGCGGCTGCCGCCGGCTTCGCCGATCACGCGGCTCATGCGCACGCCGAGCACGCGGCTGGGTTCGATCGGTTCGCGGCGGTCGCTGGTTGCGCCGAGATTCTGCGCGCGCACCGACGGCGGCGGCGGCGCCAGGCGCATGTCGCTGCCGTACGTCGACAGCGACTGCGCGTTCGCGGCTGCGACCGGCAGGTGCAGGATGCGCCAGTTGCCGTAGTCTGGCTGGGCCATGTCGCCGAAGTCGGCGGCGAAATCGGCGAACGGCAGCCAGTCTTCGTAGCCGTGATTCGCGGGGCGGAATTCGATCGGATCGTTGTCGAACGCGATCCGCGTATCCCAGGGATTGAGGATCTTGACCTTGCTGGTCTTGGGATCGTCGAGGTTGCCCTTGATGCCGGCCACCACCACCGCATGCGGCGCGCCGACGATCACCACCCACAGCGGGCCGTAGGTGTTGAGCCATTCCGCCCACTGTTTCGGCGAGTGATAGATGCTGGCATTGGACGGCTGATCGATGGCGACGAAGCCGTAGCGCGCTTTCACCGCCTTGAGCAGATCCCAGCCGTAGGAACTGGCGAGACTGCCGCCGACGTCGTTGACGATGGATTCTGGCGTGCGCGACTGTTGCCGGCGATGCGCCAGCAACATCGCCATCGAGGCCGCCCAACAGGCGTCCTTGTTCGGCTGCGGAATCAGATGCACCGGGTGATCGGACGGGCCGTCGTTGCCGAGTGCACGGCCGTAGGCGAGCGAGCGGGCGCCTGCGCCGTTCTGCACGAATGTTCCCAACGAGAACGCCGAAGCCGAGGCCGGCTGCCGCCCGGAGACGCCGCCGGAATGCATGATCTGGAACTGCAGGTAGCCGCCGGTGTTCGCGGTGCGGCCTTCGTACAGCACCAGAAAATCGGCGAACGAGAGCTTGATCGGCCCGCGCGCGGGATCGTGCATATACATGACGGTATCCGAGCCGTCCGCCGCGCCGCCGCTGGTCATACCGACCAGCACACGCACATGACCGCCGCCTGCGGCGCTGGCCACCTGATCGATGTACAGCGGGCCGTAGCTGGCGAGCATGTCGCGCCAGGCCTCGATGGTGTACGACGCGGGCGCCTCGGCCATCAGGTTCCAGGCGTCGGCGACGAAACCGCGGTCATGGCCGTACAGGCCTTTGTTGAAGGCATCGAACACCGTCACCTTCTCGGCGATCACGCTGTCGGGAATCGACTGCTGGTCGCGCCAACCCACCACCATCGATGCGGCAGCGGCCCAGCACGACATCGGGCTGGTCTGGTAGGTCATCGGCGTGTCGGTCCAATGCACCGAGAACCCGTTGCCCAGCGCGCGTACCTGCCGGTTGGGCGACGTGCCCAGCGAGAAGCTGGCGGCGCGGCCTTCGATCCAGTCGATCTTGTTCGGGGTGATGAAGCAGCCACGGTTGAGGCCGTCGCTCGCGGGCGCGCCGCTGACGTGCACCGCGCAGACCAGCGCGCGCAGGCCGCTGCCGTCGTCGCGCAGCGTGTACACCGGTGAACCGCTGGCGCGGTGCAGGGTCAGGATCGGGTAATCGATCGTTTCAGGCGTGGGCATCCGCTGCGCGTAACCGCCGTGCAGATGCTGCTTGTTGCCGTCCATCAGCGCGGTCAGCTCGGGCACCACGTCGGACTTGCGCGAATAACCGCAAACGACCAGCGGCAGCCGGTCGGACGGCGTGGCGTTGAGGAACTCGAACCACTGCCCGTTCGGCGCGTCGATCGGCACGTTATCGATCACCGCCAGGTCGTCGTCCGAGCTGCTGCTGGCGAGATAGCGCGGCGACACGCGCCAGGAGGAAGACGCGACCGTGCAGCGGCCGTAGGGTTCGCTGCCTGCACCGTTCTTGCCCGGCATCACCACTGCGCTGGCCTTGCCCGCGAGGTTGTGGGCGCAGGTCAGGATGCGGTTGCGGCCGATGTAGAAACCGGTGCCGTAGGATTTGCCGCCGCTACCGCTGGTCATCTCCAGCAGACAGATCGCGGAATGCGGGAACAACTGCGTGTTCTCCACGCCCACGAACCATTCCTCGCGCGCCAGACTGAAGGCGTCGTTCTGGCAGGTCAGGGCGCTCATCGGATCAGCCGGGTCGTAGAACGGCACGATCAATTCCTGAGCATGCGAATAGCCTCCGCGCGTCGCGGACGTCGCCCGTGTCAGCCCCTGTGTGGTCGAGGCTGGCGCCGATGTCGATGCGGATGCAAAGGCCAGCGCGCCCACCGCCGCGTCGACATACGTCAAGTAGGTGTCCCAATCCCAGTACGAGGTCGGGCATTCGTGGTTGTTGGCCAGTTCGATGTGACCAACGATATGCTGGCGATCGGCGGGAATGCCGTACTGCGCGCACAGCCACGCCACCAGCTTCGCCGACTCCTCGTATTGCCGAAGGGTGGGCGGAAGATCGCGCGAATTCTTGCGCGAGGGCTTGTTGGCGTTGTGCTCGATGCCGATGCTGCGCCAGTTATTGTTCTTGCCTTTGGTATGGTGGGCGGTGTGCGCGTTGCGCACCATCTGCACCACTTCGCCATCGCGGCCGACGATGTAGTGCGCGCTGGATTGGATCAGCTTGCCGCTTTTTGCGTCGATGCGGTTGCCGTTCTGGAACCAACCGATGGTGCCGTTGATATTCGGGCCGCCGGCGGTGATGTGGATGACGATGCGGTCGACCGCGATATCGCTGCGGCGGCGCGCGGTGTAATTCTTGCGATGCGCGGGCACGAAGCGCGAGGCGTCGGGATAATCGGGCTTGTCCGCGTCCAGGGCGCGCGCGCGCTGCTCGGTCGCGATCGCTTCGCCGCCGTCCTCGTGATCGATACCGATCGCGTCGGGATCCACGTCCTCGGCCGTGTCTTCCAGCGCCCGCGCGCGACCGATGCCCAGCGACTGTGTTCTTGGCGTCATCAAATCCGGCACGTAGCACGTGCGCGTGGTGATCATGTCCATGTAGTACACCCAATCCCAGACCGCGTTCGGGCAGGCCTTGTGGGTGGTTTTCCCGTCGGCTTCGGCGTGGCCGAGGATGTGCGCGCGATCGGCGGGAATGTTGTAGCGGTCGCACAACCAGGTCACCAGCGCCGCCGATGCGCACATCTGCGCCGCGGTCGGATTCAGCCCCCGGGTGTTGGCGACGTGTTCGATGCCGATGCTGCCGCGGTTGGCCGAACCGGCGTGCCAGGCGACATCGTCGTGCGCGACCATCTGCACGATCTCGCCGTCCAGGCCGATCACGTAATGCGAGCTGACCTTGGCGGCCGGATTCTTGAACCAGCTGATGGTGCCGTTGATGTTGGCGCCGCCGTCGGTGATGTGGATCACGATCTTGTCGATGCTGCGCGGCGCGCCGGTGGCGCGATAGTTGCCGCTGTGCGCCGGTTCGAAGCGGCTCGCCTGCGGATATTCGGAAGCCGTCAGCGTGAGGCCGCGGGTGCCGTACCAGCCCTGCGCGTTGCTGGCGGCGCGCTCGTCGGGGCCGCTCCCATCAGGGATGGGCCCGCCGATGTCGTAACCGCTGTCCTCGTCCACCACCGACAGGCTGCGCACGCCGCGCACGCTTTGCGCGAAGGTCAGGGTCTGGCCCCAGCCGGCGGCGATCTTGCGGATCCAGGCCAGCTTGCCGGATGTGATCCGGCAGCCGAGGTTGGTGGTGGCGTCATGCGCGGCGACATGCACGCCGACCATATGCGCCTGCGGACCGGCGCCGGTGTCCTCGATCCAGTACACCGGCGAGCCGCTGGTGCCGCCGAGGGTCTGGATGTTGTAGCTGAAGGTCTCGTCGGTGGGCAGTTCGCGGATGTAACCGCCCATCATGTGCTGACTGTTCGGGTCGATGGTCGCGTTGACGAAATGTTCGATCAGATCGTTCGCATACCAGCGTGCGGCGTAACCGCTCACCACCACGCCTTCCGGCCGGCTCTGGGTCAGTTCTTCGACCAGATCGAAATACTGGCCGCTGCCGACCGCGTTCGCCGCCGGCACGCAGATCAGCGCCATGTCGAAATCGCTGCCGTTGGTGCCGTATGAATCGTGTTTGCGGAACTGGGTGACCTTGAAGCGGCCGAAGGGCTCATTGGCCGAGCCGGTGCCGCCGCCGTTCTTGCCCGGCACCACGATCAGCTCGCTCTGGCCGTCGACGACGTGCGCGGCGGTCATGATCAGGCGCGGGCCGATGAAGAAACCGGAACCGTGAAGCCCGCCCTCGGCGGTGCCGTCGGGCACGCGGATCTGGCAGGTCGCCGAATGCGGCATCACCGTGGTGTCGGCGACGCCGAGATACCACATCGCGCTGTCGACGAAGAAACCGAGCTGGGCGCGCAGCGCGTCCCACAGATTGCTCGGCTGGTAATCGGATGAGATCAGCAGCGAACGCGAGGTCGCCATCTGGCGACGCCCGCCGTCGTTGCGCAGCGTCAGGCTCTGCGCGGTCGGCGCGGGTGCGGGCGGCGCGGCGTTGTCCGTCGGTGCCGGCGCCGCGACGGGCGGCGGCTGTTTCCACAATTCTTCGGAAAAACCGTCGCTGTAGCCGCCAGTGTCGCTCGCGCCGTTCGGCGCTTTGGCGCCGTTGCCGGCGCGCTTGGCGCGGTCTTCGTCGCGCGAGGGCGGCGGCATCGCGGTGGTGTTGTCGCCGCCCCAGCCGAGTTCGCCGCCGGTGCCGCCGTAGCCGTTGCCGCCGCTCCCGTTGGCGCCACTCCCGTTGATACCGTAAGTCGACGTGCCGCGGCCGCGGACCGTGCGCCGCAGCCCGCGTTCGGACAAACCGGACAGACTGACGTACATCGTGCCGCGATCGGGCATGCGCAGCGAGATCGGCGTGCTGCGGTCGCTTTCGCGATACGTCGCCAGCCCGAAATACAGCCGTTGCTGGCCGACGAACCGCGCCACGATCTCCGGCGGCACCAGATACACCGCTTCGCCGCGCTGCGATGGCAGCGCGCGCAACAGGCGGCTGGTGAAGAAATTGCCGGGGGTGCGCTTGGCGCGACTCTCGGGCTTCAGCAATTCCGGGTCGGTGGCGAGACCGATCTCGAACAGCGGCAGTTCAGAGCGTACGGTGAATCCCAGCACGCTGAAACGGTCATCGATCGATTCGCGGTTGGCACGGATAACGGCCATGACGGACTCCTAACGGGACTTGCGAGCGTTGACGGCGGCGGTTGCGTTGGCGGACGCGGGGATATGCGGCTCTGTAACGGGTCCTGCACCGAGATCGATCCTGATGCCGCCCGTGTCGCGATCCTGGGAGGCGAGGTCCGGCGCGTCGTCCATGACGGTCGAAATGCGTTCCCAGAAACGCTGCTGGGCATCGACGCCGATGCCTTCGAGATGCGGCTTCATGAATTCGAGCACCACATCCAGGTGGCGGAAGAAGGTGCGCGCCCCGGTCTGGACGTGTTCGACCGAGCCCCGCCACTCCGGCGCCAGGCTCGGTCCGTCGCCGCGTTCGCACCAGATGCGAACGATGAAAACGGCGGTGCGATCCTCGAGCAGTGTCATGGCGCCTGACCGGTACCGGTGCGATGGACCGACTCTGCGCCGCCGCCATCACCGCCCCATCACACCGACATCACCGCGACATCACACAGGAAGCAGCGGGGGTGTGATGTCGGGTGATCGGCGCGTGATGTCCGCGCAGCGACCCGTTTTCTGTAGAGCGGGCTTGAGCCCGCTGCCCCCACCCCAACCCTCCGGCCAGCAGGCCCAGCCTGCTGGCGTTCGTCAGCGCGCGGAGCGCGAATGGGAGGGGGCAAGGCAGCGGACTTCAGTCCGCTCTACAGACTTTCGCGGCGATCACGAACCAAGGTGCGCCGCAGGCGCACCCTATCGAGCCGGGAAGCGCGAGACCTCAGCTGTCGAGCTGACGCAGACTCAGTTCCAGTTGCGCGTCGGCTGCGGCCAGATGCTGGCGGGCGGCGGCGATCATGCTGCGGGTGCCTGCACTGCCGTGCAGCGGCAACGGCAGTCCCGGCGGAAGCACGGTCGGCACGTACTCGAAATGCAGCGGCGCCTGCATCGCCTGCGCCGACTCACCGCCGCGATCGCCGCCACCATCGCCACCGATCGCGCTGTCGGCGATCTGCCGGTAAAGCGCCAGGGTTTCGCGCATGGGCTGGATCGCCAACTCGCGGCGCAACATGTCGCGGCAGGTCTCGAACTGACGCAGCGCCTGCGCGCGCTGGCCGCTGAGCACGAACAACTGCATCAATTCGCGATGCACGTCCTCGCGCAGCGTGTCGCAGTCGAGGATCGACTGCGCGTAGCGGATGCCCTCGCCGTATTCGCGGCGGATCGTCGACAACTGCATCAGCCGCCACAGCGCATTCAGATAATGACGACGATGCTTCTCGCGCTCGCGCAGCGCCCAGTCGTCGGTGAACTCCATCAGGATGTCGGACTTGTACAACGCGACGCCGGCGCGCAGATCATCGATCTCGGCATCGCCCAGTTGTTCGATCGGCCGGCTCAGGCCGGACGCGATCCGGCGCTCGAATTCCTCGATGTCGAGCCAGACCTCCTGCGACCCGTTCAGCCCGATCGCGCCGCGGCGGTCGCTGGCGATCAGCTCGCCGTGCTGGAACGGCGGGCATTCCACCAAACGTCGCAGGCGCCACAGCGCGGTGTTGAAGGAGCCGGCGGTCATCGACGCCATCCGCTCCGGCCACAGCGTGCCCAGCAGCTCGGTGCGGCTGAAATAGCGACCGCGGCCCAAGGCCAGATAGGCCAGCAGGCTGCCGCAGCGGCCGGAGACCGCCGTGACCTGCTCGCCGATGGAATCGTTGGCGACGCAGAGAGAGCCGAACAACCAGATGCGCAACATCCTGTCCTGTCCTTTGCTGTGGCCGGCTCCGCGCTTGCGCGATGTGCGCATACGGCAGCCTTCGTCCGCTTCTCATCCGCTCTCGATCCACTCCCCCCGGGCGGCCCGCACAACATCCCGGGCTTTGGATTAGACGCGGGAATGCGGCGGCGCAGGCCGGCGGTCGCGGCGAAGATGGCCGCCGGCCGCGTCAAGCGCGACTTGCCGTTACCCATCAATACCGGTTGAATGCAGCGGTGGGGGGCTGCGGAAAGCGAAACCGGACATCTTGCCGTCCGCGGCAATCCCGGGCATCCACCGGGCGCGACGGTCACGGAAACGACGATGCACAAGGCAAGGCCGCCGGTCGAAGCGCCGGCGGCGGCGCAGATCAGGACGAGGCTCCCGCATGCACACGCTCCCCACCCGCATCCGCAAGGCACGGCTGGCGGCACAGCTGACCCAGGCCGAACTGGCGCGCCGGATCGGCGTGAAACGCAGCGCCGTGACCCAGTGGGAGCACCCGCTGGGCACATCGCCCAGCATGCATCACCTGATCCAGATCGCGATCGAGACCGGCACCTGCGTGGAATGGCTGGGCACCGGCCGCGGCCCCAGCCGCTGCGACGGCACGGAAACCGCACCGGCGCTGCCGCGCGAAGACTGCGCCCAGGACGCCAGCGAAAGCGAAGCGCTGCTGCGCTTCCGCAAACTGCCGGCGCAGAAACGCAAGATCGCGCTGCAGATGCTCAAGGTATTGTCGAGCTGAACCGCCGTCGCTGCGCCGGCAACGCAAACCGCACGCAATCGTTACCCTCGCCGCCTCCGCTTCGATCACGCTTCGATCAGACGCTCTGCCACCACACGCCCGCCGCGAAAGCGAGCACGATCGCGATCACGCCCGGCAACAGCCGCAGCAGGAAGCCGCGGCCGCCGCGCAACCCCGCCATCAGCAGTTTGCTGAGCGAATTGGCGATCAATGCGATGAACACCGGCCAGCGGGCATCGCTCGCATCGATGGCGCCGTTGGCGACGAGCTGCGCCACCGACGCGGCGGCGGCGTGCAGGTCGGCCAGACCGGCAGCGCCCGCGGCGATCTGCACGCCGGTGTCGCCGAGCCAGCGATGCACGCCGGCCGACAGCAACAGGATCGCGCTGACGATGGCCGCGAACACCAGCGCATGGCGCGGCTCGAACGGCCGGCCGGGCGCGACCGTGCGATCTTCGACGCCGGCCGATGCGCTGCGCGCCTGCACGATCCACGCCGACAGCATGGCCGCGAGCCCGGCGAAGATCAGCGGCCACATCAACATCGACAGCAGCGGCGGCGACAACGCGCCGGTCACCACGCCCAGCATGAGGATGGTTGGAATGTTCGAACACAGCGCGGCGCTGACGCATTGCGCCCGCCACTGCGGCGACGCGCGCGCCCGGTCGCCCATCGCGGCGATGGTTGCGGTACTGGACACGAAACCGCCGATGAAACCGGCCAGCGCCAGGCCGGCGCCCGGCCCGAGCATGCGCAGCGCGACATAACCGGCGGCGTTGATCGCCATCACCAGCACCACCAGCATCCACAACGTATGCGGATTGAGCGCCTGCCACGGATCGATGGCGCGGTCCGGCAACAGCGGCAGCACCACCACCGCCGCGGCGGCGAGCAACAGCGCGTCGTGCAGCTCCTGTTCGGTCAGTGTTTTGCGGGTGAATGCGTGCAGATGTGATTTGCTCGCCAGCACCATCGCGACCACCACGCCCAGGCCCGCGGCGACCGGCAGCGCGATCATCGCCAGCACGCCCAGCAGGAACGTCACCAGCATCGCGACTTCGGTGGTGAGGCCCGGATCTTCCGAACGGCTGTGGCGATAACTCGCCAGCGCCGCCAGCGCCACGAACGCGCCGCCGATGGCGATGCCGACACCGCCGATCTGCTGCGCGATCGCGCCGGCCAGCGCCAGCAGGATGAACGTCCGCACGCCGGCCGCGGCGCGCAGCGGACCTTCGCCCTTGCTGCGTTCGCGCTCGATGCCGATCAGCAGACCGACCGCGAACGCGACGCAGTAACCGTAAAGATCGGCGGCATTCAGCGGCATGGCGGCATCGGCGAAGGACTGCGGATCATGGCGGGCAGTCTACCCCTTGCGCCGCGCACAGCGCGCACGCCGTTTTCAGTGCGAAAACAGCACCGGCAGATGCGTGGTCTGCAGCAGTTCGCGGGTGGTGCCGCCCAGCATCGCTTCGCGCAGCCGCGAATGGCCATAGCCGCCGGCAACGATCAGATCGGCGCCGACCGTGCGCGCATGATCGAGCACCGCATACGCCACCGAGAAATTCATCCGCGGCCGCGTCGCCACCTCCACCCGCAGCCCGTGGCGGGCCAGATGCGCGGCGATATCGGCGCCTGGTTCGGCGCCGTGCGCCCTTTCGCCGACCGCAGGATCGATCACCAGCACATCCACCGCGTCGGCCTTGCGCAGCAGCGGCATCGCGTCGGCGACGGCGCGGCTGGCTTCGCGCGTGGGTTTCCACGCGATCACCGCGCGCTTCGGCGGCAGCGCCGCGGCATGGCCTTCGGGCACCACCAGCACCGGCCGGCCGGAATGGCGCAGGATCTCGTGGAAATAATCGTGTACGACCATGTTGTCGATACCGTCGCGCGGCATCGCCGGCAGCACCGTGAGATCGGCATAGCGCGCCTGCAGCGCGGCGGCGTTCTGCGGATACAGCGACACGGTTTCGACGGTCCGGATGTCGAACGGCACGGCCGCATGCGCGAACTTGCCGCGCAGCGCCTCCGCGCGCTCGCCCGCACGTTTGCGCGCCTCCTCGTGCAGACGCGCGTAGACGTCGTACGCCATCGCACCCCAGTCGCTGGGCATCGGCGGCGGCACATCGATCGTGACCAGCATCGCGACATGCGCATCGAATGCCTCTGCGAGCGCCATCGCGGCGGCGGCCGGCGCCTTTTCGCTCTCCGCATTCACGTAGGGAACCAGGATGTCCTTGAACATGACCGCACCTCGCGCATCGACGGGAGCGGTCATTGACGCACGGATCGGCTCACGCGCTTTTGATCGCGATCAAACGCGCGCGGAAGACCAGGACTATATTCAGGAAGACGGGGCGGAACCGATCCGCCCATCGACAGAAGGAATCGCCATGCACCGGGTCAAAGACAAAACCTGCATCGTCACCGGGGGCGCGCTGGGCATCGGCCGCGCCTGCGTCGAGCGCCTCGGCGAGGAAGGCGCGAAGCTGGCGGTGTTCGATGTCCTGGATACCGAAAGCGAAGCGCTGGTCGCCGAACTGCACGGACGCGGCATCGAAGCGCGCTATTGGCATGTCGATGTCGCCAGCGAACAGAACGTGAAGATCGCGATCGATCAGGTCGCGGCGCTGTTCGGCCGCGTGGATGTGCTAGTAAACAACGCCGGCATCTCCGGCTCCGTAAAACTCACCCACGAAATCACCGAAGCCGAATGGGATGCGGTGCAAGCGGTGAACGTGAAGGGCGTGCTGTTCTGCGTGAAGCACGCCATCCCGCACCTGAAGCGCGCCGGCGGCGGCAGCATCGTCAACCTGTCGTCGATCTACGGCCTGGTCGGCGCCGCCGATATCCCTGCATACCACGCCTCCAAGGGCGCAGTGCGCTTGATGAGCAAGACCGACGCGATGAGCTATGCGCCCGACCGGATCCGCGTGAACTCGGTGCATCCCGGCTACATCTGGACGCCGATGGTCGAGCATCACCTGCGCGCCAGCGGCGCCACCGACCTCGACGCCGCGCGCAAGGCCGTCGGCGGCCTGCATCCGCTCGGACACATGGGCGACGTCGACGACATCGCCTGGGGCGTGGTCTATCTGGCATCCGATGAATCGAAGTTCGTCACCGGCAGCGAGCTGGTGATCGATGGCGGCTATACGGCAAGATAGGCAGGATTCAAGCGCAGGATTCAGGCACCCACGCGCCTGCGCACCGCATCGAAATCGCGCACAGGCCGCACTTCGATGCTGCCGAAGCGGATCCACGGGAACTCGTGGGCGATGCGCACCGCGTCTTCCAGACTGTCGGCTTCGATCAGATTGAAGCCGGCCAGCACTTCCTTGGTCTCGGCGAAGGGACCATCGGTCACCCGTGCCGCGCCTTCGCGCACGCGCACGGTGCGCGCCTGCGTGGGCGCTTCCAACTGCTGTGAGCCGAGCAGGCAGCCGCCTTCGCGCAGTTCATCGGCATGGGTGATGCAGCCGTGCATCAGGCGGTCGTATTCCGCCGGCGGCAGGGCCGCCATCAGCTCGGGATCGGTGTAGACCAACAACAGGTATTGCATCCTCATTCCTCGGGGGTCGAACGCCGGGCCATGATGCCCCAGCCTCTGTCAAAAAAATATTTCCGGGCGCGTGTCGATTCCGCACCTCCCCGTTCGTCGTCATGGGTATGGGCGGCAGATGCCGGCACGGCCGGGCCGCCCGAACCCTCTTCCATTCTGGAGAACGACAATGAAAGTCATGGTGATCGTGAAGGCCACCGCCGATTCCGAAGCCGGCGTCATGCCGAGCCAGGAGCTGCTGGCGGCGATGGGCCGTTTCAACGAGGAACTGGTCAATGCCGGCGTGATGCTGGCGGGCGAAGGCCTGAAGCCCACCTCGCAGGGCGCACGCGTGCAGTTCGATGGCGCGCAGCGGCGGGTGGTCGACGGCCCGTTCGCCGAAACCAAGGAGCTGATCGCCGGCTTCTGGCTGTGGCAGGTGCGCTCGCTGGACGAAGCCATCGAATGGGTGCGCCGCTGCCCGAATCCGCATAACGGCCCCAGCGAGATCGAGATCCGCCCGCTGTTCGAGGCAGACGATTTCGGCGAAGCCTTCACCCCCGAACTGCGCGAGCAGGAAGACCGGCTGCGCGCGCGGCTCTTGCCAGAATCGCACTCGTCAGAATCGCTCTCGTCCGAAGCCTGATCCGGAGACCCGTCCCATGTCTTTCCAGGCATACCTCGACAACATCCAGGCCAAGACCGGACACGGCCCGGAGCAATTCCAGCGCCTCGCCGCCGCCCAGGGATTCACCGACCGCAACGGACTGAAAGCGGGCGTGAAGGCCGGCGACATCATCGCCTGGCTGAAGCGCGACTTCGCGCTCGGCCATGGCCACGCGATGGCGATCGTGGCGCTGCTCAAGGGCACCAAGCGCCCCGGCGACTGAGCCGCGCCGCATTCCATCCACACGGCGGCGCACGCCGCCAACCTGAACAATTCAGCTCGAAACCCAGGAGATTTCCCGTGCAATTCATCGCTTACCTCAATTTCAAAGGCAACTGCCGCGCCGCCTTCGATGTCTACCGCGACGTCTTCAAGGGCGACATCAAGATGCGCATGACCTACGGCGACTCGCCGATGGCCGCCGAGATGCCGGCCGACAGCCACAATCTGATCATGCACACCCTGCTGGAAGCGGACGGCGCGGTGCTGATGGGCGCCGACGGCCCGCCGCCGCACAGCGATCCCGGCCAGGGCACCTGCATCAACATCAACGTCGACACGCCCGAGGAAGCCGAGCGCATCTTCGCCGCGCTGTCCGCGGGCGGCGACGTGCAGATGCCGCTGCAGGACACGTTCTGGGCGATCCGCTGGGGGGCTTTCACCGACCGCTTCGGCAAGCCGTGGATGATCAACTGCATGAAGGAGGTCTGAGCCATGTCGAATGCAAGCAAACCCCGGCAACTGTTCGTCAATCTGCCGGTCGAGAACCTCGACCGCACCGTCGCGTTCTTCACCGCGCTCGGCTTCGGCTTCAATCCGAAATTCACCGACGAGAACGCCACTTGCATGGTGATCTCGGAGCAGATCCAGGTGATGCTGCTGACCAGACCGTTCTTCGCCGGTTTCACGAAGAAGCCCATCGCCGACGCCCGCGCCGCCACCGAAGTGCTGCTGGCGCTGTCGTGCGAGTCGCGCGAAGAAGTGGATGCCATGGTGGCCAAGGCCGTGGCCGCCGGCGCCGCTACGCCCACGCCGGCCAACGACATGGGATTCATGTATCAGCATGCGTTCGAGGATCTCGACGGCCACCAGTGGGAAGTCTTCTGGATGGACGAATCGGCGATGCCGTCGGCCTGAGAGCGCACGGTTTTTTTCCGCAATCGCAACACCCGCAAGACCCGACCCAACCAAGGAGAATGCCATGAGCTATGTCGACGGTTTCGTTCTGCCCGTGCCCGAGAAGAATCTGGATGCGTATCGCAAGATGGCCCGCAAGGCCGGCAAGATCTGGAAAGAATACGGCGCGCTCGAGTACATCGAATGCGTGGCCGACGATGTTCAGCCCGGCAAATCGACCTCGTTCCCGCAGGCGGTGAAACTCAAGCCCGGCGAAGTCGTCGTGTTCTCGTGGATCGTCTACAAGTCGCGCGCGCATCGCGACAAGATCAACAAACAGGTGATGGCCGACCCGCGGCTGGCGTCGATGATGGACCCCAAGAACCTGCCGTTCGACGGCAAGCGCATGTTCTTCGGCGGCTTCAAACCCATCGTCAGTCTGTAACGATCAGCCTGTCCACCGACAGGCGAACGCGGCGCGGGTTGCGCAACGACGGCGGCGATGCTTTCATCGCCGCCGATGACCGACGACCGCACCCGACGCACCCTCGATGCCCTGTGGCGGATGGAATCGCCGCGGCTGGTCGCGCGCGTCGCGCGCATGACCGGCGATGTCGCCATCGCCGAGGAGCTGGCGCAGGACGTGCTGGTCGCCGCGCTGGAGTACTGGCCGGCCGACGGCGTGCCGGACAATCCGGCGGCATGGCTGATGGCGGCGGCGAAACGTCGCGCCATCGATCATCTGCGACAGCGCGCGCTGCATGCGGACAAGCAGACCGAGTACGGCCTGGAACTTCAGCTGCACGGAACCGACATGGCCCACGATCGCGCGGATGAACATGCGGACGACGACATCGGCGACGACCTGCTGCGCCTGGTGTTCGCCGCCTGTCATCCGCTGCTGCCGCTGGAGTCCCGCGTCGCGCTGACCCTGCGTCTGCTCGGCGGCCTGACCACCGCCGAGATCGCACGCGCCTTCCTGCAGCCGGAACCGACCGTGGCGCAGCGCATCGTCCGCGCCAAGCGCACGCTCGCCGAGAAGCAGGTGCCGTTCGAGGTGCCGCGCAAGACCGAGCTGGCCGAACGCCTCGACGCGGTGCTGGAAGCGATCTATCTCATCTTCAACGAAGGCTATGCCGCCAGCTCCGGCGAAGACTGGATGCGTCCCGCGCTGTGCGAGGAAGCGCTGCGGCTGGGGGGGGTGCTGGTGGGTCTGGTGCGGGGCGACTCCGACGCGGGGGGCCGGCGCGCCCTGATGGACTTGCCGGCCTCGCGGGCGAACGCGCGCGTCGCCGCCGACGGCAGCCCGGTGCTGCTGCTGGAACAGGATCGCGCGCGTTGGGATCGCCTGCAGATCCAGCGCGGGCTGCAGGCGCTGACGCGCGCGCAACAGCTCGGCGGTGCGCGCGGGCTGTACGCACTGCAGGCCGCGATCGCCGCCTGCCATGCCCGCGCGACGCGCGCCGACGACACCGACTGGGCGCGGATCGCCGCGTTGTACGCGGTGCTGGCGCAGGTACAACCGTCGCCGGTCGTGGAACTCAACCGCGCGGTCGCCATCGGCAAAGCACAAGGGCCAGTCTTCGCGCTGCCGCTGGTCGACGCCCTCTGCGACGCCGCGCAACTGCGCGATTACGGCCTGCTGTACGCGGTGCGCGGCGACCTGCTCGAACAACTCGCGCGCCGCGACGAAGCCCGCGACGCCTTCGAACGCGCCGCCTCGCTCGCCGCCAACGCGCGCGACCGCGCACTGATGCTGGCGCGGGCGGAGCGCTGTTCTGCGCCCGCGGACTGACCCGCAATTCTCTCGTTGGCTTCGATGACACGTAGTGTGCTGTTTTCAGCGGCAGCGATAATCGTTTGCATCTGCAACATCGCGCTCGTTAACTTCGCGTAAGTTGAAGAAGACGCACGTCGCACAACAATCAAATCCTAATCATTCGCTCACACCCGGCTAACAAACGCATCATCTTCGTTTAATTGGTGCCGCCCAGCATGCGGTCCCATGACACCTCTCCCCTCCGCATCATCCCCGCACCGCCTGGACAAGCGCGGCTTCGCCAACGGCGCGCTGATCGGCCCCGCCGACGCGCGCCGCGCAGAAACCGAAGCCTTCATCGCCCAGGTCTATCGCGCACGCTACGGCGCCGAGCTCACGCAGTTCCTGCCGCATCTGCTGGCGTTCCACGATGCCGCCGGAAGACTGCAGGCGGCGGTCGGGCTGCGATGCGGCTACGAAGGTCCGCTGTTCGTCGAGCAATATCTCGATACGCCCGCGGAAGCCGCCATCGCCGATGCCGTCGGCCGCACCGTGTCGCGCGATCAACTGGTCGAGGTCGGCAATTTCGGCGCGCTGTCCGCGGGCGATGCCCGCGAACTGATCCTGCATCTGACCCATTGGCTGCATGCGGCGGGTTTCCGCTGGGTGTTGTTCGCGGCGACGCGACAGTTGCGCAATACCTTCGACCGCCTGCATCTGGCGACCGTCGAACTGGCCGAAGCGAACCCCTCGCGACTGATCCACGATCACGACCAATGGGGCCATTACTACGATGCGCAGCCCAAGGTGATGTTCGGCGATATCGCCGCCGGGCACGCCTACCTGTCGCGCTCGCAGCGCGTGCCGGCCGCGGCGCCGGCGATGCCGTGGCTGCCCTGCCTTGCGGCGGGTGCACTGTGAACGCGGCTGCGAATGCATTCACGCCGCTGCTCGACACCCTGCGCGGCGATGCGCCGCGCGTGCTGTGGCGCGACGGCGCGTTGAGCGATGACGCCCTCGGCGAACGGGTACGCCTGCTCGCCGACGCCATCGCCGCCAGCGGCACGAAGCGCATCGCCAGCCGGCTCGACAATGGCCCTGACTGGCTGGCGCTGGATCTCGCGATCCGCACGCTCGACGCGGTGCATGTGCCGCTGCCGACGTTCTTCTCGCCCGCGCAGGTGACGCACGCACTCACGGGCAGCGGCGCCGAAATATTGATCGTTGCGATGGACGCGCCACTCCCCGATGCCTTTGCGACATACGCGACGCATGCGCTCGGCGACACGCTGCGGTGGCTGCGGCTCGATCCGACGCCGACTGCGCTGCCGTCGGGCACCGCCTGCATCACCTACACCTCGGGTACCACCGGCATGCCGAAAGGCGTGTGCCTCGACGCCGCGTCGCTGCTGTCCGTGGCGCAATCGCTGGCCGACGCCGCCGCGCCACTGTCGCCGAAACGGCATCTGTGCCTGATGCCGCTGTCGACGCTGCTGGAGAACGTCGCCGGCCTGTACGCGGCGCTGCTGTCCGGCGCGCAGATCGCGGTGCCGCCGCTGGCCGAAGTCGGCTACACCGGCGCCTCGGGGCTCGACGTGCCGACGCTGCTGACGTGCCTGCACCGCTACCGGCCCGAGAGCGCGATCCTGTTGCCGCAGTTGCTGCTGGCGCTGGTGATGGCCGCCGAACAGGGCGCGACGCTGCCGGATTCGCTGAAATTCCTTGCGGTGGGCGGCGGCCGCGTCGGCCCCGCGCTGCTGGCGCGCGCCGCAGCCGTCGGCCTGCCCGTGTACGAAGGCTATGGCCTGAGCGAATGCGCATCGGTGGTTTGC
This sequence comes from uncultured Thermomonas sp., assembly GCA_966203835.1. Classification (GTDB taxonomy): domain Bacteria; phylum Pseudomonadota; class Gammaproteobacteria; order Xanthomonadales; family Xanthomonadaceae; genus Lysobacter_I. The sequence goes on from CBIHKW010000005.1 coordinate 28,809, forward strand.
CTCAACCGTCCCGGCGCGTCGCGCATGGGTAGCGTCGGCAAGCCGCTGCCGCATGCGCAGGTCACCGTGGTCGACGGCGAACTGTACGTCGAAGGCGTGCGCTGCCTCGGCTATCTCGGCGATGACGCACCCACTTCAGGGGCCATCGCGACCGGAGACCTCGGCCACATCGACGCCGATGGCTTCGTGCATATCACCGGCCGGCGCAAGCACCTGTTCATCACCTCGTTCGGGCGCAACGTCTCGCCGGAATGGGTGGAAAGCGAACTGCTGCAGCATCCCGCGTTCGCGCAGGCGATCATCCACGGCGAAGCGCGACCGTTCAATGTCGCGATCGTCTGGCCGCGACGCGCCGATCTTGACGACACCGCGCTGCGCGCCGCATTGCGCGAGGTCAATCGCGGCCTGCCCGATTACGCCCAGGTCCGCGACATCGTGCGCGCCGACGCGCCGTTCTCGTTCGCCGATGGTCTGTCGACCAGCAACGGCCGGCCGCGACGCGACGCGATCCTCGCGCGCTATCGCGATGCGGTGGACGCGCATTACGTCGACACCAACGGCACCACTGCTTTCCGAACAATTCCCGAAGACCCCATGCTTCACGGAGCCACCGCATGATCGCGCACGACACACCTTTCCACAGCATGCCTTTCCACAGCAGGCTGCTCGCCGAAACCCAGCGCGAGCGTCAGTCGCTGCTCACGGTTCCGATCATCCAGGACGCGCTGGCCGGCCGGATCGCCCGCGACGACTACATCGCCTTCCTCGTCCAGGCGTTCCATCACGTGCGCCACACCGTGCCGCTGCTGATGGCCTGCGGCGGGCGGTTGCCGGCGCGACTCGAATGGCTGCGCACCGCGGTGGGCGAATATATCGAGGAAGAGATGGGCCATCACGAATGGATCCTCGACGATCTCGTCGCCTGCGGTGCGGATCGCAACGCGATCGCGAATTCATCGCCCGCCGAAGCCACCGAACTGATGGTCGCCTATGCCTACGACACCATCGCGCGCGGCAATCCGGTCGGCTTCTTCGGCATGGTGCTGGTGCTGGAAGGCACCAGCGTCGCGCTGGCCACGCGCGCGGCCGAAACCATCGAAACCTCGCTCGGCCTGCCGCGCAATGCCTTCAGCTATCTGCGCTCGCACGGCGACCTGGATATCGAACATATCGGCGTCTACGAGCGCCTGATGAACCAGCTCGACGACGAAGACGACCGCCGCGCGGTGGTGCATGCCGCGAAGCGCTTCTACAAACTCTACGGCGACGTATTCCGCACGCTGCGCGACGGCCGCAGCGCATTGGCGGAAGCCGCATGATCGCGCTCGCCGACAGAACCGTGCTGCTCACCGGCGCCAGCGGCGGCATCGGTGCAGCCCTCTGCGACTCCCTGGTGGGGGCCGGCGCGCGCGTGGTCGCCGTCGGACGCAACGAAACGCGACTGCAGTCGCTCGTCCGGCGACACGACGCCGGGCGAGTGGTGCCGCTGATCGCGGATCTTGCGGACGATGGCGGCCGCGCGCACGTCGTTTCCACCGTCTCCCGATTCGAGCGCACGCCATCGGTGCTCGTGCTCGCACATGCGCAGAGCGCCTTCGGCCTGTTCGAGGACCAACGCATGGCCGATCTGCGCGATCTGGTCGAAACCAATCTGCTGGCGCCGATGGCGCTGATCCACGGCCTGATGCCGATGCTCAAACAGCATCCGCAGGCGGCGGTGGTCGCGGTGGGCTCCACGTTCGGCAGCCTCGCGTTTCCGGGATTCTCCGCGTACAGCGCGACCAAGTTCGGCCTGCGCGGATTGATCGAAGGCCTGTCCCGCGAATACGCCGACGGCGGCCTGCAGTTCCAGTATCTGTCGCCGCGCGCCACCCGCACTGCGTTCAATACGCCGGCGGTGACGGCGATGAACCGCGAAATGAAAGTCGCCGAAGACGACCCCGCCGATGTCGCCGCACAGCTGGTCGCGGCCATCGCCAGCGGCCGCCCGCGGCTGCAGGTCGGTTGGCCGGAAAAGCTCTTCGCGCGCCTCAACGGCGCGCTGCCCGGCCTGGTCGACCGCAACCTCAAATCGCAACTCGCCATCGTTCGCCGCCACGCGCGCACCGCGTAGCCGTCTCCATCTCTCCGAGGACAACCGCCATGATCCGATTCCGCAACCGCATGCTCACCGCCGCCGTCGGCGCCGCGCTCTTCATCGCTTCCGCATCCGCCGCTGTCGCGGGCGAACCCTCGCAACAGGTCTCCGCGGTGCGCGACCGCTGGGCCGAGATCAACTACAACACCCCGAAGGCGCAGCGCGAATCCGCGTTCGACGCGCTGGCGAAACAGGCGGCGAACGTGCGCGCCGCACAGCCGAAAGACGCGAATGCGCTGATCTGGGAAGGCATCGTGCTGTCGAGCTTCGCCGGTGAACGCGGCGGTCTGGGCGCACTGGGCCTGGCCAAGCAGGCGCGCGCCGATTTCGAACAGGCGATCAAACTCGATCCCGTCGCGCTCGACGGTTCGGCGCATACCAGCCTCGGCGTGCTCTATTACTCGGTGCCCGGCTGGCCGGTCGGCTTCGGCGACGACAAGCGCGCGCGCGAACTGCTGCGCAAGGGCCTGCAGATCAATCCCAACGGCATCGATCCGAATTATTTCCATGGCGATTTCCTGTTCGATCAGGGCGACTGGAAAGGCGCCGCCGCCGCGCTGGAGAAAGCTTTGGCCGCACCCGCGCGCCCCGGCCGGGAACTGGCCGACCAGGGCCGCCGCAAGGAAGCCGCCGCGCTGCTGGCGAAAGTGCGCACGAAGCTTGCGGCGCGCTGAGCGGCGACCCACACTCCACGAATGCGCATCCTGCTGGTCGAAGACGACGAATCCCTGGGCGAAGGCATCCGCACCGCGCTGCGCCGCGCCGCCTTCACCGTCGACTGGCTGCGCGACGGCGTGAGCGCGCTGACCGCGATGAAGGACGGCGGCATCGATCTGGTGGTGCTGGATCTCGGTCTGCCGCACATGGACGGCATGGAAGTGATCCGCCAGGCCCGTCGCGCCGGCGCCCTGATGCCGATCCTCGTGCTGAGCGCGCGCGAACGCGCCAGCGACCGCACGCTGGGCCTGGATGCTGGCGCCGACGATTATCTCGCTAAACCGTTCGACACCCAGGAACTGCTGGCCCGCGTGCGCGCACTGCTCCGGCGCGTGGGCGGCCGCGCCACGCCGCTGCTGCAGTTCGGCGCGCTGTCGCTGGACCCGGCGCGGCTGGACGTGGTGTGGCGCGGCAAATCGCTCGATCTGCCGCGTCGCGAATTCGCGCTGCTGCGGATGTTGATGGAACAGCGCGGCCGCCCGATCTCGCGCGAGTCCGCGCAACAGCGGCTGTACGGCTGGGATGAGGACGTGGCGAGCAACGCACTCGACGTACACGTGCATGCGCTGCGCAAGAAACTCGATCCCGCGCTGATTCGCACCCTGCGCGGCGTCGGCTATGCCCTCGACGAGAAAGTCGCGCAGGCAGAGGGCAGCGCATGATTCCGGGACGAGCCGTCTAGATGCGCACGATTTCCATACGTCGCGTGCTGCTGTTGTCGATCATCGGCGTGACCACGCTGGTGCTGCTGGTCGCGTCGGTGTTCAGCTACCGTGCCGGCCTGCAGGAAGCCGGCGAACTGTTCGACGCCAAACTCGCGCACTCCTCGCGGGTGCTGATGAGCCTGGTCGACGAACCGCTGGCCGACCTCGCCCTGCGTTCCGGTGGCGACACCGCCGACGACGCCATGGTGGTCAAGGTCTGGCGCGGCACCAGCGAAGGCGTGGGCGAAGCCCTGGCCATGCCCGGCGGCCACGCCTACGAAACCAAACTCGCGTTCCAGGTGCGCGATGCGCGCGGCACGGTGCTACTGCGCTCCGACAGCGGCCCGCGCCGGCCGCTCGCACCGCTGAAGCCCGGGTTCGCCGATCTGGTGATCGACGGCGAACACTGGCGCACCTTCACGCTGAAATCGTCGACCGGCCGCTGGTACCAGTCCGGCGAACTCTCGGCGATCCGTGAAGAAATCGCCGAGGAAATCGCCTTCGGCACGCTGATGCCGCTGCTCGCCGCGGTGCCGCTGCTGGCGCTGTTCGTCTGGCTCGCCGTCGACTGGGCCTGCCGCAGCCTGCTGCGGGTGTCCGACGCGGTGGAACAGCGCGCACCGGAACGGCTGACGCCGATCGAACTCGCGCGCGCGCCGCGCGAAATCCAGGGAATATTGACCGCAGTGAATGGGCTGCTCGATCGCCTCGACAAGGCGCTGGCGCGCGAACGCCGTTTCACCGCCGACGCCGCGCACGAACTGCGCACGCCGATCGCCGCGCTGAAAGTGCATGCCTACAATCTGCGCCAGTCCGCCAACGACGACGAACGCGAGCATTCGCAGCAACATCTCGACGCCGGCATCCTGCGCATGGAGCGGTTGGTCGCGCAGTTGCTCGCACTGAGTCGCATCGAAAGCGGCAGCGCGCCCGCCGCGCACCGTCGCGTCGATCTGGCCGCACTGGCGCAGCGACACGAACACGACTACGCCGCACTGGGCAGCGGCGACGGCAAGCGCATCCTCCTCGACGCCGAACCCGCGACCGTGCTGGGCGACGAACTCACCATCGACGCGCTGCTGCGCAACCTGCTGGACAACGCGATGCGCTACACCCCGCACGGCGGCACCATCGCGATCCGCGTCGGCCGCGACGGCGACCGCGCCGTGCTGGTGATCGAAGACTCCGGCCCCGGCATTCCCGAAGAAGCGCGCCAGCGCGTGTTCAACCGCTTCCACCGCGAACTCGGCACCGGCGTCGAAGGCAGCGGCCTCGGCCTGTCGATCGTCGCCCAGGCACTGCACCAGCATGGCGGCAACATCACCCTCGACGCCTCTCCCACCCTCGGCGGCCTGCGCGCCACGGTCACCCTGCCGGCTCTGTGATCGCCGCGGCGCTTGTGCGTCGCCGTGCTTCTGTAGGAGCGGCTTCAGCCGCGAGCTCTTCCCAACCCCAGGCAGCACATACCGTCGCTCTGAGGGAGCGACGCAACAGGCCGTGCTTTTGTGGGAGCGGCGCAAGTCGCGACGCTTCCACTGTCATCCCGAACGCACGCGCAGCGTGCGGAGGGACCTGCTTGTGTCCGTCATTCCCGCAAAGCCGCGGGGCTTATCTCCTCCCCTCGCGCAAAGCGCGGGGGGAGGTCGGGAGGGGGGCGAAGCCCCGGCAGATCTTGCCGCGGCAGGCCCTGCTCTTGTGGGAGCGGCGGAAGTCGCGACGCTTTTCGCCGTCATTCCGAACGCACGCACAGCGCGCGAAGGAACCTGTTTGTCCCCGTCATCCCGAGAAAGCGAAGGTTTGTCTGCTCCACTCGCGCAAAGCGCGATGGAAGTTGGGAGGGCGAAGCCGCCGCAGCACTCGCCAACCCGTCATCCCCGCGACGGCGGAGATCCATGCTGTCAGCCCTTGCACAGCGACGAGATCCAGCTACAGCGCCCATGCACCACTTGGAGCTGGGTCGATGACCCAGCCTACGCGCTCGAGATCTTCGGCGAGATCGAATTTGACTTCATCCCGGGTGCGCGCGGTGCGCTTACCCGGGCTACTCACCACCAATTATTTGGAACTCAAAGCTTTCACCGAGAATGAATAATCATGGACGCCAGATTCTCGGTAAATTCTTATTGAAAAATCGTAGCTTTTTCCAATAACAACTTCATCATGGCCAAGAGATGGGCCAAATTCCGCTAGAGCCCATGCTTCAGGCAAAACTGAATAATGATCTGGATGAAGAAAAAGCTTTTTTGAGTTGCCGACATCAATCCCTGAACCTGATGAATAATGACCCATACGTACGTACTCGAATTCAGTAGGTACAGAGAAACCAATTCTGAAATTCGCCGTTTCAATTACTCTTTCGATTTTGTTCTGAATCTCAATTTTCAGATGGAAACCAATTGCATTTGGCTCAACAATTTTTAAAATCGCAGTCAGGCCATCCAGCACGACCCCGTCAACACGAATCAACAGAGAGCCACTTTGTTCTTTTTGTTTTTCAGGATTTTGCAGATGCCAAGAAATACTTGCTTCCAAGTTTTTCTTAAGGTCGGTTAGTCGGTCGTTGTAGACGATATGAGGATAATGCTTTAGATCAAAAGGAATATCATTTGCAGTCTTTGTAACAAGAATTGTTGTTTTTCCGAGCGCATGCGCATACCCAACTTCATAAAACACATTCGGATTTCTTTCCGACATGTCGGCTATGATTAAATCCGCTTTTGATATTTGGTTATAAACTCGATCGAGAATACTTCCCGAAAAAATCTGCTTATCCACTCTTTCCGCATAAGCGCCAGCCGATTCACAAGCAGGCCGAATAGCAAGCTCATAGGTATCGTCAAATTCTTGGCTGAAAGGCATCAATACAAAAGCAAACGGCTTAGGCGCAGTTGTCATTTCAACCTCCACAATCAATCCATTGATAAAAATTAAACCCGATACCCCGTATGAATCGCCACAATCCCCGCCGATAGATTCTTGTACGAACACCGCGAGAAACCCGCGGCATCCATCATGCCCTTGAGCTGATCCTGCGGCGGATGCTTCCGAATCGATTCGGCCAGATACTGGTAACTGTCGCTGTCCTTCGCGAACAGCTTGCCCAACTGCGGCAGGATCTTGAACGAATGGAAGTCGTAGATCGGCTTGAACCATTCGGCGGTGACTTCGGAGAACTCCAGCACGCGGGCTTGGCCGCCGACGCGCAGCACGCGGTACATCTCGCGCAGGGCGGCGTCCTTGTCGGTGACGTTGCGCAGGCCGAAGGCGATGGTGACCAGATCGAAACTGCCGTCGGGGAACGGCAGTTTTTCGGCGTTGCACTGCACGTACTCGAAACCACGGACGTTGCCGCGGTCGGTCATGCGGTCGCGGCCGACGCGCAGCATCGCGCCGTTGATGTCGCCGAGCACCAGTTCGCCTTCGTCGCCGACGCGATCCTTCAGCAGCGCGGCGATGTCGCCGGTGCCGCCGGCGAGATCCAGCACGCGGTCGCCGGGGCGCACCTGCGCAGTGGCGACGAAGTAGCGCTTCCAGACCCGATGGATGCCGAGGCTCATCAGGTCGTTCATCAGGTCGTAGTTGCCGGCGACGGAGGAGAACACCTCGCCGACGAGCTTCTGCTTGTCGGCAACGGGCACGTCGCGGAAGCCGAAATGGGTGGTGTCGGGCGCGCCGTCGGGCTTGGAATCGTGGGTCATGCGGCCAGTTTAACGGCTCCCAGCGCCGGCCGTCAGTCGGGAATCTCCGGCTCGACGAGGCGCGCAAGGTGCTCGAGGCACTGCTGCCAGCCCAGGTAGCAGCCGTCGACCGGGATTTCGGCGGGAATGCCGGACTGGACCACGCGCAACGTCGTGCCGCAGACCGACGGCTCAAGTTCCACCGTGGTTTCCATCTCGCCCGCGGGGCCGGGCGCGTCGAACACGGCGGAGTGGCGGATCCGCCGGTTCGGGACGAGTTCGCGGTAGACGCCGCCGAACGCCTGGCTGGCGCCGGTCGTGAAATTGATGAAGACCATGCGGTAGGCACCGCCGACCACCGGATCCATCGCCAGCACCCGGGCACAGAAACCGTTGGGCGACAGCCAGCGCGCGTAGGCGTCCGGCTCCAGGAAGGCGCGATACAGCTTCTCGGGCGTGGTGCGCAGCACGCGGTGCAGGGTCACGGTACCGGTGTTTGCGGTGTCGTCGGTCATGAACAGTTCTCCATCGGAAGGGCGATTCGCCGGTCTGGCTTCTTTACGACGAACAGGACACCGATATTTCGACATGCGGCGCGCACCAGCTCGCTCACATCGGTTTGACCACCATCAGCCAGAAACTCGCCAGCACGCTGAGACAGCCCGGCCAGCCCAGCCAGACCCACCAGCGCAAGACCCGGAAATACGCCGGCGGCAACGGCGCGCCGGTGGCCGCGGCGGCGCGGGCCAGGTCGCGGGCGCGCAGTTGCAGGCGCAGCACCGGCAGCCAGCAGGCGCCGATCACGAAGAACAGGATCAGCGCGGTCTTCAGCCAGAACATCGACAGCGGCATGCCGGCCATCTGCGCCAGCCACAGTCCGCTGACGAACTGCACGATCACCGCGGGCGCGGTGAAGCAGGCGTCGGCGATGACCACGGTGCCGGCGGTGGCGGCGATCTCGCGGGCGTCGCCGCGGCGATGCGCCATCCACAGGAAGAACGCGATGCCCAGCCCGGTGCCGAACAGCAGCGTCGACGACAGGATGTGGATCCATTTCAGGGTGAGGTAGTCCATCTCAACTCCAGCCGCTCATCGTCTGTCCACCAACACCCACAGCGCCGCCAACGCCGGCAGCACCGCGAGATTCTTCGCCAGCCCGCCCAGCGGATCCAGCCACAGCGCCGGCAGCAGCGCGCCGAAGATCGCTGTGTAGGCGAGCACACTGAGCAGCATCAACGCGATGCACGTGCGTGGTCGCCAGCCGACCAACAGCCACAGCGCGAGCAGCAGGTCGAGGCCCGCCGTCGCGCGCGCCAGCGTCACCGGCACGAATGCCGAAAGCGGCGAACCAGCGGCGAGCGCTTCGATCTGTACAGCGGCCGTCGCGACCCCCGCCCACGCCGACAGCAGCCACAGCGCGAGCACTCTCAATGTCAGCAGCGGCGACAGGAAGTACAGCTGCGCCTGCCAGCGATCCTGCGTCTGGCTGGGATGCGCGGCCAGCGCTTCGCGCAGCGGGCGCGGCGCGAAGTCGAAGCGCTCGCGCAACGCCGGCAGGGCATCGTCGCCGACGACATTGCCGCGCCGGAGCATGCGCCACGTGGTCTCGCCCATCGGCGCCATGCCCAGCGATTCGCCCAGCCATTCACCGATCTTCACCTGCACACCGACCAGCGCCTCCGGCACCGCGATCGCGCGCGCGCCGGGAATGCGCAGCCACGCGCGCCAGGCGCCCTGGTAGTCGCGCAACGACATGACCTCGGGGCCGCCGACCTCGTGAATACCGCGGACGTCGCTGTCGACCGCGCGCGCGACCAATTCGCCCAGATCCTCGGCGGCGATCGGCTGGATCCGCCAGCGGCCGTCGCCGGGCAGCGCATGCGCGAACGGCAGCGCTGCCAGCGCACGCAGTATCGAGGTGCCGCCGTACGAACCGGTGGCCGAATACACCACCGACGGCCGCAGCGCGATCGCCGACAGCGGCAGCGCGGCCAGGGCCTCGTCGAAGCGGTGTTTGGATGCGACGAACGCGCCGTCGGCGGGCAGGCCGAGCGCGGAGATCTGTACGAAGCGGCGCACGCCGGCATCGACGCAGGCCCGCGCCAGCGCCAGCGGCCCGTCGACGTGGATGGCGTCGAACGTCTGGCGCCCGGTTTCGCGCAGGATGCCAGCCGCGTTGACCACGGCATCGACGCCATCAAGCGCGTCGCGCCACTGTTCCGGCGCGGTCATCGTCGTGAAATCGCAGAGGCGTTCGTCGTCGCGCAATGCGCGGCCGCCATGCAAGCGCACGCCGCGGAGAACGCGCCAGCCGCGCCGGCGCAGCGCGGCGATCAGATAACCGGCGATGAAACCGTTGCCGCCGAGGACCAGGACCGTCGTCGCGCGATCACGCTCGGTCAGTGCAGGCACAGGCGTGATGGAGGACATGCGCACACGCTAACCGAGCGCGTCGCGCGGCGCCAGACCGGAACAGCTTTCACCGCAAAAGCATTACTGCGCGCGCACCTTGGCCGCTTCCTGCTGCGGTGCGTCCTGCTGCGCGACCAGGTTCTGCGTCGCCGCCGCAGGCTGCGGCGCATCGAGTTTCGCCGATGCCTGCTGCACATCGGTGCGCATCGCCTCTGCCACCGGCAGCGGCGTGGACAGCCGCGCGCCGGGGTCGGAGAGACCACCCTGCACGGCGATCAGATCGGTGCGCTGTTGATTGAGGACGATGTGGTCGGGCGTGATCTGTTGGCCCGCCGCATGCAGCGCGACGCCCGCGGCGACCCGCTGGCGATCCGCACCGAAGGCATCGGCGGGGATATTCGGCGAACGGTCGAGCGCATCCATCGCCTGACGCACCGCTGCATGCTCCGGTGCCGCATGCCCCGGCGCCGCATGCTCGGGGCGATTGATCGGCACGGGCATGTCGGGCAACGCATTCGGCAGCGTGATCGGCACATGCGCGTGGGTGGCGATGGTGTGATCGAAATTGCCGGCGGTGGGCGGCGTGGTGGCGCTGTTGAAATACGGCTGCCGGCCCGCGGCTGCACCCAGATTCAGGCCATTGCGCTCCAACTGCGCTTCGCTAACACCCAGCGTGGTCATGTTCAGCGTCAGCTGCGGCGCGACGCCGGCCGCGGCCATCGCCGGTGCGTGGAAGCGTTCGACCTGGGCGACGAAACCGACCAGATTGGCGGCGTAATAATTCTGGTAGTTGGAATCGCCGTTGTGGCCGAGCCGACTGACGCTGGCGGGCTTGTCGAAGAAATGCTGGCCCATCGCATTCGTGTTCGCGGCGTCGGCGGTCATCGTCATGTCGGCGTTGACCGTCAGCCCGGTCCGCAGCGCGTACGCGGCCGGGGTGCCGGGCGTTGCGGGCGTCCCCGGAGTGGCCGGCGTACCGGGCGTCGCAGGTGTGCCCGGGGTGGCGGGCGTCCCCGGCGTCGCTGGCGTGACGCTGATGAAATCCTGCATGCGCGCGGGATTGGCGCGATAGATGTCTTCGAGGCTGGGCGTGGCGTTGGTGCTGCGCACCATGCTGACGGTGGCGTTGAACCCGGCGATGTGCGCGGTGGCCTCGTCGTTGCGGTTCGCCGTGAGCATCGTGCTCAACGCCGCGGTGTAATCGTGGGTGACCTGCGGCGTCTGCGCGATGCGGTTGGCTTCGGTGCCGAACGCGGTGAGCGCGGCGGACACCGTCGGGCTGTTGATCGCGTGCTGGATCTCATGACCCATCACGAAGGTCAGTTCGCCGGGGTTGTAGGCGCCGCCGGTGGGCGTGGCGATGATCGACGCCGGCAACTCCATCGTGCGCGTGGCCGGGTTGAATTGCCCACCGGCATTGGTGCCGGGCGCCAGCAGCGAGAATCCGCTCAGTTGATTCGCCGCCACTGCGCTGTTGATCTGGTCGACCAGCGCCGGCGAATTCTGCAGCGCGTTGGCGAAGTTGGTCTGCTGATCCGCGGTCAACGATGCGTTGAACGTCGTGACCAACGCCTGCGATTGTGTGCTGAGGGGCATGGCGGCGATTCTCCTTGCGCCCGGCGGATCAGGCCGGCCGGGCATATTGACGGCGGGTTCGGCGAGCGAGACTCAGCGAACCGGAACTCGGTGCGTCGGAACTCAGCTGATCAGGACCATCTGCACGCAGGCATGGGTGATCTTTTCCGGCGGATTGTCGGCTTCGCCGCGGGTGTAGACGGTGACCGTCAGCCCCGCGCGCTGGAACAGATCGTGGATGACGCGATTGTGTTCGGCGCGATAGGTTTCGCGACTGAATCCCATCTTCGTCAGTTCGGCGGCGAAGCGATCGAAATCGATCTTGCAGATATCGCTGAGCGGCGGATAGGTGCCGGGCGGGTCGGACCGGAAGTTGAATTCGAACCTGGGGCCATAGGTGTTGGCCGGGTCGAATTCGAACGACGACCACCAATCGCCGGTCAGGCGTTCGCCGAAGCCCAGACGCCCGGAATCCGCGGCGAACGCGACGCCGAAGGTCTGCTGCAGGCGCTCGGCGGTGATGTCCTGGATGGTCTTGCTGTCGCGGATCAGGTCGAGCAGGCGCAGCAGCGATTGTTCGGCGTCGAGCCGGGGCGAAAACGCCTGCGAGGCGGTGGCGTTGGACGTCATGGCAGGAGTCTCCTTGGCGGAACCGGTGGAAGAAGCGGAAGGGGCATTCGCGCAGGCGGCGAGGCCGAGCGCGGCGATGAGGACAGCACAATGGCGGGTCGGGGGACGGGCCGACATACGATCATCCTTGTACGGGAGCCAGTTCCGGAATATACGCCGAAACCGCGCGACAGCGGCCGCGCCGGACTGAACGCACGCGAAGCGGGTCGGCCGCGGCCGTGCGCAGCCCTGCCCAGACGAAAACGAAATTGACACCGGAGTCATCGCGAACGACGACGCTGCATGCAACGATCGCATCGCAAATAAATCGCGTGCGGATCGCGCGCTTCGCTTCAAACGTTTGTTCGCAAAACGACCGGTATCGATCGCTCGAAGTCCGGCATCGGTCACACCTGGCATCGAACAACGTGCGCATCGACACCAAAATCCAATCCCACCCAGACGCATGCGTATCTTTTCCGCGAAGAAAACGAAGGATTCATGACGAATCATCATTGGCTCCGCACGAAATCTTCGACAACGCTTCGGTCGCCCGCACATGCCGGCGCCGCGTGCGAAGCAGGAGTTTTTGCAGCAGGTTTTTTTCGCGTGAATCATCGCGCGACGATCCGTCTGCACAACCATCATCGTCGCCATCCACGAACCTACTTGAAGGATTAAGTGAAATGAGTTCGCATCTCAAGGCCACCGCACTGTCGTTTTGCATCGCCGCCGCCATCGGCATCGCCTGCAGCCAGCCCGCCCATGCCGCAAGCCCGGCAGCGTCGGCGCCGGTCACCGGCTCCGATCTGATCTATACGCCGGACGAAATGTTCGGGTTCGATATCGAACGCTACCTCGCCAAGCGCGCGCCGCATCTTCGCGGCCACGGCGAAGCGATTTCGCACTGGGCCGGCTACAGCAGCATCAGTCCGAAAGTGCTGATCGCGCTGATGGAACAGCAATCCGGCGTCGTCACCCGCAATCGCATGCGCGGCAACGCGATGACCCGTCCGTTCGGAAAACTCTCGCGCCACAACGGATTCAATCGGCAGATCGAGGATGTCGCCGAGCAGCTGCGGGTGATCGTGTATTCGCAGCGCGACGTCGAGATCGCGGCGAAAGCGCAGGGCAAGCCGGCGGTGGTCCACAATCCGTTGCGGACGCTGTATCAGAACGCGGGCGAAACCGCGTCCAGCGCAGCGGTGCTCGGCCACGCACAGTTCGCGGGCACCTACGGCGCGCTGTTCAATGAAACGTGGGGCAGCAAAGCCAAGCCCAGCATCGTCGACGGCAAGATCGGCACGCGCGCCGGCCCTGCCAATGGTTTCCTGCGGCTGCCGTATCCGGTGCAGGCTTCGTGGCACGTCGGCGGCGCGCACACCAACACCGGCAGCGGCAACTATCCGATGTCGTCGCTCGACATGTCCGTCGGCGGCGGCTGGGGCAGCAACCAGAGCGGCGTGCGCGTGTCGTCGTCGGCCAGCGGCACCTTCAAACGTCACTCGTCGTGTTTCGCCGAAGTCGTCCACAGCGGCGGCTGGTCCACCACCTACTACCACATGATGAATCTGCAGTACGCGACCAATGCCTTCGTCGGCCAGAGCGTTTTCATCGGCAATCCGGCCAATACCCAGGCACAGGCGCTGTGCAACGGCGGCAGTTCGACCGGCCCGCATCAACACTGGTCGCTGAAACTCAACGGCAGCCACTACAATCTGAATCAGGTCACGCTGTCCGGTTATCTCATCACTGCGACCGGCACCAGCTACGACACCAACTGCAACCGCTTCTATCTGGTCAAGGCCGGTCGCAAGTACTGCTCGGGTTATATCGTCAACAACCCGTAAGCGATGCCTGCAACAGATAGCATCGAGTCACCGCATCATCCGCGACTGCTCCGTTTCCGGAGCAGTCGCGGTCTGTTTCAGATCATCTGATCCGATCAAAGAATGTAACGACTCAGATCCGGATCCTGCACCAGTTCGCCGAGGTGCAGGTCGACATAGGCGCGATCGATGGTCACCGTCGTGCCGCCGCGATCCGGCGCCTCGTAACTCAGCGTATCGAGCAGCCGTTCGAGAATCGTGTGCAGCCGCCGCGCGCCGATGTTTTCCTGGCGTTCGTTGACCGTGGCCGCGATCTCGGCGAGCCGCTCGACGGCGTCCGTCGTGAACGACAGTTCGACGCCTTCGGTCTTCAGAAGTTCGACGTATTGCAGCGTCAGCGAGGCCTTGGGCTCGGTGAGGATGCGCACGAAGTCGTCCTTGCCCAGCGCGCCGAGTTCCACGCGGATCGGGAAACGACCCTGCAGTTCCGGAATCAGATCGCTGGGTTTGGCGAGATGGAACGCGCCGCTGGCGATGAACAGGATGTGGTCGGTCTTCACCGCGCCGTATTTGGTGCTGACGGTCGAACCTTCGACCAGCGGCAGCAGATCGCGCTGCACGCCCTCGCGGCTGACGTCGGCGCCGTGGCTCTCGGAACGCTTGGCCACCTTGTCGATCTCGTCGATGAACACGATGCCATGCTGCTCGCAGGCTTCGATCGCGGCTTCGCGCACGTCGTCCTCGTTCACGAGCTTTCCGGCTTCTTCCTCGATCAGCTGCACGCGCGCGGCGCGGATCGAGAGTTTGCGGGTGTGGGTCTTGCTGCCGGCGAGGTTGGAGAACATCTGCCGCAGTTGCTGGCCCATGTCCTCCATGCCCGGCGGCGCCATGATGTCGACGCCGACGTTCACCGCGCTCTCGATCTCGATTTCGCGGTCGTCGAGCGCGCCTTCGCGCAATTGCTTGCGGAATTTCTGTCGGGTGTCCGCGGATTTGTCCGTGGCGTTGTCAGCACTGCTCTCGCCGCTGCCGACATCCAGCGTGGCGGTGCCGGCATTGGCCTCCGCGCCGAAACCGAAACCGCCGCTGGCCTGCCGCTTCGGCAACAGCGCATCGAGGATGCGGTCCTCTGCGCGCGCTTCGGCCTGCGCGCGCACGCGGGCCTTGGCCTGTTCTCGATACATCTTCACCGCGGTGTCGGCCAGATCGCGGATGATCTGTTCGACATCCTTGCCGACATAGCCGACTTCGGTGAAGCGCGTGGCCTCGACCTTCACAAACGGCGCATTCGCCAACGTCGCCAGGCGCCGCGCGATTTCGGTCTTGCCGACGCCGGTCGGGCCGATCATCAGGATGTTCTTCGGCATCACTTCATTGCGCAGCGCGTCGTCGAGCTGCATCCGCCGCCAGCGGTTGCGCAACGCGATGGCGACCGCGCGCTTGGCGGCGCTCTGGCCGACGATGTGGCGGTCGAGTTCCTGCACGATTTCGCGGGGTGTCATCGTGCTGTTGGCGTGTTCGGGTTTGTTGGGCATGGCTTCGATTCTTGTGGGGGCGACGTAGGTCGGGCCCTGGCCCGACATTGCGATCGTTCAATTCGCCTCACAACTATGGCGGAACGATTTCGATGATTGCGATATGGTCTGATCTGCCGCGACGGCGGGCCAGGGCCCGCCCTACAACTCTTCCACCACGATATTGCGGTTGGTGTAGATGCACACATCGCCGGCGATGTTCAGCGACTCGACCGCGATGCGATTCGCATCGAGTTCGGTATGCGCCAGCAGCGCGCGCGCCGCGGACAGCGCGTACATGCCGCCGGAGCCGATCGCGACCAGGCCGTCCTCGGGTTCGATCACATCGCCGGTGCCGCTGATGATCAGCGACGTTTCCTTGTCGGCCACCGCAAGCAGCGCTTCGAGCTTGCCGAAGCGGCGTTCGGTGCGCCAATCCTTCGCCAGCTCCACGGCGGCGCGGGTCAGCTGGCCGTGTTTCTCCAGCTTCGATTCGAACAGTTCGAACAATGTGAACGCATCGGCGGCGGCGCCGGCGAAACCGGCCAACACCTGGCCGTCGCGGCCGAGCCGGCGGACTTTGCGCGCGTTCGATTTCATCACCGTGTGGCCGAGCGTCACCTGGCCGTCGCCGGCGACGACCACGCGGCCGTTGCGGCGCACCGACACGATGGTGGTGGCGTAGAAGACATTGGGGTTGTGGCTGGGGTCCATGGAACTTCCTGCGGCTCGAAGCGGGCGTTCAACGGTTGTGGGGACGCCGCCGGCGGGACGCAAGGCATGACGAATGGGGCATCTTGTAGAGCGGCCTTCAGGCCGGCCTACGCAGGACCTGACGCGCAACGACATTCGTGCCGTGCCCACGGCTGGCGGCAATGAAACAACGATGACTTCGCCGTTCAGCGGCCTGAAGGCCGCTCTACAAAAAATCAGGATTTTCGCTTCGCCCGCGGATGCGCGCCGTCGTAGACCTTGGCGAGATGCTGGTAATCCAGATGCGTGTAGATCTGCGTCGTCGCGATATCGGCATGGCCCAGCAGTTCCTGCACGCCGCGCAGATCGCCCGACGACTCCAGCACATGACTGGCGAAGGAATGCCGCAGCAGATGCGGATGCACGCGCTTGAACAGACCCTGGCGCTGCGCGAGCCGCTGCAATCGGATCTGCACTGCGCGTGGCGTGATCGTCGCGCCGCCGCGCCCCGGAAACACCGGCGCGTCGGGCTGGCCCTGAGATTCGCCAAGCCAGTCGTCCAGCGCCTTGCGCGCGTGCGAGCCGACCGGGACGCTGCGCTGCTTGCCGCCTTTGCCGAGCACCGTGACCAGACCGTCGGCGAGATCGAGATCGCGCCAACGCAGCGCGCACAACTCGCTCAAGCGCAGGCCGGAGCTGTAGAACAGTTCGAGGATCGCGCGGTCGCGCACGCCCAGCGGCGCGTCGGTCGGCAGTTCGACCAGTTGCACCGCTTCGTCGACATCCAGAACCTGCGGCAGTTTGCGCGGCGCTTTCGGCGCGCGGATGCCCGCGGCCGGACTGGCGGCGATGCGGCCGTGTTTGAGCATCCATTGATAGCAGCTGCGACACGCCGACAGCCGGCGTTGCAGGCTTTTCGGCGACAAGCCGCGGCGGTGTTCGGCGGCGATGAACGCACGCAGCTGTTCGGTATGCACGGTCGCCAGATCGTCGATGCCCTGCGTCGCGGCCCACACCGTCAGCGCGTCGAGATCGCGGCGATAGGCGTCGAGCGTATGCGCAGACATGCGCCGCTCGATCTGCAGATGCGACAGGAACTCCTCGACGTGCGGCGATGCGGTCACAGCCGCCGCCAGACCTGCATCACCCCGATCGCATGCACGATGCCGAAGGCGAAGCTGATCGCGGAACTCCACCACCAGAAGGCCGCATCGGCGCGCGAGGCGCTGAACGCCGCATACGCCAATCCGGCCACGCCACGCAGCAGATAGACGGCAGTGATCGCGCACAAGGCGATACGCAACAGCGGCAGCGTCCTGATCGCGCCTGCGCCCGACAGCGCATACAGCGCCCAGATCGACAACACAACGACGATGACGCTGGTGATGAGCGTGGGACGCCAATCGCCGGCCTCGGCCATGATTGCCATGCGTTCGCCTGCGCCGAAGAAGCGATACCACGACGCGCCGAACACGATGCAGCCGACATGCAGCAGCGCAGCGATCGCATTCAACGCGGCTGCGATCGTCAGCGACGGATTCCAACCGGTTGTCATGCGCGCCGCGCCTTACCGGGTCAGCCGTCGAACCGCCGCATCGCGGTCTCGAAGGCTTCGCCCATCATCCGCAGGAACAGCGTGCCCATGCCGGGAAAGAAGCGGTTGGCGTCGCGACTGCCGACCGCAAGCAGACCGAGACCCGGCAGCGGCAGCAGCGCGCTGCTGGCCACGTCTTCGGCGCGCATGCCGTACAGCAGCGCGTTCTTCTCCGGCTGCAGGCGGCCGCAGATCGGTTCGCCGTCTTTCAGGCAATCGCGGAACGGCGCGAGCCGGGCGTCGTCTTCGGCGAGCGTCTGCAGCCAATCGGTGTCTTCCAGAGCCGCGACGGACTTGAACAGCACCATCCGCACCAGATCGCCGTTGAAATCCTCGGCCAGCGTCGCGGCCATGGCGCGCGCGGTGTCGGCGCCGCTGTTCTGCTTCATCAGCGCCAAAGTGAGTTGATGCGTGCGCACCGCGAGACGCTCGTTCTCCTGCGCGTTGCCGAACAATTCGTGCAGACGCCGGGTCAGCTCGCGGTTCTTGTCGCGCAGGATTTCCAGCTGGTAACTCGCCAGCGATGCCGCCGAGCCCTGCTCGCGCGGCACCACCAGGGTCAGCGCCAGATCGGGAAACTGCTGCAGGAACGTCGGATGCCGGCGCAGCCACGTCGCAATTTCGTGCGCGCCGAGTTTTTCCTGCGCCTGTCTGTCGAACTTGTCGGTCATTGCCACCATTCCCCTTCGAATACGAATGCGGCCGGGCCGGACATCGAAATCTCGGCGCTGTCGTCCGGCCACGCGATCGTCAATGTGCCGCCGGGCAGTTCCACCGCGACTTCGCGATCGATGCGTCCGCGACGCATCAGCACCGCGGCCGCCGCGCAGGCGCCGCTGCCGCAGGCCAGGGTTTCGCCGACGCCGCGCTCGAACACGCGCAGTCTGATGTGGTTGCGGGCGACGACTTCGGCGAAACCGACGTTCACCGAGTCCGGAAACGCCGCATGCCGCTGCAGCGCCGGGCCGCGCGTCGCCACCGGCGCCGCGCGCACATCGTCCACTTCGATCACCGCGTGCGGGTTGCCCATCGACACCGCGCCGAAACGCAGCGGCTGGCCGTCGATGTCGACGCTGTATTCATCGTGCGCGGCATCGAAGCCGGCCGGCGGCGCGAACCGCGGCACGCCCATCGCGATGCGGTAGTGATGCAGATCCAGCACGTCCACGGCATGGGTGCCGGCGGGGCTGTCGAGTTCGAAATGACCGGCGAGGCAGCGTTCGGCGTCGAGTTCGACGCTGTCGCGCAGCACCCAGGCGGCGACGCAGCGCGCGCCGTTGCCGCACTGCTGCGACGATGAGCCGTCGGCATTCCAGATGCGATACGACGCGGCGGCGCCCGGACTGCGCGGCGCCTCGATGGTCAGGATCTGGTCGCAGCCGACGCCGGTGTGGCGGTCGGCAAGGGCGCGGCAGAGTTCAGGGGTAGGCGGTGCGGCGCGGCGCAGGTCGAGCACGACGAAGTCGTTGCCGGCACCGTGCATTTTGGTGAAGCGCAGCAGCACGCGCGACGCGGTATTCATTTCAATGCGCAGGCGTGCCGTCGGCCGGAGGCGGAGGCGTGGCGTCGTCCGCCGCGGGCGGCGGCGGTGCGGGCGCTTCGACGGCCGGTGCGGCGGGCGGGTCGTCGGTCAACACCAGCGGTCCCTTGTTGCCGCAGCCGGACAGGGCCAGCGGCAGCGCGATCGCGAAGGCGGCGTAAACGAAAGCGAGGCGTTTGTTCATGCGCGCAGTGTATCCGTCGCGACAGCCGGACGGAATGCGGCTGCGTTCAGGCTCGCGGTTCAGAGCCTCGATTCAGGCGGACGGTTCGGGACGCAGCCACAGCCAGGCGGCGACCACGACCATGATCCCGGTCCCGGTGGCGGCCATCCACACCTTGGGCGCGGTGAGGAACATCACCACCGCGCAGGCGCTCATCATCGTGGTCGCCAGCCATTTCGCGCGGCGGCCGACCGCGCCCTGCGCCTGCCAGTCGCGGATCATCGGTCCGAACCGGCGATCCGCCAGCAGCCGCGCATGCAGCCGCTGCGAACCGCGCGCGGCGGCGAACGCCGACAGCAGCACGAACGGCACCGTCGGCAAGCCCGGCACGACGATCCCGATCACCCCCAGCGCCAGACTGGCGTAGGCCAGCAGCCACCACAGCCAGCGCGTGCGCCGGGGCGCCTGTTGAGGGGCGTGCGGCGGGACGTGGTGCGGTGCCTGCTGCGGTGATGGCATATGCGGCGACGCCTGCCCGCGACTGGGCAGGCGAACGGACTTACTCGGCGGCCTTGGGCGCGCTCACGCCAAGCTGGTCGAGCATGAAGGCGTACATTTCGGCCTGCTCGCGATAGCGGCGGAAGCGCCCCGATTTGCCGCCGTGGCCGGCATCCATGTTCGTGCGGAACACCACCGGATGGTTCGAGGTGTTGAGATCGCGCAGGCGGGCGACGTACTTCGCCGGCTCCCAGTACTGCACCTGCGAATCCCACAGCCCGGTGCCGACGAACATCGCCGGATAGGCCTGCTTCGACAGATTGTCGTAGGGCGAGTACGACAACATGTAGTCGTAGTACTTCTTCTTTTCCGGGTTGCCCCACTCGTCGTATTCGTTGGTGGTCAGCGGGATGGTCGGATCGAGCATGGTGGTGACCACATCCACGAACGGCACCTGCGACAGGATGACCCGGTATTTGTCCGGCGCCATGTTCGAGATCGCGCCCATCAGCAGGCCGCCGGCGCTGCCGCCGTAGGCTGCGACGCGATCTTTCGCTGCATAGCCCTTGGCGACCAGATCGTCGGTGACATCGATGAAATCGGTGAAGGTGTTCTTCTTGTTGAACAGCTTGCCGTCGTCGTACCACTTGCGGCCCATTTCCTGGCCGCCGCGGATGTGGGCGATGGCGTAGACCATGCCGCGATCGAGCAGGCTGACGTTGGTGACACTGAAGCCCGGATCGCTGGAGCTGCCGTAGCTGCCGTAGGCGTACTGCAGCATCGCCGCGCTGCCGTTGCGCTCGAAGCCTTTTTTGTAGACCAGCGACACCGGCACCTTCACGCCGTCGCGAGCCGTGGCCCAGACGCGCTCGGTCGTGTACTTGGATGCGTCGTAGCCGATCACCGGCTGCTGTTTGAGTACCCGGCGCTCGCCGGTGACGGTATTGAGTTCGTAGGTGGTGGACGGCGTGGTCAGCGAGGTGTAGCCGTAACGCAGCCACGGCGTGTCGGCTTCGGAATTGATCGAAAAACCCATCGAATACGCCGGCTCGTCGGCCTTCACGTATTCCTCGCCGTCGGGCTTCAGCAGGCGGATGCGTTCCAGTCCCTCGGAACGTTCGGAAATCGCGGTGAAGCCGTCGAACAGTTCGAACCCGTCGATGAACACGTCGTCGCGATGCGCCACCCATTCTTTCCACTCGCGGCGCGAGGTCGCGCCGCTGTCGGCGGTCATGAGTTTGTAATTGGCCGCGGGCTTGCCGTCGGCGCCGGGCGCATTGGTGTGGATCACCCAGCGCCCGCCGAGATGGTCGGCGCTGTATTCGACATCGCGTTCGCGCGGGGCGAGCACGGTGAAGGTCTTCGGATCGGCCGCCGGCGCGCAGCGCGTTTCGCCGGATACAGTGCTCTCCACTTCGATGCAGATGTAGCGGTCGTCGCGGGTCCGGCTAAGGCCCATGTAGAAGCTGTCGTCCTTTTCTTCGTAGACCAGCGCGTCGGCGCTGGCCGGCGTGCCCAGCACGTGCTTCTTCACGCGCACGGTGAGCAGGGTTTCGGCATCGTTCTCGATGTAGAACAGGGTCTTGTTGTCGTCGGCCCAGACCAGATTCGCCGACACGCCCTTGATCTCGTCCGGATACAGCTCGCCGGTTTCGAGATTCTTGAAACGCACGGTGTACTGGCGGCGGCCGTTGTCGTCCTCGGCATAGGCGAGGAGCGTGTTGTCCTGGCTCACGGCCATATCGCCGACGCTGTAATAGTTCTTGTCCTTGGCCAGCACGTTCACGTCGAGCAGCACCTGGTCGTCCTTGCCCTGGCTGCCGTCGGCCGCGGCCTTGGCGCGCAGATAGACCGGATAATCCTTGCCGGCCTGGAAACGGCTGAAATACCACCAGCCGCGCTCGCGGTACGGCACCGAGTCGTCGTCCTGTTTGATGCGGCCGACGATCTCGTTGTACAGCGTCTCCTGCAGCGGCTTGAGCGGCGCCATCACCTGATCGGCATAGGCATTCTCGGCATTGAGATAGCCGAGCATCGCCTTGTCCTCGCGCTTGTCGTCGCGCAGCCAGTAATAGTCGTCGCTGCGCGTCGCGCCGTGCGGCGCCTTGACGGTGTGCGGCTTCCTGGCGGCGTCGGGCGGCGTGGGCAGGTCGGCGGCGAAAGTGTTCAGCGGAATGGTCGAGGTCATGGCGAGGGCAAGCACAAGGATTCGGAGGGACGGCATGGAGATGTTCCGCAGAGCCGGAGCGGCGGGAGTCCGGCAGTATCCCAGAAGTCCAGGCCTGCGGGGCCGCCATGGCACGACGGGCACGGCCGATGCCGCGGCCGATCATCGACGACAGGATCGCTGCTGTTATCGTAGACACGGGATACCGTCGCGCCTGCAACGACGGTTGCCCACGATCGCCAACCATCGCCAATCCTCCCGGCCCGGCACGGGCCACCCAAGAAAAGGCCAGACGTCATGGAAGATTACCCACGCAGCTCGCCGGCATCGTCGTCGTCGGCATCGGCCGGCCCGACCACCATCAAGGTCAGCCTGGACGAAACGGTGATCATCGACCGGCGCAGCAACGCCGAGCTGATGACCGACGGCCTGTCCGGCTGCGTTGCCGTCGCATTGAAGAGCGGCGACAGAATCGGATTGACGCACGTCTACAGCGATGCGTTGGGTCGATTCGACGACTACAAGGCGCCGCTCGCGGCGTTCGCGCGCGAGGTCGCGAACGGCGGCGAGATCACCGAGGCCTACTTCGTCCACAACAACAACGTGCGGCGACAGGGCGAGGCCCACAACCTCCCGGAACTGATCCAGAACCACCTGGCCGACAACGGCGCGGTCAAGCGCAGCGCGATGCTGGAATTGACCGACAACGGCTGTTCGATCTCCGATCGCGGGCTGCATCTGAAGCATCGCGACAACCCGACGATCTACGCGCCGGGCGGCCATACCAACAGCCTGCTCGAACGCATCGACGAGGGACTGGCAGCGCGCATCGCCCCGACCGCCCGCGGCGATCTGTTCGCGCACGTCCCCGCGAGAGCAGACATGCGCGCCTCGGGCTTCGACGGCCCCTGCGAACTGCAGGCCGTGCCGGTTGCGTCGCACGCGCACAACCCGGACGCTTTCCAGAGGCCGCGGGCGCCGCCCAAGCCCGCGATCGACCACACCAGCTTGCCGCTCGGGGAATCGGTGCGCGTGCAGGCCGCGGCGCTCGAGATCTTCAAGTTCAGCGATATCCGACCGGCAGCACGGGTCATGACGGCGGCTATCGAAGCGCAAGGCATCGGCCGCGCCACGCTGGAAGCCAGTCCGGACAAACTGCACATCCTCGCCAGCGGCGACGGCAAGACGGTGGCCTTCGACGTCGAAGGCGGCAAAGTGAAACTGTCCGCACCCACCGGACCGGTCGCATCCTCGTCCACGCCTTCGCCCACGTTGTCGCTGCCCACGTTGTCGCTGCCCACATCGTCACTGCCCTCGGCGTCGACCGCCGATACGCGACCGAAGACGCTCTACGAACAGGCGGCCGATGCGCTGTCGCCGCACCGCGAATCGCTCAAGCTCAGCGACCCGGACCGGTTTTCCGAAGCCGCGCGCACGGTCGCATCGCAGGCGAACCGCGACGGGCTGGCGGACATCGCACGGGTCGAGGTGCTGGGCATAGAACACGGCAAGTCCATGCTCGTCGCTCACCAGAGCGGGGCCGAACCGAAACAGTCGCAGCCGACTGCAGTGGAGGGCGCGCCGCAACACGGCGGCGCCACACCGCGCAGCCCGTCGCAGGACGGGCCGGACAAGAATCACTTCCCGATCATGTAGCCGGGCGCGCCGGCTCGACTCGCCGGTTCGGCTA
Source organism: uncultured Thermomonas sp. (assembly GCA_966203835.1). GTDB lineage: Bacteria > Pseudomonadota > Gammaproteobacteria > Xanthomonadales > Xanthomonadaceae > Lysobacter_I. The sequence continues at coordinate 52,328 of CBIHKW010000005.1, forward strand.
TCGACGTCAGCCGGCGACCAGCCGCACCCGCGCGAAGTTGCGCTTGCCGACCTGCAGCACGCCTTCGAAGCCCGGCGCGAAAGTCGTCGCCGGGTCTTCGACCACCTCGCCATCGACCTTCACCGCGCGCTCCTTGAGCTTGCGGTTGGCTTCGGAGTTGCTGGGAGTGATGCCGGCGGCGGTCAGCAGCGCAGCGATGCGGATGCCTTCGGCCGGTATTGTCACGTCCTGCAACGCCAGCAACGTCATGTCGCCCTCGCCGCTCACCGCGGCCTGCCAGCCGGCGATGGCGGTTTCGGCCGCCGCGGCATCGTGGAAACGGGCCGCGAGTTCGCGGGCGAGACGCAGCTTCACGTCGCGCGGGTTCAGCTGTCCACCGTCGATGTCGGCCTTCAGTCGTGCGGCTTCCTCAATGCCGATCTCGAAGCTCAGCAGGTCGATCCAGCGCCACATCAGCACATCGCCGATCTTCATGGTCTTGTTGACGATATCGATGGCCGGCTCGTTGATGCCGATGTAGTTGCCCAGCGATTTCGACATCTTCTGCACGCCGTCCAGGCCTTCCAGCAGCGGCATGGTCAGCACGATCTGCGGCGGCTGGCCGAAGTGCTCCTGCAGGCCGCGGCCCATCAGCAGGTTGAACTTCTGGTCGGTGCCGCCCAGCTCCACGTCGGCCTTCAGCGCCACCGAGTCGTAGCCCTGCACCAGCGGGTAGAGGAATTCGTGGATCGCGATGGACTGCTGCGCGGCGTAGCGCTTGGCGAAGTCGTCGCGCTCGAGCATGCGCGCGACCGTGTGCTGGCCGGCGAGCTTGATCATGTCGGCCGCGCTCATCTTGCCGAACCATTCGCTGTTGAAGCGCACTTCGGTGCGTTCCTTGTCCAGCACCTTGAACACTTGCTCGGCGTAGGTCTCGGCGTTGGCCAGTACGTCTTCGCGGGTCAGCGGCTTGCGGGTGACGTTCTTGCCGGTGGGGTCGCCGATCATTCCGGTGAAGTCGCCGATCAGGAAGATCACCTGGTGCCCCAGGTCCTGGAACTGGCGCATCTTGTTCAGCAACACGGTGTGGCCGATGTGCAGGTCGGGCGCAGTGGGGTCGAAACCGGCCTTGATCCGCAGCGGGCGGCCACCGGGGTTCATGGACGCGGCGAGGCGGGTTTCGAGCTCCTCGCGCTTGAGGATTTCGTCGGCGCCGCGCGCAATGAGGTCGAAAGCCGGATTGGAGGCGTCAATGGACATGGGAAGTCAAACCGTGAACCTGTAGGGGAAGAAGGGGCCGCGAAGGTGACGCGGCCTGCAGTTCCGGGGCCGCGAGCATGAACGGAGCGTTAAAGTCTAGTTAAACCGAAATGTTAAAAAAATCCAAGCCCATCAAGGATTTGACGCATTCTTTTACACTCAATTATGGTATCGCCTTGGCCGTCCCGACTGGGGAAACCGTTCAATGACTTCACCGTCGAGTCGCACCCTGCGTAATCGCCTCGTTCGCCTGCGCAATCTGCGTCAGGCCACCGAGCAGGAAGCCAACCAGATCCTGCCCGAAAACGTCCCCGCCCAAGGCTTCAACGGGCGCTGGACCCGCCGCCAGTGGGCACAGGCCAGCCTGGTCGCCACCATGGTCGCACTGCTCGGCACCATCGTGCCCGGCTTCGCCACCGTGCTGCAGCCCACGCCAGCCACGCCCATCCAGACGCTCTCGCTGAAACTCCCGCCGCTGTCGCTGGCGCGGCAGAAAGGCAGCCTGGGCGACAGCTGGCAGACGGTCACCGTCCGCCGCGGCGCCTCGCTCAAGCATCTGTTCGAACAACTGGGCATCCCCGCCGCCGATCTGCAGCGCGTCTTGGCGCATCCCGGCGCGAAGGCCGAGATCGGCCAGGTCACCCCGAATACCCAGCTGTCGGTGGATCTGCCGATCAACGGCAAACTGCGCGCGCTGCGCTTCCTGCGCAGCGACGGCCAGCGCATCCAGCTCGAATTCACCGACGACGGCCTGCGCGAAACCGTGCTGCGCCGCGATGTCGACGTGCGCACCGTGGTGCTCAGCGGCAAGGTCGGCGGCTCGCTGTTCCGCTCGGCCCGCAAGCTGGGTCTCAGCGGCGCCCACCTCGACCAGCTCACCGACGAAATCTTCAAATACGACATCGACTTCGATTCCGACCTCGACGCCGACGACCGCTTCAGCGTTGTGGTCGACCAGATGTGGGTCGACGGCGAACTCGAGAAGACCGGCGCGGTGCTGGCCGCGGCCTTCACCGTCGACGGCAAGCTGCACACCGGCTTCCGCCACCTCCGCAACGGCAAGCCCGAGTACTTCACCTCCGACGGCCGGCCGCTGAAGAAAAGCTTCATCCGCATGCCGATTCCCTACGCCCGGCTGAGTTCCAGCTTCGGCGCGCGCCGGCATCCGGTGCTGGGGCGCATGCGCATGCACAAGGGCGTGGACTACGCCGCGGGCACCGGCACGCCGATCCAGGCCGCCGGCGATGCGCGCGTGCAGTCGGTCGGCTGGCAGGGCGGCTACGGCCGCGCGGTGGTGCTGGACCACGGTCGCGGCTACACCACGCTGTACGGCCACATGTCGCGCTTCGGCAATATCCGCCAGGGCCAGCGCATCCCGCAGGGCACCATCATCGGCTACGTCGGCAGCACCGGCATGTCCACCGGCCCGCACCTGCACTACGAATTCCGGATCAACGGCGTCCACCGCAATCCGCTGAGCATCACCATGCCGCCGCCGGAGCCGCTGCGCGGCGCCGAACTGGCGAGCTACCGCGCCGACACCCAGCGCGCGATGGCCAAGATCCGCACGGTCGAGAACATCGTGTTCCCGGAAGCGGTGGAAACCAAAGCCCTCGCGATCGCGCTGGAAACCACCCCGAGCCGCAAGCCGCGCAAGAAAGGCTGAGTCCACGCCTTCGGGCTTGCCGCGACTGGCAAGCCCCGCCGTCATCGCCGATCATGCGGCGATGACGACCGATACCTCCAGCGCCAACCCCGACCTGTTCCTCGGCATGATCTCCGGCACCAGCGCCGACGGGATCGATGTCGCCATCGCCCGATTTCATGAGCATGAACACGACGCCGAGGCGCACCGCGCACCGCGCGCCGACGTGCTGTTCGGCCACACCTATCCCTGGGATGCCGAGCTGCGGGCCGTGCTGATCGAGCTGGGCCAACATGCGCCCAAGCTGACCCTGGACGAGATCGGCGAGTTGGACGTGCGCATCGGCGCGGCGTTTGCCGCCGCCGCCGCGCAGGCGATCCGCGACAGCGGCCTGCGCAGCGAGGACATCGCCGCCATCGGCTCGCACGGCCAGACCCTGCGCCATCGCCCAGACGGCCGCCGCCTCGACGGCGTGCATCGCTTCACCCTGCAGCTGGGCGACGCCAATCTCATCGCCGAAGCCACCGGGATCCGCACCGTCGCCGATTTCCGGCGTCGCGATGTCGCCGCCGGCGGCCACGGCGCGCCGCTGCTGCCGGCGCTGCACGCGGCGCTGCTGTCCTCGCCGGTGGAAGACCGCGCGGTGCTGAACCTCGGCGGGATCGCCAATCTCACCCTCCTACCGGCGCAGAACGGCGCATCGGATTCGCAACAAGGCGTGCGCGGCTTCGACACCGGCCCCGCCAACGGATTGATGGACGCCTGGTGCCTGCGCCACACCGGCGCGGGCTTCGACCGCGGCGGCGCGTTCGCCGCGGGCGGGCGCGTGGACGAAGCGCTGCTCGCGCGCCTGCTCGACGAGCCGTGGTTCGCGCTGCCGCCGCCGAAATCGACCGGCCGCGATCAGTTCCACCTGGGCTGGGTCGAATCGAAACTCGCCGGGAGCGAAACGCCGGCCGACGTGCAGGCGACGCTGCTGGCACTGACCGCGCGCACCGTCGCCGACGCCCTGCTTGCCACCCTGCCCGGCGCCGCACGGGTGATCGGCTGCGGCGGCGGCGTCCACAACCCGGCGCTGATGCGCGCGCTCGCCGATGCGCTGCCCGGCATCGCGGTCGAATCCACCGCGGCGCACGGCATCGACCCGGATGTGGTCGAGGCCCTGGGCTTCGCGTGGCTGGCGCGGCAGACCGTGCTGGGCCGGCCGGGCAACCTGCCCAGCGTCACCGGTGCGGCGGGGCCGCGTGTGTTGGGTGCGATTTATTCGCCGTAAGCGATTTGTAGGAGGGCTTTCAGGCCCGAGCTCTGCAAGGATCGCGACCATCGTCTGGAAAGCTCGGGCCTGAAGGCCCTCCTACTCGCGGCTTCCCAGCTTCTTGCCCACCGGCACATCCTGCAGGAAGCGCTCCAGCTCGCTCGGATCGAACTGCGCGGGCGGCGGCTCCGGCTCCGACGGCGGCCGATCGCCGATCCGTCCGATCAGCGAAAAACCCGGATCGTTGGGCACGGTTTCCAGCGCCGCGATCACCGACTGCATCACATCGGACTCGGAGCCGTCGAAACGCAGCGCCCCGCCCTCGCTCGCGTACAGCCCGCGCTCGATCAGATGCAGGATCGTCTCGTGAACGTTCCAGCCGTTGGTCTGCGCGACCTTGCGGATACGCTCGGCCAGCACGGAATCGATGTCGCGGAGCACAAGATCGGTCATGACGTCATGAAGATACGGCAGCCGGGGCCGCAGCGGCGCGATTGGCGTTGCGGACCAGCCAGAAACACAGCAGCAGCGCGGGAATGCCGATCAGCGCGGTGCCGACGAAGAAGATCGCGTAGGCATCGAGCAGCGCATGCGATTTCGCGAGGCCGTCGACCGCCGCGCCCGACAGGCCTTTCAGGAATTTGCCCGGCATCGCATAGAACGAACTCAGCAGCGCGTACTGCGTGGCGGTGTAGCCGAGCGAAGTCAGGCTCGACATGTAACCGATCAACGCCACGCCCGCAAAGCCCTGCGAGAAATTGTCGATCGCCATCGCCACCGAAAACGCGTCGGTGTCGGCGCCGTACCAGGCGAGATAGGCGAAGGCGAGATTCGAGGCCGGTCCGACCACGGCGCCGATCATCAGCGTCGTCACGAACCCAAGACGCAGCACCGACAATCCGGCGGCGACGATACCGATCGTGGTACCCGCCCAACCGATGGTGCCGCGAACGACGCCGACAGTTTCCTTGGAAATGCCGATGTCGAGATAGAACGGATTTGCCATCGGCCCCATCACGAAATCGGGCAGCCGATAAAGGCTGATGGCCAGCAGCATGAGGAAGGCGGCCTTGCCATGTTCGCGGAAGAACATCAGCAGAGGGCCGACGGCGGCATCGAAGAAGCGAAGCATCGGCCGCACCAGCGGGCGCGACCAGGTCGCGTCGTGCACCGGCCTGCCGTCCCGTGCCGGGCGGATCAACAACCAGATCGCCACGGGCACACCAATCGCGAAGGCGAGGTCGCCCAGATCCCATCCTTTGTCCCAGAAATTGTGCGCAGCGATCATGTAGGCGATCGCCGACACACCGAGAGCCAGCGCCAGCAGCCAGCGCACCACCATCACATCGGACACACCCAGCACACCGGCTCGCGGGTCCGGCAAAGCCACTACCGGGCCGACCTGCGGCTTGCGCGACTCGCGGGCGAAAAGCACCGCGATCATGCCCAGCGCCATCAGGCCCGCGATCAGTTCGTAGGAAGCGATCCAGCCGATCTTGGCCGCGATCACCAGAATCCACGCATCAGTCAGCAACAGCGCGAACCGATAGCCGAGCTGGTAGGCCGAGCTCAGCAACGCCAATTCCTCGCTGTCGTCGGCGCTTTCGATCCGCCACGCGTCGATGACGATGTCCTGCGTCGCCGAAGCGAACGCGGCGACCAGCGCCAGCGACGCGAATGCGACCAAACCGCCCTGCGGCGTGATCAACGCCATGCCGAACAGGCCGATCGCGACCACAGCCTGCGCCACGAGCATCCAACCGCGCCGATGGCCGAGCAGTTTCCCCAGCACCGGCACGTCGACCTTGTCGATGATTGGCGCCCACAGGAACTTCATCGAATACATGATGCCGACCCACGACAGGAAGCCGATCGCGGTCAGTTCGGTGCCGCCCTCGCGCAGCCACAGGCCCATGGTGTTGCCGACCAGCATGAACGGCAGGCCGGCGGACAGGCCCAGCAACAGCATCACCGCGACTTTGCGCTGGCGCAGGCCGCGCAGCACGTCGCGCCAGCCGGGGCGCTTTTTCGGGGCCGCGGAGGTTGTCGCGGCGGATTTCGGTGTCACGTCGCTCATCCGGCGCGGCTCATACGGAATAATCCACGACGTACGGCGCATGGTCGGAGAAGCGCGGGTCCTTGTGGATCGCGCAGGCTTTCACCGCATCGTGCAGCGACGGGGTGATGAACTGGTAATCGATGCGCCAGCCCACGTCCTTGGCGCGTGCGGCGCCGCGCTGCGACCACCATGTGTATGCGTCGGCGGCGTCCGGGCGCAGCACGCGGAAGCTGTCCAGCCAGCCCTGTTCGGGCGCGGCGGTGCCGTCGCCGCAGGCATCGCCGATCTGGCCGTTGAGCCAGGCGCGCTCCGCGGGCAGACACCCGGAGTTCTTCTGGTTCGAGGTCCAGTTCTTGATGTCGTTGCGCGCGCGGACGATGTTCCAGTCGCCGCACAGCACGTAATCGCGGCCGCTGCGCAGCCATTCGTCGAGGATGGGCTTGAGCCACTCCATCACTTCGAACTTGAAGCCCTGGCGCAGGTCGCCGGACGATCCCGACGGGATGTAGAACGAGACCACGCTGAGATTGCCGAAGCGGGCTTCGATGTAGCGACCTTCATCGTCGAACGGCGCCCAGCCCAGCGAGGTGCGCACTTCGTCCGGCGGCCTGCGGCTGTAGATGCCGACGCCGCTGTAGCCCTTCTTGGTGATGGCGTCCTTGAAGAACGCCTGGTAGCCGTCCGGGAGCAGCTCCGGCACGTGGAGCTGATGCTCCTGCGCCTTCGTCTCCTGCACGCAGAGCACGTCGGCGTCCTGCGCGCGGAACCAGTCGAAGAATCCCTTGGTGGCCGCGGAACGCAGGCCGTTGGCGTTGAAGCTGATGATGCGCATGAAAAACCGGGGTTGCCGTGTCGGAACGGGATCGGGCAAGAGTAACGGATTCGCGCCGGCTTGCATGGCCGACGGAGCGCGGATCGGACCGGCTGTCGACCGCGGGTTTATCATCGCGGCCTCCCCGCCGCGACGCACGCCCGTGACCGACCACCGCACCCGTTTCCTGCAGCTCGCGCTGCGCGTCGAAGCCCTGCGCTTCGGCGAGTTCACGCTCAAATCCGGGCGTGTCAGTCCGTATTTCTTCAACGCCGGGCGCTTCGACTCCGGCGGCGCGCTGGCCGCGCTGGCCGGCTGTTACGCCGAAGCGGTGGACGCGGCGGGGCTCGATTTCGATCTGTTGTTCGGCCCGGCCTACAAGGGCATCCCGCTGGCGACGGCGCTGGCCTGCGAATACGCCCGGCGCGGCCGCGACCTGCCGCTGGCGTTCAACCGCAAGGAAGCCAAGACCCACGGCGAGGGCGGCACCATGATCGGCGCATCATTGGCGGGCAAGCGGGTATTGATCGTGGACGACGTGATCACCGCCGGCACCGCGATCCGCGAGGCCCTGACGCTGATCCGCGATGCCGGCGGCATCCCGGCCGGCATCGTGATCGCGCTGGACCGCCAAGAGGTCGCGCCCGACGGTCCGGCGCTGTCTGCAAGCCAGGCAGTGACCGCCGAATCCGGAATTCCCGTGATCGCGGTCGCAGGTCTGGACGATCTGCTTGCATTCGCGGGCGAAAGCGCCGAACTTCTCGACCAGCGCGAGCGTCTTTTGGCCTACCGGGGCCGTTACGGCTGCCGCATTTCAACCCAAGACGCGCCGACCGGGGGGTAGGCCTGAGATGTATCCGCGAATGTTTCCACAAACGGTGTCGAATCGCTGGAGCATGACGCTGCTCGCCGTCGGCCTCGCGCTGGGCGTGGCTTCGATCGCGAGCGCCCAGCAGAAACCCAAGGAACGGAAACTCTACTGCTGGGACGAGGGTGGGCGCCGGGTCTGCAGCGATGCGCTGCCGGCGTCGGCGGTAGGCCGCCAACGCACCGAGTTCGACACCAGGACCGGCACCAGCGTGAACCGGCTCGGTCGCGAAATGACCGTCGAAGAACGTGCCCGCGCCATTGTCGAAGAAGAAAAGCTCAAGGCCGATGCCCAGCGCGCCCGGCGCGAGATGGCGATGGTGGTCTCCTACGACACCGAGGAAGAGCTGAAACGCTCTTTCAACAACCGTTTCGAACTGGTCGAGGAGTCGCTGAAGGGCTCCGAGTTGGCGCTGGTGAATCTGCACAACAGTCTGGTCAGCCTGCTGCGCCAGGCCAATGCGCTGGAACTGGAATCCAAGCCGGTCAGCAATCTGCTGCGCAGGAAGATCCTGACCCAGCACGCCGAACTGCAGGGGCTACGCGCGCTGAAACAGCGCCAGGAAACCGAACGCGCCGCGCTCAACGCCGAGTTCCAGGAAGCGCTGTCGCGGTATCGCGTGCTGAAGAACCCGCAGGGCACTGCGGCGCCCGCGCCCGTCACCGGCGGCTGAGCGAGCGCCGGGGGCGCATCCCCCCAAAACCCTGTAGAGCGGCCTTCAGGCCGCTGAAGCGCGACACATTCTCATCGGAGCAGCGGCCTGAAGGCCGCTCTACAGGCTTGCGATCGGCATGTTCAGAACGGCAGCACCAGATCCGGTTTCTGCTGCAGCAAACGTTCGCGGAACACCGCCTGGATCCGCGCCAGCGCTGCGGCGTTGTCGGCATCGAAACGCAGCACCAGCACCGGGGTGGTGTTGGACGCCCGCACCAGACCCCAGCCATCCGGCCAGTCCACGCGCAGACCGTCGATGGTGGACTGCCGTCCGCCCTCGAAGAAAGCGCCTTCGCGGAAACGCTCCACGAACCCGTGCGGATCGCCGCCGGGCGCATCGACCTTGATTTCCGGAGTCGACACGCCCTTGGGCAGCGCGTGCAGCACGTCGTCCGGCAGCTCCGGGGCGGTCGCGAGGATTTCCAGCAGCCGCGCGGCGGCGTAGATGCCGTCGTCGAACCCGTACCAGCGTTCGGCGAAGAAGAAGTGGCCGCTCATCTCGCCGGCCAGCTCGGCGCCGGTTTCGCGCATCTTGGCCTTGATCAGCGAATGCCCGGTCTTCCACATCAGCGGGCTGCCGCCGTGACGCAGGATGTGCGACGACAGGCGCCCGGTGCATTTCACGTCGTAGACGATCATCGCGCCCGGGTTGCGTTCCAGCACGTCGGCGGCGAACAGCATCAACAGGCGGTCGGCGTAGATGTTCTCGCCGTCGCGGGTGACCACGCCCAGGCGGTCGCCGTCGCCGTCGAAGGCGATGCCCAGGTCGGCGTCCAGCCGCTGCACCATCCGGATCAGATCCTGCAGATTGTGCGGCTCGCTGGGATCGGGATGATGGTTCGGGAAGGTGCCGTCGATCTCGCAGTACAGCTCCTCGACCTCGGCGCCGATGGCTTCCAGCACGCGCGGGCCGATCTCGCCTGCCACGCCGTTGCCGGCGTCCACCACCACCTTGAGCCGGCGCCCGAGCTGCACGTCCGAGGCGATGCGCTGGACGTAGTCGGCGCTGATGTCGCTCTCGCTGAGGCTGCCGAGGTGCGCCGCCACGTGCAGACGGCTCTCGGCGACGCGCGCATGCAGGTCGGTGATCGCCTCGCCGTACAGCGTCTCGCCGCCGATCACGATCTTGAAACCGTTGTAATCCGGCGGATTGTGGCTGCCGGTGACCGAAATGCAGCAGCCGGTGCGCAGGTGATAGGCGCCGAAATAGATCACCGGCGTCGGCGCCATGCCGATGTCGATCACGTTCACGCCGGCCTTGCGCAGACCGGCGACCAGACCCTCGACCATCTCCGGGCCGGACAGCCGGCCGTCGCGGCCGACCACGATGTCGCGCAGATCCTTTTCCTGCATCAGCGAACCGACCGAATGGCCGATCAGTTCGGCGACGTTGCGGTCCAGGGTGCTGCCGACCACGCCGCGGATGTCGTAGGCGCGGAAGATGCTGCTGTCGATCAGCACCGGCTTCGCTTTCGGCTGCTCCCTGATCTCCAGCGCCGGTGCGGCGGCAGCGGCGTCGGCCTCGTTGGCGACGGCTTCCAGCAGGGTCGGCGAGGTGTCGACCGCTTGCTCGTCCGCCCGCAGGTGCCAGATCCGCCAGGTCACGTAGACCAGGAAAATGAAGATCACGGCGGCGATGAGCGAGGTCACCGCGCCCATGCCGAGCGCCTGGGTCGGCGGCGGCGACGTGGCCGCGACCAGACGCAACCCGGAGTCCCCGACCGCAGTGGCCAGACGCTCGGCGCCGTCGGCATAGCCCTGATCGCCGCGTTCCCACAGGGTCACCCCGCCCTGACGCAAACCGAGGTATGTGTCGCCGCCCATGCCGATGGTGTCCAGGCCCGAGGTCAGCTCGGTGAACGGCAGTTGGATGTAGACCACGCCGACGACACGATCGCCGGTCTTCGCCGGCGCAGCCAGCGCCAACTGCGGCTTGCCGAGGTCGCGGATCACCCAGGTGCGGACCTTCTTCTCCACCAGCGCCGATTCCAATACCGCCAGACGGCCGTAACCGCCCTTGGGCAGATCGGCGTAAGCGGCTTCAAGACCCGGCGCCAGTACCTGCACCTTCGAGACATTCGGCCAGCCGGCGCTGATGACCTTGCCGGCGCTGGCGAAATCCGCCGTCGCCAGCGCGTTCTGGACCGTGGGCTGCGCAAGCGCTTCGGTGAGACGCTTCTGCTGCTGCAGCAAGGCCTGATGCACCAACTGCACGCCGCTGTCGCGAGTGGCTTCCAGCTCGCTGCGGCGGTCGCTGTCGCGGAACTGGGCGACGCCGCTCCAGCCCAGCCACAGCGCGAGCAGCCCGCACAGGATCGCGAGCGGCTTCATCGCGGGGCGGAGTTGGATCAGCTGCTGGCGGATGCTGTCTTTCATCGGTGTCGTCTCTTTGCCGTCTTGCTGTTGCCGGCCGCCAAACGGCCGGGTGTGCCGAGCGTGCGCCGTACCGCCGCCGCGTCGTTCGCTGTGCTGCGCTTCACGCCACCCCGGTATGACCGAAGCCGCCCGCTCCCCGGGCGCTGTCGACGAAAGTATCCACGACCTCGAAGCTCGCGCGCACCACCGGAAGTATGACCAGTTGCGCGATCCGGTCACCCGGGGCGATCACGAAGGGCTCGCGGCCGCGATTCCAGACGCTGATCATCAGCGGACCCTGGTAATCGGCGTCGATCAGGCCGGTGCCGTTGCCCAGCACGATGCCGTGTTTGTGGCCCAGTCCCGAGCGCGGCAGGACCACCGCGCACAAGCCCGGGTCGCCGATGTGGATGGCCAGCCCCGACGGCACCAGCGCGGCGTCGCCGGGCGCCAGGTTCAACGGGGCATCCAGCGCCGCGCGCAGATCCAGCCCGGCGCTGGCCTCGGTGGCGTAGGCCGGCAGCGGCCATGCGTCGCCGAAGCGGGCATCGAGCAGTTTGACTTGCAGGGTGTGGTTCATCGATCGGTTCCGCGGACGCGCTCCGGAGGCCGTCCAGTATCGCGGCATGGCGCGCCATCGCCAAACCTGCGGCGGCGGTCACATCCGCAGGAGACCGGCAGCTCTGCGTCGATAGGACGATATTGCAGCGTGGCCGGTGTCCGATCTGCCTACAGCCACCGGCGCACCTCGCGACGATAGGTCGCGTAGGTGTCGCCGAAACGCGCGGCCAGCGCGCGTTCTTCCGGCAGGATCTGGAAACGGGTGATGTACAGCCCGAAGAGCGCCGGAAACGCCATGGCAAGGCCGTTGCCCAGAAAGATCGCCCAGGCGATGAGCAGCAGCAGTTGTCCGAGATACATCGGATTGCGGCTGTAACGGTGCAGCCCGTCGGTGACGAGATGCCGGGTGGCCTGCGGATGCATCGGATTGACCGTGGTGCCGATGCGTCGGAAGCGCAGCTTCGGCAGGAGATTGCAGACCAGCCCGACGATACCGACCAGGATCGCGATGGGCGCGCGCCACTGCAGTGCATACGCGAATACAGGCAGCGTCTGCGCGACCGCCCACATCGCGGCTCCGGTCAACAACATTGCGACCGGCGGCGGGATGGCCGTGTCGAGCACTGAAAGCCGCATGGACATGACGGCCCGACGCGCTCAGACGTCCGCGTCGGTGGGCAAGCCCTCGCCGGTGCCGCGATGGAGCACGGTGTCGGTATCGAGCACGCCGCCGGCCGGCACCGACGCCTGTTCGGCCAGCCGCGCATAGATCGGCGTGAAGTCGGGACGGGTGGCGTCCATCAGCTGCTCGTAGCTGTCGATGACGAAATAGGTCTTCTGAAAGCTGTCGATGCGGTAGCGGGTGCGCATGATCCGCTCCAGATCGAAACCGATGCGGTTCGGCGACGCGCTTTCCAGACAATGAATGCTTTCGCCCTTGGAACTGACGATGCCGGCGCCGTAGATGCGCAGGCCGTCGGCTTCGCGGATCAGGCCGAACTCGACCGTGTACCAGTACAGCCGGGTGAGATTCGCCAGCGCTTCCGGGCCCAGCGCATGCGCCTTCACGCCGCCGCGGCCGTAGGCGGCCATATAGTCGGCGAACACCGGATTCATCAGCAGCGGCACATGCCCGAACAGGTCGTGGAACAGATCGGGTTCGGCCAGATAGTCGAGCTGCTCCGGCTTGCGGATCCACCAGGTCACCGGGAAGCGGCGGTTGGCGAGGTGCTCGAAGAACACCAGCTCCGGCAGCAACCCCTCGACGCCGACGATCTCCCAGCCGGTGGCGGCGCGGAGCATGCGGTTGAGATCGTCGAATTTCGGGATCTCGTGCGCGGACATGCCCATCGCGCGCTGGCTGCGCAGGAACTCGCTGCCGGCGCGGCCGACCAGCAGTTGTTGCTGGCGTTCGAACAGGGTCGCCCAGACCTCGTGATCGGTGCGCGTGTAGCTGCCCCACGGCTGCTCGACCACGCCCGTGGCGTAGAGCGGCACGTAACCCTTGTCGGTCATCTGGTGTTCGACGCGCTGCGGGGAAGTATTCATGGCGAATCCGGTGCGGGCGGGCGAGACACCCACTGTAGGCGCCTTTCGGCGCAACGGGCTTGCTTGATTGCATGCATTGCGGACAAATCTGCAATAAAGTTGCGCCATTCAGACAATCAGAGCAATTTCATGCCTGCCGTAGACCTCGACCGCATCGACCTGTTGCTGCTCGCCGAACTGCAGCGCGCCGGCCGCCAGACCAACGCAGAACTGGCCGAGCGCGTGCATCTGTCGCCCTCGGCCTGCCTGCGCCGCGTGCAGCGCCTGGAGCGCGAGGGCGTGATCGCCGGCTATCGCGTCGAACTGGACCCCGAACGCCTGGGCCTGGGCCTGCAGGCCTTCGTCCGCGTGCAGTTGGCGCGTCACGACGCCGAGGCGGTGGCCGCGTTCGCCGGCTTCGTCAACGAGTGGGACGAGGTGGTCGCGTGTCATGCGCTGACCGGGGACATGGATTATCTGGTGCATGTGGTGGTGCGCGATCTCGAGCATTTTTCGCGGTTTCTGCTGGATCGGTTGTTGAATCAGACGGGCGTGGCGGATGTGAATTCGAGTTTCGTGTTGCGGACGGTGAAGGCGTATCGGGGGTTACCGTTGGGGCGGTGAGCCGCCTTTAGTCGACGGGATCACCCCACCCTTCGTCGCCCCGGCGAAGGCCGGGGTCCAGCTTTTCGCTTGGCATCAATCAAAAACTGCAGAGCTTCCGCGCTTTGCGCGGGTCACTTTCTTTGTCGCAAAGAAAGTAACTTGGATTCAACCAATCGACGCAACACTTTGTCTGTATCGC
>CBIHKW010000006.1:0-65192 GCA_966203835.1 uncultured Thermomonas sp.
GCCGCGGCGGGCACGTATCCGGTCAAGCTCACGGTCACCGATGATGATGGCGCGACGCACGCGATCACCAGATCGGTCACGGTCGGCACCGGCGGCGGCGCGCAGACGTACACCAACGACGCGGATGTCGCGATTCCCGACAACACCACAGTCACCAGCAGCATCGCGGTGAGCGGACGCACCGGCAATGCGCCGTCGAACGCGAAAGTGGCGGTGAGCATCGTCCATCCGAACCGCGGCCAGCTCACGGTGTCGCTGGTGGCGCCGGACGGCTCGGTCTACACCTTGAAGAACAGCAACATGTTCGACACTGCCGCGAACGTCAACGCGACCTACACGGTGAACCTGTCGAGCGAAGCGCTCAACGGCGCCTGGAAGTTGCGCGTGAACGACTTCGGCTTCGGTGCGACCGGCAAGATCGACAGCTGGAACATCACCTTCTGATCCTTTGAAGCGCGTTACGCACAGCAAGACGCCCCGGCCATCGCCGGGGCGTTTTTCGTTTTCCGATTTCGAGCGAGCGATGGATTCGTCGCACACGATGCGTCATGACGACTTGCGTTGGACTGGCCAAGCGAGGCAAGTCCCCGGTTGCTGCGACGTCAGGGATTCTTGATGGCGTCTTTCAATTCGGCTTCCTGTGCCGCACCCTCGGCGAAGACCGGATCGCCCGTGGTGCCGACGTCGAACAGGCAGTCCTTGAGCAGTTTTTCGTCCTTGATGCGCACGCAGACCTGTCTGGCCAATTCCACGTTGCGGGGATCCATCGGCGGAATCTTCTCCAGCGGGAATGGCGGGCTGACGAACTTGTCCGGGGTGACATCCCGGGCGTAGTCGAACAGGCTCGTGTCCTTGTTCACGCGCCATTTGTCCGAGAAGCCCTGGCTCAGCCATTCGTTCTGCTTGAGCACGCCCATGATGCCGTCGGTCGCCATCGTGTTGTAGCCACGGACATTGAGATACCAGACGTTGCCGTAGGGCCAGAAGTTGGCGTTGGCGGTCATCTTCGTGCCGTCCGGGAAGTCGACGATGATGCCGTTGCTGCCCACCGGCGACACCTTGCCGCCGACGCCCAGCGCGATGCCGCCCGACGGCAGCGACGTGACCACACCGTTGATGCGCAGCTGCAGGCCGGACGGATCCGGCGTGATGCCGTCGCCGGGCTGCCAGGTCACGCGATAATTGTTCACGCGCGCGGCGACGGCGGTGTTGACGCTCACCCAGTCGAGGTTGGGCACCGGTCGCTGCCGGGTCTGGAATTCCATGCCCTGCCCGCGCAGCGCGACGAATTCGCCGCCGGTCTGGAAATCGTAATACAGGCCGTTGACGGTCTTGATGTGGGGGTCGCCGTCGTTGTAACCGTCGTTGAGCGAGCCGTAATGCATCAGTTCGTTCGGCGAGCCCGTGCCGCGGTTGGACACGCCCGGCCAGAACGGAGTGACGCCGAAGACGTTGTTGGCCCAATGCAACGCGGCTCTGACCGCCGCAGGAGTCGCTGTCGGATAGGTCTGCAGGTAGCGCGCGGCCGCGCCGGCCACGTGCGGGGAGGCCATCGACGTGCCGTCGATCGTGTTCGTGGCCGTGTTGCTGCCGATCCATGCGGAGGTGATGCTGCTGCCGGGCGCGAACCAGTCGAGGCAGGTGCCCCAGTTCGAGGCTTGCCCGAATAGCCAGATCGAGCGTGCGTCGTTGGCGTCCGTGGCCCCGACCGTGATCATCAAGGGCTCGCGCGCCGGCGAGAAGCCGCAGGCATCGGCGTTGCTGTTGCCCGCTGCGACGACGACAGTGATGCCATGCGTGGTGTGCAGGTTCGCGGCCGCCGCATCGGCGGACGTATTGCCGCCGCCGCCCAGGCTCATGTTCACGACCGCCGGCGAGATGTGGTTGGCGGCGACCCAGTTCATGCCCGCGATGATCGTCGACCACGGCGAGCCGCCGCTGCAGCCGAACACACGTACCGGATGGATGGTCACGGCCTTTGCGATGCCGTATGTCGTGCCACCGAGGGTGCCGGCCACGTGTGTGCCATGCCCGTTGCAATCGTTGACGCCGCCGCCCACGAAGTCGGCGCCGGCGCCGACGCGACCGGTAAATTCCGTATGCGTGACGTTGAGGCCAGAATCGATCACGTAGGCATGTACGCCGGCCCCCGTGGTGTCGTAGGTGTACCAGTTGTCCAGCGGCAGCAGGCGCCGATCGATGCGGTTGAGTCCCCACGTCGGACCGATCTGTATGGTGCTGGGCGTGGCGATGCCGTCCTGTTCTACGTAGGCGACGCGCGGATCGGCCAACAGCGCGGCCAGGGCGTTGCGATCGGCTTTCACCACGAAACCGCGCAGCACGCGGTCGAAGCTGCGGATCAGGCTGGCGCGATATTGCGCGGCGATTGCTTTCGCGGCCACCGGGACGCGATCCACGCGGCCGGGCTCGCCCGCCAGGCTGGCAGCCTGCGGTTTGAGTACGACGATATATTGTCCGTCGATGGGTCTGGTGGTGGTGCGGAATTCACCGGCAAAAGCGGGTAGAGCGGCGCATAGCAGCGAGGCGCCCACAGCGATAGCGAGGGGATTGATACTGAGTTTCATCGTACGATCCTTGTCCATGATGTGAATGACGATGCGGGCTGACCTGCCCGCCGAAATGGCCCGTAAAAACGGATCGTGCAATGGAAAGCGAAGGCGATCCCGCATGAGGCGACTTTCTTGCCTGACATCCTGCGATCCGTGGCTTGAGCCTACGCTGACATCACTCACTGCGCTATGCGTCCCGCAGCCAATGATCCTTTTATGCACGATGTGTGACGCCTACTGCGAAAGCGAACCTTGGCTGATTCCTCTGAAAGACGGTTGTCAATGTGAATGCCATAGGCGATCTCAATGGAATTGACGCCGGGAATTGAACCTGACCCTTTTTCTGATCCTTTGAAGCGCACAACGCACAACGGAACGCCCTGGTCATCGCCGGGGCGTTCCTGTTTCAATCGCTGGGCGATGGACGCATCGCGATGCGCATCGCAGCTCAGCGTCGCATCGAATACACCGGCGTTTCGGCCACACCGGATTCCACCTGTTTCAGCATGCGCTGCAGATACTCGATCGCCTGCGGTTCTTTGTTCTCCGCGATCAGCGTTTTCAGGATCGCCGCGTGCGCGGTCTTCAGCGCATCCGCCGCCGGCACCGCGATGTCCGGCTTCACGCCGACATGCTCCCAGTTGGTGCGCGTGATCGGATTGATTGCGCGTCCGGTCGGGATAAAGGCCACGAAACCGTGCCCCAGCGCGAAATCCTCGCCCGGGTTGGCGCCGCCGCCGGTGGTTTCGCCCACCAGCGTGGCGCGCTTCTGGGTCTGGAAATCGTAGGCGCATTCCTCGCCGCCGGAGAACGTCCGCGGCGAGATCAACACGTACACCGGCTTGGTGTAGCGCGTGCCGACCGCCGGAAGCGTCCAGTATTGCCGGGTCGTGTCCTCCGGGCGCGAGTAGATGTCGTTGAGGTGGCGCATGTCGCCGGAGGCGAAGAAATGACTCAGCAGATAGGCCACGCTTTCGGGTTCGCCGCCGCCGTTGCGGCGCAGGTCCAGGATCAGCGCGTCGGTGCCCGACAGCAGCGCCATCGCCGCGGAGAACGCCTCGCCCACCATGTCGGCAGGCCCGAAGCCGCGTACTTCCAGATAACCGACATTGCCGCTCAAACGTTCCACGCGCTGGATGCCGAAGGCCATGCCCGCGATTTCCTTGCGCATCGCTTCCAGATCCGCCGCGCTCGGCGTCGCCGATGACGGACGCGGGTTGGCGCCCGGGGCGAAATCGACCTGGAAATGACCGTCCTTGCCCAGTTCGCGCATGTCCTTCGACAGCGCCTCGGCGAAGGCTTCGGTGCTGGTCGCCTTGGCATAGCCGCCCGCGGCGTCCTTGGCGATGAGCGCGTCGGAGAGACGCTTGGCGACATCCGGGAACACGTATTTCGATTGCAGCTGCCCGGCCAGCGATTCGATCACCGCATGGCGTCCCGCGGCATCGATGGGTGCGGATGGCGGTTGGCCTTGGGCGAGCGCGCTGCCGATGGGAGACAGGCAGAACAGCAGGGCGAGCGACAGCAGGTTTTTCTTGGTCATGTTGATTCCAGTGTTCCGGTGTAGGGCGGCGGGGCCGCAGTCGTTGTCTACTAAGCAATTAGTATTCGTAGTCGAAAAAAAACATCATCGCGCTGCCGGGCGCAGCTCCAGGTTCGAAAGCGCCCACACGCCATCGGCGCGTTCGGCTTGCATGAGCACCTTGCCGCGGCCCTTCGGTCCGCCCAGATCGAAGCGCAACGCAGCCTCGCCATCGGCATCGTTCGGGCCGGAGAGGCGCAGATCGCCGTGCACCGAATCGGGAGCCAGGGTGATGGGCGTGCCCAGCGTTGCGGTGACTCTGGCGTCGGCCGCCACCAGGCGCAGGATGTCCTTGAACGCGGTCGACTCGGAGATTTCCGGCGGCGGGGGTGGTAGGGGCGGCATCGGCAGTTCGGCCAGCGAAGGCGGCATGGGCGGCGCCGGCGGCAGCGGCGGCGGCACGCTGATGCGCGCCATTTCGTCGATCCAGAAGCGCACGTTCGCGGTGATCGGCTGCACCTTGCCGTCCTTCCTGTACAGCTCGGTCAGCTTGCCGTCCGCGTCGACGCTGGCGCGGTAGTAACGCTCGCCGTCGAGGCCGGTGACGGTGATTTCGCGTTCGTCGCCGGGCCCCAGCGCGCCGCTGGTCGACGACTCGATGCGGATGCCGGGCAGCGAATGGCGCGAGCTGTTGAGCTGGGTGGCGAGCAGGCCGCCGGAAGCGAGCAGGACCAGGATGCCCGCCGGCAAGCGCCAGCGCGAACCCGGGCTTGCGCCGGTCAATAATCGGGTGATGCGTTGCATGAGTGAGCCTCCATCGGCTGCGAGTACGAGACGCGGGAGCGGATGCCGATGGCGCTCGAGTTCGGTGAGCGCCTCGGCCAAGGCGATGGCGTTCCCGCACGCCATCACCGCAAGATCGTCGCAGGCGTGCTCGCGTTCCTGACGGATGCGCCGGCTCAGCCACCAGACGCCCGGGTGGAAGAACAGCAGCGATTCGATCGCGCATTGCAGGCCGTTCCACAACCAGTCGAGGCGACGGATATGCGCAAGCTCGTGCGCGATCAGCGCTTCGACCTGTTCGACCGGCAGGCGCGTCAGCAGCGAGAGCGGCAGCCAGATCACCGGCCGGAACAGGCGCGCGGTGAACGGCGACGCGATATCGTCGGCCAGCCGCACCAGCACGGTGCGCGAAATGCCCAGCGCGGACTGCAGGCGCCGCAGCCGGTGCTGCCAGTCCAGCGGTAGCGATTCGAAAGGCTTGCGTTCGAGTGCGTCGACCAGATGCCAGCCGCCGAAGTGGCGCAGCAGCATCAACGCCACACCCAGCATCCACACCAGCGTCAACGCGCCGGCCATGCCGTTGGATCGCTGCACGAAACGGCCCGGTGCCGCATCGGACACCACGGACGACATCGCCGGCAACAGTCCGGCATTCACATCCACCGCCGGTTGCAGCCAGAAATTCGCGAAGCCGAGCATCGGTGCCGCCACCATCGTCAGCAGGAAGCCCATGCCGATCGCGTGGCGCAACGCGGCGCTGCGATCGGCGCAAGCCGCCAGCGCCAGCGAAGCCAGCAACGCCAGCAGCGCGCATTGCCAGAGCGAATGCACCAGCGCCAGCGCGAGTGCCGGCGCGAATCCGTACTGGGCGGTCCAGAGCAGATCCATCAGCTTTTCCGCTTCGCCTTGGCCTGCGCGATCATCTTCGAGATCGCATCGAGTTCCTCATTGGTCGCGCTGTCGTCGTCGAGCGCGCGTTGCACCAGCTTCAGCGCAGAGCCCGAGAATGCGCGCCGCATCAGATCCTTCAGCAGCGAAGCCTGCACCACCGGCTCCGCATGCACCGCCACATAGGTATGACTGCGCTCGGACTCATCCCGTCGCACCAGCCCCTTCTCGGCCATGATCGTCAGCATTTTCAGCACCGTGGTGTAAGCGGTGTCCTTGTTGCGCGACAGCACTTCGTGGACCTCGCGCACGGTGGTCGGCCCGGCTTGCGACCAGAGCACGCGCAGGATCGCCAGTTCGCCTTCGGTGGGATGGGGTGCAGCCATGGATGACGCCTTCTCTGTGTCTACGGCGGCATTAGTACTATTTAGTTAGTAGTTCGTCAAGGCCCATCCGTTGGAGTGGCTTTATCTGCATGTTTCAAGGATGTATCGAGGCGCGGGTTCCGGCATCGACCACAAGCGCTCAGCCGGTTGAATAGGCTGGAGGACGGCCACTGTGTGCCCGAGTGGTTCAATGAAAGTAGTGGCGCGCCTGGAGGGGCGAAAGCCGCGTTTGCGTGGCACTGCCACGCGCGGACTTGAGCGCACTCGCGCTGTGCGCGAGGGCCGGGGGAATCCCGACTGAAGATTCCAAAGAAGGAAAATGGCGCGCCTGGAGCACGGAAATTCCAAACGCGCTCTAATCTTGAAACGTAGCGTAGAGGAATGGCGAGTACCGCGGCCAACTGTGCAGCATGCGCACATGCCTTTAACCCATACCAAGTCTTGGCAAACGGCGCCGTCACCCAGCAGGGCGACAGCCTCCTGACGTCCGCAGCAGACCTCGGATTCAATTGTTCTCTGCGCTGTTTCGCTCCAATTCGCAGCCGACGACCGGCTATTGACAAGCGCGAAGAAGGGGGCGGAGACTTCAAGTTTCCCTCAAAGATACTTGGACAACGGGTGACATCCGTTTGTTCGGTTCTCGGGTTTGGAACATGGATGCTCTGCGGGAAGTCAGGCCACCGCCCGGTCGCGACCGCCAAAGGATCGCGGCCCCGCTCGTGCGTCGTCCTCAACCGTCTTTCGCGCAGTCTCACCCTGCTGCATCGGATGCCGCTTTCGCCCGATGCCGGATGCGGTCGCCCACGTCCGTCAATGCTCACCACGCCGCGTTCCTGAGGCAGAGCGGGGGCGGCATCGCGACCGAACTCACCCTCTCTGTTTTCCGGCGCCATGCGGATGGCGACGCGGAACAACGCGGCATCGCCGGATCGAGGCATGCCGGTGCCTTCGCAGCAACGATGGTCAGCAAGGAGGTCCCATGGACAGGCGGATAGCGGGCGTATGGTTGATGGCGGCTGCGGTTTCGTTGGTAGGCGTCGCGCAGGCGGGCAAGATCGCCGAGCCCGACGAGCTGCGGTATCCCAATGTGATCTCGCCGAGGATGGAAATCGTTTCGCGAGCCTACGATACCGAGGGTCTGCTCGGGGCAATCGAGGGCGTGACCTTTCTCGACGATGATCGCTTCTTGGTATCGGCCAGCGCTGCACCGCAGTTGGCGATCTTCAATGCCCGCGACGGCCGACTGCTGGCCTCGAAACGCTTCGAGGGCGAAGGTCATCGTTTCCGTGGCATCCATTACGCGCGCGAGACGGGCATCATCTACGCGGTGGAGTCTGGTCGCGCCCGTCTGTTCGCGCTGTCCGAATCGTTCGCGGTCGAGCGGATTTATCCGCTGCCGGCGAGCGACCCGGCCGATGTCGCAGTTTCGGCCGGAAAGGCCTACATCACCGACGAGCATGCCGACGCGGTGCTGATGCTTGATCTCGAAACCGGCGAGGTTGTGCGTGTCCCGGTGTCGGTCGGGGGAATACCGCTCAGGATCGCGCACGGGATCGCCGCTCGCGGCGATTTCATAGCCATCGCTGATGCCGGCAATGATCGCCTCGTCGCCGGCGAAATGCGGCACGGCGGATTCTACGAGATCGGCAAGGGCTGGGGCTCGTACGGCGGGCAGTTGGCCACGCCGATTGATCTGTCGATGGCCGACGGCAAACTGTTCGTCGCCGATCAGATCAATCACAGAGTGCAGGTCTTCGCCGAGGACGGCACCTTCCTGTTCCAATGGGCACGGCATCCGCCGACCGCACACGAAGGCAACGGCCGGGTGCACTATCCGGGCGCGATCGGCGTTTCGCCGTCCGGCCGCGAGGTGGTGGTGTGCGAGCCGATCGAGAATCGCTGCCAGCTGTTCGGCATGGTTGCGATCCGGGCCAAGGTCGTCGACACCAACGAGACCGCGTGGTGGGACAAGGCCACCCGTTTCCACTATGGCGCACGCCCCGATGTTTCCGCCAGCGACATCCTCGCCATCTCCGAGCCCGATACGCACTCGGTGCTGGTGTTCAAGATTCCGGAGCCCGGCAGGCCGATGCGTCCCGAGTTCGTGACCCGGGTCGGCGGACGCGGCAAGGAGCCGGGTCGGTTGATCCAGCCGTCTGGTCTGCTGCTCGACCGGACGGGTGAGTCGATCCTGGTCAGCGATCGCGGCAACCTCCGGGTGCAGCAGTTCTCACTGCGGCACGATGTCAGGACTTCGACTGCCGAGACCGTGGAGGGCAAACCCGGCACCCTGATGGGCACCGGGGACAGCAAATTCGTGCGTGCGGTGTCGTTGCGCCGCGGCGAAGGCATGCTCGGGGCGAACCGCGAAGCGAAGGTCGGCGAGCCCAGCGCGATGGCGCGTTTGCCCGATGGCCGCATCCTGCTACTCGACCCCGCGCTCAGCCGGATCCACGTCGTCGATGCCGACATGCG
This sequence comes from uncultured Thermomonas sp., assembly GCA_966203835.1. Classification (GTDB taxonomy): domain Bacteria; phylum Pseudomonadota; class Gammaproteobacteria; order Xanthomonadales; family Xanthomonadaceae; genus Lysobacter_I. The sequence goes on from CBIHKW010000006.1 coordinate 8,625, forward strand.
GATCCTGAACTCGTGGGGTGAGAAGGGCGACGGTCCGGCGCAACTGGTCAAGCCGCTCGACATCGACGTCTCGCCGGACGGCAAACGGGTGTACGTGGTCGACGAGTACGCGTTCAAGGTCAAGGTGTTCACGCCGGAAGGGAAGTTCCTGTTCTCGTGGGGCGGTCCGGGCGAGCGCAACGACCAGTTCGTCACCCCGTTCGGGGTCGCGGTCGCCGCTAACGGCGACGTGTTCGTCTCGGACACGGCGACCAACTCGATCCGCAAGTTCGACGCCGACGGCAAGTATCTGACCCGATGGGGAGCGTGGGGCGTCGGTCCCGGAGAGTTCTACAAGCCCAAGGGTCTGACCATCGACCGTCACGGACGTCTGTTCGTGATGGACTTCGGCAACCACCGCGGCCAGGTGTTCGACCTCAAAGGCAAGTTCATTTCGATGTTTGGCATCAGCGACAAGAAAGATGAAATCGAGATCAAGTGAGATCCTGCTGGCCGCCTGCCTGGCCGGGTTCGCGGCGGCGAGCGCGGCGAGCGCCGCGTCGCTACCGCAGCGGATCGAGTCTAACGGCGGTCGCTACCGGATCGCGGTTCTCGAGGGCGGCGAGCTTCGGCGCGGCGCGTTCAACCGTCTCGTCTTCGAACTGGAATGCGAAGGCGGTTGCGAGGGCGTTGAAGTGAACGTGCACGGAGCCATGCCGGAACACGAGCACGGCATGGCCTATGTGCCGACCGTGCGCAGGTGCGGCGAGGGACAGCGCTGGTGCGTGGAAGGGCTGCGATTCCACATGCCGGGAACCTGGGAAATCTACTTCGATATCGGGAGTCGGAATGGATCGATCGTGGAACGCGCTCAGGCGACTATGGATCTGTAGCCTGTTGCTGATTTCCTGCGCGACGGCGGCCGACCGGGTCGACGCCGCGTCGGGGCTGCAGCCCGAGGACATCGTCAGGATGCGCGAGATGCTGCGGGACGAAAGCGCGGACACCACCGCGTCGAACCGCCATGCCGACGATCCGCGTGCGATCGAGTTCGGGCGTGCGGCGTTTTTCGAGCCGGCGCTTTCGCGCGAGCGCACCCGGTCGTGCGCGTCCTGCCACGATCCGCGGCGCCATTGGACCGACGGCCGCGCGACCCCGGATCGGGGCATCCGCAACACGCCGCCGCTGTGGAATCTGCGCGGTGCGCTGTGGATGGGCTGGAGCGGGCGAGCCGACTCGCTGTGGGGGCAGGTCCTGCGCGTGGTCGAGAGCGAGCACGAATTCGATCTGTTCCGCGCCACGTTCCTGCGCCGCATCGTCGAAACGCCGAAGCTCGACGAGGCCTACCGTCGGGCTTTTGGGCCGCTGCCGAAGACGCTGCGCGCCGCCGCGCCGCCGTGCGAAACCGCTGCGGATTGTCGCGACTGGTGGGCGCATCTACCCCCGGGGAGTCGGCAGGAGATCGACGATGCTTTCGTCAACGCGGCGAAAGGCATCGCCGCGTTCGTGGGCGGGATTCCGCAGCCGGAGTCGCGATTCTTCGCGCTGGCGCGACATCCAGACCCGAACTCGGGCTTCGGCGCATCGCCGGTCCCACTCTCGGACAGCGAGGTGCGCGGGTTCCGCCTCTTCGTCGGCAAGGGCCAGTGCACGTTCTGCCACCACGGTAGAACCCTCAGCGACGGCGAATTCCACAATATCCGTCTGCGCAGCCAATCCGCGATCGACGACGACGACCGCCATGCGGGCGTCGCGGCGCTTCTCGCCAGTCCGTTCAACCTGCTTGGCCGGCACAATGACGCGCTGGGCCGCATCGACCACACACGATACGTCCGACCGGATTTCGCGCTTCTCAACAGCTTCCGAACGCCCTCTCTGGCTGGTATCGGCAAGACCGCGCCCTACATGCACGACGGCCGCTTCGCGACCCTCGCCGACGTGGTCGATCACTACTCCGAATTCAAGGACTCGGCAGAACCCGGCCACCACGAAAACGTGATGCTGAAGCCGTTGATGCTCAGCGACGCGGAGAAAGCCGATCTTGTGGCGTTCCTGCAGTCGCTATGAGTCGCGCTGTCATAGGAAACACAATGTTGACGCATTGCAGCCGCCGCAGTTCCGGGGTGATCACGGTCACGATGACCTTCTCGACCAGCAGGCGGACCAGCCGTTGCAGGTCGGCCGGGAACAACGGGTCCCAGACTTGCTCTACTTGATTCATCGCCACGTTACCTGCGCCGCGTCCAGGGTCGGATCGAGGGCTGTGGCCTGCGGGACCATTGCCTCGATCACCTTCGGTGCCTGCAGCAGATGTGTCGCATTGCATCTGAAGGCGATGCGGTGCGGACGCATCAAACCGGTGCGCGCAGCTTTATGCGGGTTAACGTTGTCGCGTCGAGTAATGGGCTCAGGTTCATTTTCCGAAGTCCACTCTTGGCCGGAAGCAGACGCCATCTGGTTAGGTGACCTGCCCGACATCAAGTCGGATGAGAGCTTGGGGGGAGTAGCCGACTTGGGCAAGCTTCTGGAGAAGTACTGGCGCCCGCGTTGGCGTGGCCAAACTTGAATGGAATACAAAAAACGTTGTGCATCAATTGTTTGATGCTGGGCGGCAGCACTGAAATGGCCACTCTTGGAGAGAATTCCTTCAAGCTTTGGCCAATCGGCCAATCCTTCGAGGAATGCATAACCGAACGCTTCAACGAAAGCAGTGGCGCGCCTAGAGGGGCGAGGCGCCACGATTGCGCGGCATGCCGCGCGTGGCGGCGAACGCCATCGCGCAAAGCGCGAGGGCCGGAAATCCCGACCGACGCGCTTTGACGAAAGAAAATGGCGCAGCCAGAGCACGTGAAATTCAAACGCTCTCTCATGCGAAATCGCAGCGTAGCGAATGTCTGCAGTACCTGCCTGCTGATGCGTCTGACCTCCGACGGCTTGAAACCGGTCGAAAACCTCACCGACCCCGACGATGAACCGGGGATTTGCCTGCACCTGCTGTCGTCGGAGAGGCCTTGTATCTGATGGGACCGATGGATCTTTTCCGCCTCATCGATTCGTGGAAATGCGTGGTCTGAAGCCCTGCATGAGGTCATCCGATGCTTCCTGGAAGTCATTCCGAGGACGACAACTGTACGAAGGTCGCATGCCAGGCAGCCCGACCGTTCGTCGTCGCATTTGATCCGCTCGCACAAGGTGACCTAGATATCTCGCGTCGTGCCGCTGCATGCTTCACCTGCTTGGGTCGCAGTGCTTGGGGGCACGCAAGGCCATCGCATTGACACACAACCGGAGTTTGACAATGCCCCCATCGATCAATGTCAGATACAGGCTGCTCTCTGTCGCTGTGCTCAGCATCGCCTTGATTGCCGTCACCTATGCCGCACATCGGATGCAGCAAACATCCATGCCAGCGGTGGAAAGTAGAGAACCATTCGCTGCCAAGGAAGACACGTCCCAGTTGGGCGCGACGGCAGCAGCCCGTCATGATGCAAACACGGTGCGCGCCCAGTACAAAGTGTCCGACACACTACGATGCCGCAGGGCTGCTATTCGCGATCTTGCTTCCGCCCGCAATGCCGCGAGTTGCGAGGACCGGGAACAGTTGTATCGCGAAGCGCCCTTGCCCGCATGGACATCGACTGCGGAGCGTGGCCCTGCGGATGGTGCGACCTACTATTTTTCCGACTGTCAGGTTGGCGCGAGCGCTGGCTGCGTACCGGGCAACAACGCCAACGCCGGAACCAGCGAGGCAGCGCCAAAGCAGACCTTGACCGGCATCAACGTGAACACGCTTCCGGCGGGTTCGCGGCTGCTGTTCAATCGTGGTGGTGCGTGGAACTGGACGTCGATCGTCCGTCTGGACAATCGCAACACCGATGCGGAATCGCCGCTGACTTTCGCTGCCTATGGAACGGGCGCGGCGCCTTTGCTCAATGTCGCTTCGACGTTCGCATTCGAGACCGGCGACTGGCAAAACACCGTCCCCGACGGCGGCTACGTGTTCCGCGGATTGAAATTCGACGGCGGCCTGCGTGGCGGAGGCAACAAGGCGATCTGGCTGCGAGGCACCGTCAGCGATGTACTGATCGAGAACGTGGAGATCACCGGGTTCTACATCGCACTGTACGGCCAGGGGCATGACGACATCCAGCGCGTCACGGTTCGCAAATCGAGGCTCACGCGGAATACCGGCATGGGCGTGCTCGGCACCTTCAACAATTCATTGTTCGAAGGGAACATCATCGACAACAACAATTTCTCCGGCAGCGCCTTGGATCACGGAATGTATCTGAGCAATATGACCAATGCGACGCTGCGCGGGAATACTTTTCTCAACAATTCAATCGTGAGCGGCCAGTGCATGGGGGGTAACCTGACGGTGCATGGCATCGTCGATGGTCTCATCATCGAGAACAATCGCATCTATCAGCAGACATCGGCGCCATCGTGTTTCGGAATATCGATCACGAATGGACACGGGGATGTGGCCGAAGTGTTCCGGAACGTGACGATCCGCAACAATGCGGTGGTCAATCTTGGGGGATGCGCGATCTGCCTGAACTCGGCGCCTTCCGCGCTGGTCGAGGGCAATCTGATCATCAACACCACAGCAAACCCGCATGACGCGATTCACATTCATGGCCCGGAAGCCGGCCAGATCGACCACGCGGGCGGCGGCGAAATTGTCCGCAACAATGTTGCATGCTTTGCGCTTCCGGAACGCAAGACGCTGTTGTACCTCGGCACGGCTGGCGCCATGCAAAGCGGCAACGTGGCCCGCACGGGAGCCGATGCATTCACGGGAGCCTGCCGCAGGCGAATCGCGGTGACGTTCGGATTGGACGGGGTATGAAGAAGATACCCGTCGTCGTCAAGCTGGGCGAACCCGCCACGCTGGACGACGTTCTTCAACTCCGGCCACTGGGTCGTCGACGGCCGCCACCTGGGCATCCTCTTCGCGGAGTGCTGTCCGCGATCACGTTTGGGCTCGCAGACAGAAATGGCTAAAAGATCGCCATTTCCGGGTTGCCTCGGCGGCGACTTGATGGTCGACGGGCTGTCAAAGAGCGGTTTGCGGAGGTGAAGCCTGGATCTTGCAACTGCCGCAAGGCTTGGGAGCGGCCTTGCGGACAGTGGACAACACACCAAACCGGGAAGCAGGCCGCACAGGTCCAGACCAAGGGAAAAACGCGAAACCCCTGCAAAATGCAGGGGTCGTCGGTACCGCAGAGAGCGGTTGTCTTGGTTGATTTGGTGCGCCTGGAGGGGTGAGGCGTCACGTTTGCGCGGCATGCCGCGCGTGGCGTCGAACGCACCCGCGCTGTGCGCGAGGGCCGGGAATCCCGACTGAAAGATTCCAAAGAAAGAAAAATGCGCAGCCAGAGTACGTGAAATCCAAACGCTCTCTCGCGCCGAATCGCAGCTTAGCGTAATGGCGCGAACCCAGAGAAGTACAGAGCCTTTCTCAGTGTCACACCAGCGCCTCGTCCAAGGTCGGACCGAGGGCGACGGCCAGCGGGATCATGGCCGCAGTCATTTCATGTGCGTAGTAGGTGCCGAGGGGCACGTTCAGTCTCAGGTGGCATTTTCATTGATCGGGCCAAGGCAAAGCCTTCCGTCTCTCCGAAGCTCTTGAGCTTACCAACGGCTGCCGCGTTCCCTGATTGGAATGCGCCCCCACCTATCCCGGCTGTCCCGACTCCTCCGCACCAGCGTTTTGGCGCTGCTGGTGCTCGGGCTGATGATCAAGCCGGTCTTGGCCCAGCTCAGCGAACTTCATGCCGCCGAACACGCGATGGCGGTGACGGCGGATGCTCATGGGCACGGCCATGGCTTTGCCGGCGACTCGGATGAGGGGGTGATCCTGATCTTGGGTGGCCACACCATCGGTGCGCACGGCCTCATGCACCAAAGCGGCGGGTCCACCACGCTGACAGGTCTGGTTCTCAGTATGTCAGTACCGATGGTCTACGTGCGAATGCCCGATCTGCCGATTCCCGACGCCATCGGCGTCCCGCACGAAGTCCCTTCGAGCCCCTTCCGACCTCCGATCGTCTGACGCTCCGGCCGCCCTGCCGCGGCCCGATAACTGTCGTCCATCAATCCCTCGGAGGTTTCCGTGAAATTGTGTCATCTGTTGGTCCTGGCTTTGGCCGCTGTCGTTGTTTCGACCGTTTCGGCGACGTAGATGCGCTCGTGGCCGCTGGCGCACATCTCGCGCAGGTTTTCAGGCTTGCGCGCGAAGGGCAGGCGGACGCTCAGCTCTTCGACGTCGATAGCTCTGTCGCAAAGCCATACAGTTCATGGCGTGCGTTCGATGGCAAGGGTCATGGTGGGCATGTTTTTTCTGTGTGCGCATCGTCAATCCGACATCCGCATGAACGCGCTGTGTGCGATCAGAGCCGAGCGCCGAACGATGTCGCGCTGCGACAAACAGACAGATGTCGTACAGGCTTCAAAACAGCGTTGACTTCGCGCGCGGATTACGCCGACCGGCGCAGGCTCACACGCTCAATGCGACCGGAGAACGTGGCGTTGGCCGCACTGCGGAGCACGGCATGCGTGGCAATGATCGGATCTGCTCATAAGTCAGTAATTTTGGGAAGAAGTATGCGCGGAAAGCGCACGTTTTCATGCGGTTTTCCCCGAGAGTGTTCTCTAAGTCACGAACCTATGAGTAAAAACGTGCCGTTGGCGATGCGTGCGTCGTCGTTCACAGGCATCACGCCTGCGAGACCGCCGCACCACACTCCAAGGCCCGGCGAGGTTGGCCAGTTGATGGCCTGCATCCGGTCCGCCCCCCGTCCGGTGATGATGCGGCCGAATCTGATCCAGATCATGGATACAGGCCCGCCCCATCCCTCAGGATGGCGGCACTGAGCCTACTTCACCCCTGAGATGCCAAATCCTGTCAACTTGCCGCCTTCCCCGATCTTTCGCTGGCCGTCGCTGACTGCGGCGCCGCATCGGCTACTGTTCTTCGTCGGCGCAACGAACGTGCTGGCGGCGATGCTCTGGTGGTGGATGAGCCTCTCGGGCTATGTGTCCAGAGTGGTGCCAGGCCTTCCTCAGGCATGGATGCATGGTTTCCTGATGCAGTACCAAGTGCTGCCGGCCTTTATGTTCGGCTTCCTGTTGACTGTGTATCCGCGCTGGATGGGGCAGAAGGAGGCCACGCGTTGGCATTATCTTCCGGTAGGGCTGGCGTTGCTGTCCGGCCAAGCCCTGACGCTGGTGGCGGCGTGGCATGGATCGTCGCTTGCGTTGCATCTGGGCTGGTTGAACACGCTGGCCGGATGGGTCGCGGCGATGATGGTGCTCAGCGGTTGGATACGCCACGCGCGCACGCGCGACATCCATGTGTGGTCGACCTTTCTCGCGCTGGCGGTGGGTCTGGCCGGTCTGGTGCTATTTGGGCTGTGGCTGCACAGCGGCGCACTTGCCTATGCGCAAGCGTCGATCCGGATTGGGGCGGCCGGTCTGCTGCTGCCGATCTATGCCACGGTCGCGCACAGGATGTTTCCGTTCTTTGCCGGGAATGCCGTTGCAGGTTATGCAATGTATCGCCCACCCTGGGCGCTGATCGTCATGTGGTGCGGTGTGCTGCTGCATCTCGTCTGCGAATTGGCGGACGCGAGTGCGTGGCGCTGGCCGGCCGATCTCGTCCTCGCTAGCCTGTTCGGCTGGCTGTTGTGGCGCTGGTGGCCTCGTGCGAAGGCGCCGCCGCTGTTGATCGTACTGTTCGCCGGCTTTATCTGGCTGCCTGTCGCGATGCTGCTGTACGCCGTCGACAGCGCGTCGCTGATGATCGAGGGTGTGAGCAGTTTCGGCCGCGCACCGTTGCATGCGCTGGTCGTAGGATTTTTTGGCAGCCTGTTGGTTGCGATGGTCACCCGAGTGACCGCCGGCCACTCTGGCCGCCCCCTGATGCTGGGCCCGGTGGCGGCGTTCGCGTTCGCTGGCATGCACCTGGTCGCGCTGATGCGGGTCGGGGCCGATCTGATGCCGAACCCGTTGGTGTGGTGGCAGGCGAGCGCATTGGCATGGTTGCTGGTCTTCCTGCCCTGGGTGTTGCGCTCTGTGTGGATTTATACGATGCCGCGTGTCGATGGCAAACCGGGTTGAGGACGAAATGATGAACGACCCGGCACTATATCCGTGCTTTCTCGGGCCGTACGCCGAAAACGATGAACTACTCGAATCGCTGGTCGTCGATTTCCTACGCGATCACGTCTACTGGCGACGCAATCTGCACCCTGAAGATAAGCCGGTGATTCCGACCGGCGCCAACCTCCGTCCCGACTACATCGCATTCGAGTCCCGTTTGCGTCGGAAGTTGCACCAGTTGTCGGCCTCGCTGTAATGCAGCGTGCCGTTCCATCGTCCGCGCTATATCGGTCACATGGTCAGTGATCTGTTGAGTTCCGGATTGACGACGCAGACGTTGACGCTGCCATGCAATCCGAACAAAGTGATTACGGACGCTGTGCTTATCGAGAGGAATGAAGAAGCCGACCGCACTGAGATTCTGCAACATACGCTGATGAACCCGTTTTTTGCTCGACCATTGCAACGACAGCAATTATCTCGCGGGTTACTTCGAGTTTCTGAGTCGGCTGGTCGCGCAGACGTCGATCGCGCAATTAACGCCAGTCATTCTCCAGTTGGCCGCGGCCCCGTCCGTCGGTCAGGGCCCGGTCGATATTGATCGTGTCGTCGTATTCTCCAAACCTTCGCAATTTCTTGGAAAAGATATCAATGCAGACTTTCGATGAATTCCTTGCAGTGGCTCGGCAGCAGCCGGAGCCGCAGCGGCTGTTGTTGGTGTTCGCAAAAGCCGGGATTGAGGCGGACGCGACACCGGCCGAACGTGCGGCCTTCGAGCGCGGTGAGGGCGGCGTACTGTCGCCTGCGGTCTGCGTTGATCGTTTGCCAGAGGAGGTGGGCAGTTTCGGTAGCCTGCTGGAGGAATCAACGCAGGCGATCGAGCACTGGGACATCCTGTTCGTGGCCACGATGGATGGCCGCGGTGGGCACGTACCGAACAGCGACGAAGCGGTGCAACCTTTGCGGATGATGGTCGAACAGATCAAGGGCGGGCGGGTGTCCCAACTGCTTGCAGTCGATCGCAGCGGCAGTCTGGTGATGCTCGACCGGAGCTGAGATCGTTGTGTAGCAGGTCTGCCCAAGCAGGCTTACCGAAGCAGGCCAGCGCAGGCGCATGCCTGCGGACTTGATCCTAGTCAATGTCGGCATGAGGTTGCGCATCTACGCTGTGTCCGTCGCCCGCAATCCGGGGCGGCACTCCGAAGTCGCCGCGCCTTCGCCCTCCGGCATGGGCGGCGTCCGTGGTCCGAGTCATTCGCGGGCCACCCGGTGCGTCTGGAAACGGCCGCGCCGCCCGGCTTGGACAGGAGCTTACAACGATGGCGGTATTGGCGGACCGGTTCGGCCGGACGTTTCCCTATTTGCGGCTGTCGGTCATCGAAGCCTGCAATTTCCATTGCAGCTATTGTCTGCCGGACGGCTATCAGGCCGTGCCGGGCAGACCGAAGGCGCTGGAAACGGACGAGATCGCGCGCCTCTTGCATGCGTTCGCGGCCGTGGGCATGCGCAAGCTGCGCCTTACCGGCGGAGAACCGAGCCTGCGCAAGGATCTCAACCAGATCATCGCGACCGCTGCGGCCATTCCCGATATCCAAAAAATCGGTTTGACCACCAATGGCATCCTGCTGCGTCGCCGTGTGGACGATTGGCGCGCTGCCGGATTGACGCATCTTAATGTTAGCGTCGACGCACTGGAGCGCGAACGTTTCGCTGAGATCACCGGGCACGACCGTCTGGATGATCTGCTCGAAGGAATCGAACACGCGCTGGGTCTGGAGTTCCAATCGGTCAAGCTCAATGCAGTGTTGCTGCGCGGGCTCAATGACGATCAGATGCCGCGGTGGTTCGATTATCTGCGCCAGCGCCGGGTCTCGGTGCGTTTCATAGAATTGATGCAGACCGGCGACAATCGTGCGTATTTCGAGCGCCACCATGTCCGTGCCGACAGTCTGGAGCAATCTCTTCAGCAGGCGGGATGGCGGCTTGTGCCGCCCGCGCATGATTCAGGTCCCGCCCGCGAATACACACACGCGGACTATGCCGGGCGCGTCGGCGTGATCGCGCCGTATTCGAAGGATTTCTGCGCCGGCTGCAATCGTCTGCGGGTCACCGCCAGCGGCGATCTGCGGCTGTGTCTGTTCGGCAACACCGGAATTCCGCTGCGCCCGTTGCTGCAGTCGGACGACGACCGAGCTGCGTTGGTCGCGCGGTTGTACGGGCAGTTGGGCATCAAGCAGGCCGGACATGGTCTGCATGAAGGTCAGACAGGCCTCACGTCCAATCTCGCGACGATCGGGGGCTGAATGCAGGCGTTCATCGATCAGGAACATTTCCATATGGCCGACGTCCGCCGCAAGCGCCCGACCGAACGGCGTGCGGTGGCGGTAGGGGAGTTGCTGGCAGGGCCGATCGGTTTCGCTGCGATCATCGACCGCACGCTGCCGAAAGGCGATGCGATCGCGATGGCCGAAGTCGCCGGCATCCAGGGTGCCAAACAAGCCAGCGCGCTGATGCCGCTGTGTCATCCGTTGAACCTGGAATACGTCGAAGTGCGTTGCGTGCCGGTGCCGGAGCGCCATGCGATCCGCGTGTATTGCGAAACCGCGCTTACCGCGCGCACGGGCGTCGAGATGGAGGCGCTCGCGGGTGCGTCGGCGGCGCTGTTGACCCTGTACGACTTGACCAAGCCGGTCGAACCCGCGCTCGCCATCGGCGGCGTGCGCCTGTTGTTCAAGGAAGGCGGCAAGTCGGGGCTGTGGATTCATCCCGAGGGTATCAGCGAGGACGAACGCACGCATTATCGCCCGCGTATCGCGCCGCGCCTCGACGGCGTGCAGACGGCCGTGATCACGCTCAGTGACCGCGCCGCGAGCGGCCGCTACGAAGATCGCAGCGGGCCGCTCGCGGAAGCGGCGCTGCGTGGGCTCGGTGCAGAGGTGCACTACCGCTTGCTGCCGGACGGGATCGAACCCTTGATGCATGCACTGCGCGAAGAAGCGGCCGCCGGCACCCGACTGGTGCTCTGCACCGGCGGCACGGGCTTCGGCGCGCGCGATCTCACCCCGGAAGCGCTGGCGCAGGTCGCGAGCCGCGAGGTGCCCGGATTGGCCGAACTGTTCCGCAGCGCCAGCGCCGCATACACACCCTTGTCCTGGCTGAGTCGTGCGGCATCGGCGCTGGTTGGCGAGCGCATGCTCGTGATCTGTCTGCCGGGCAGTCCGAAAGCAGTGGCGCAGGGCATGGAAATTCTTGCGCCGCTGCTGCCGCACGCGTTGTCGATGATCGAGGGAGAACCGCATCCATGAGCACGGCATCCATGAGCACAGCATCCGTCAGCAGCACACGCCTGAATACTGCAACGATTCCCGCTGCGGCCTGCGGCTGCGCCGCGCACGACAGCGGACACGGCGCGCATATGCTCGATGTGGCCGCAGCGCAGACGTTGATTCGCCAACGCTGCACGCCGCTGCCGAGCGAACGCCTGCCGCTGGCGCAGGCCGAAGGCCGGGTGAGCGCCACAGCGCTATGCAGTCGCTGCAATCTGCCGCCGTTCGCCAATGCGGCGATGGATGGCTATGCCTTGGCTTGGCGCGACAGCATAACGCCCGGTGCCGAGTGCGATGTGATCGCCGAACGGGCTGCGGGCGACGGTGCGCTGATAATCGACTCGGGCGATGACCATGCGGCAATCGCCATCATGACCGGCGCGCGCATGCCCGACGGCGCCGATACCGCGGCTTTCGATACGGTCGTCCCGGTCGAAGATGCGACCGTGCTGGCGCGCGACGCCGAAGGCCGCGCGTTGCGTCTCCGCATCGACCGCGCACCGCAGCGCGGTCAGCATGTGCGTCGTGCTGGTGAGGACATCGCCGCAGGCGATGAAGCGGTTCCCGCAGGCGTGCGCCTCGGGCCGTCCGAACTCATGCTGCTGCGCGGCGCGGGCGTTGCGACGGTGGAGGTCGTGCGTCGGCCGCTCGTCGCGCTGGCCTGCACCGGGCGCGAACTGGTCGATACGCCAGGCGCGCCGCTCGCGCCGGGGCAGATATACAACACCAATCGCGCATATCTCGAATCCCGCTTGCGCGAGGCGGGTGCGGTGCTGCATGCGACGACCACCATCGCCGACGATCCTGCGGTGTTCCTCGCGTACGTGCGCGGATGGATGGCGGAAGGCGTGGACATCGTGATCTCGACCGGCGCTGTGTCGATGGGGCGCTACGATTTCGTTCCCGACACGTTGGACATGCTGGGCGCGCAGATCGTGTTCCACAAGCTGCGGATGCGTCCCGGCAAGCCGCTGCTGTTCGCGGTGCTGCCGAACGGCGCGTTGTTTTTCGGGTTGCCGGGCAATCCGGTATCGAGTGCGGTCGGCCTGCGCTTCTTCGTCGAGATCGCGCTGCGGCATATGCTCGGCATGGCGCCGGAACGGCCGTGGCGGTTGCCGTTGGCCGAGGCCGTGTCGAAGAAACCGGGCTTCCATCTGTTCCAGAAGGCCGAGCTGCGGCTGGATGCCGATGGCGTCGTCCGCGTCGGGCTGCTGAAGGGCCAGGAGTCGTTCAAGACCCGGCCGCTGCTGCGCGCACGGGTCTGGGCCGGTCTGCCGACCCAGGCCGAGTCGCTGCCCGCAGGCGCCTTGGTCGATGTCCATCCGCTTTGCCATTTCGACGATCACTTGTTCGCGAGGGAATGATCCATGCGTGTTTCGATCCGTTTGTTCGGTGCGTTCCGTCAGTTTCAGGAACGCGACGTGCTCGATCTTGATCTGCCCGATGCCGATACGGGCAGCGCCACCATCGCCGACGTGCGCCGCGCGCTCGATACCTACGCGCTGAGCCATTGGCGCGGCTACAACGCGGGTCTGCTGCGCAGCTCGGCGCTGGCGACCGAAGACGAATTCTTGCGACCGACCAGTGCGATTCCCGCCGACGGTCGGCTTGCCGTGATTCCCCCCGTGAGCGGAGGTTGAGATGAACGACATCGAACGTATCGATATGCAGCGCATCGCCTGCAAGGTGGTGGACATCGCCGAAGCCGCACTCGATCCGACCGAAGCGCTGGCCTTCGTGAGCGACCCGGCCTTCGGCGGCATCGACCTGTTCGTCGGACGGGTGCGCAGCGCGAACCACGGTGGCAGCGTGACCGGCATTCATTACGACATGTTCGACCCGCTGACCTTGAAAGTCTTCGCACGCAGCGCGGAAGCGGCGATCGCGGCGCATGGGCCGCAGGCGAAGGTGTACATCGCGCATGCGAAAGGCCGGTTGCAGGTGGGCGATACCGCCGTCGTCGTGGCCTTCGCCACCCCGCATCGCGATGCCGCGTTCCGCGGCTGCCGCGACGTGATCGAAGCGGTGAAGCACGAGTCGCCGATCTGGAAGCAGGAGCATTACCTCGACGGCAGCAGCGAGTGGAGCGAGGGCTGCGCCTTGTGCGTAGAGACGCCGGAGCCGGCTGCGGATGTGGTCTTGGCGATGAGCCCCGTGACACCCGCCGCAGCGCAGGGTTGCGCCTGCGCCGAGCATGCTGCTCATTGAGGAAGCGATGCCATGAAATATCAGCTTGCCGCGCAGACCCTGCGCTTGCGGATCGACGAAGCCGAACTGGACCACCTGCTGCGTGAGGGCATGGTCGAAGATACGACCAGGTTCGCGCCGGGCCTTTGTCAGACCCGCAGGTTGCGATTGACCGAGGTCGCAGCGCCGGAACTGCACATGGACGCCAGTGTGCTCACCGTCGCTATCTCGCGCGCGCAGTTCGAGGCCTTCGCCGCCGAGCGTCCGCGGCGCGACGCGCTGGACTTCGAGTGGCCGGTGGCCAGCGCTGAGCCGCTGCGGGTTGGGGTCCAGATCGATGTGCGCGACAGCCATCGGCGCCGGCACGACCGGTCCAGCGTCAACCCCGGCTCAATTGATTGAAGTCAAGGTAGATGCCGGCCGCTGCCCCGACACTGTCGGGCATCCGGCGGCGAACGCCGGTTCAACCGACCGGGAACGCAATATGAGTCCACTCACTAGTCCCGCCACGCCCACGCGCGATGCGGGCGCCAAAACGGGCAGCAGCACGATCCAGACGTGGGATGTCGAGGATCCGGCGTTCTGGGAGTCCACCGGCAAGCGCATTGCCTATCGCAACCTGTGGCTGTCGGTGCCGGCGCTGCTGTGCGGCTTCGCCGTATGGGGCATGTGGGGCATCGTCACTGTGCAGATGCTCAACCTGGGGTTCCCGTTCACCCAGGCCGAGTTGTTCACGCTCACCGCCATCGCCGGCATCTCAGGCGCCACGATGCGCATCCCGGCGTCGTTCCTGATCCGTCTGGCCGGCGGGCGCAATACGATCACGCTGACGACCGCCATGCTGCTGGCCCCGGCGATCGGCACCGGCATTGCGCTTCAGCACCCGGGATGGCCGCTGTGGGTGTTCCAACTGATGGCGCTGTGGTCGGGCGTGGGCGGCGGCAACTTCGCTTCTTCGATGTCCAACATCAGCACCTTCTTCCCGAAGCGGCTGCAGGGCACCGCGTTGGGCCTGAACGCCGGCATCGGCAACTTCGGCGTCACCACGATGCAGATCGTGATCCCGCTGGTGATGACCGTCGGCCTGTTCGGTGCGCTCGGCGGCGAGTCGACGCTGCTGCAGAAGGACAGCGGCTGGATCTTCGGCAAGATTGCCGCCGGCACGCCCACCTGGATCCAAAACGCGGGCTTTGCGTGGGTGCTGTCGCTGGTGCCGCTGTCCATTGCCTGCTGGTGGGGCATGAACAACCTCAAGACGGTCTCGCCCTCTGCCGGCAACCCGATCGTCGCTTTCGGCAAGATCACCTATCTCTATACGCTGGCGTTTCTGCCCTCGATCGCCATCCTGTACATCTACCTCCCCGAGCCCACGGGGCTGGGCCTGATCAGCATGTGGGTCGCAGTGCCGCTGGACATCATCGCGGCGCTGTTGATCATGAAGCTGGCCGCGTTCGGCACGATGAAAGAAAACATCGCCAAGCAGTTCGCCATCTTCAGGAACAAACACACCTGGTCGATGACGGCGCTGTACATCGTGACCTTCGGCTCCTTCATCGGCTTTTCGATGGCGCTGCCGCTGTCGATCACGGTGATCTTCGGGATCAGCCACGTGCCCGGCGCCGATGGCGTGATGCAGCACACGCTGAAAAATCCCAACGCGCCGTCGGCCTTCACTTACGCATGGATCGGCCCGTTCGTCGGCGCCGCAGTGCGCCCGATCGGCGGCTGGATCTCGGATCGTTGGGGCGGTTCGATCGTCACCCAGATCATCTCGATGATCATGGTCGTCGCCTCGGTGGCGGTCGGCTACGTGATGATGCAGGCCTACGCCTCGGCCACGCCGGAACAGCACTTCCCGGCCTTTCTCGGACTGTTTCTGGTGCTGTTCTTCGCCAGCGGCATCGGCAACGGCAGCACCTTCCGCACTATCGGTGTGATCTTCGACCGCCAGCAGGCCGGCCCGGTGCTGGGTTGGACCTCGGCCGTGGCCGCCTACGGCGCCTTCATCGCGCCGGTGGTGATCGGCGACCAGATCAAAGCCGGCACGCCGCAGGTGGCGATGTACGGGTTTGCGGTGTTCTACGGTCTGAGCCTGCTGCTGAACTGGTGGTTCTACCTGCGCAAGAACGCCTACGCGAAAAACCCCTGAAAACATCGCCCGCTGAACCACGACGCACTACGAGAGACCGACATGAGCTATTTCCTCGACCGGCTGAATTTCCTCAAACCCGCGCCGGAGTCATTTTCCGATGGGCACGGCGCAACCCGCAGCGAAGACCGCAGTTGGGAAGACGCGTATCGTCAACGCTGGCAGTACGACAAGATCGTGCGCTCCACTCACGGCGTGAATTGCACCGGTTCGTGCAGTTGGAAGGTCTATGTCAAGAACGGTCTGGTCACCTGGGAAACTCAGCAGACCGACTATCCGCGCACCCGCCCCGATCTGCCCAACCACGAGCCCCGCGGCTGTCCGCGCGGCGCCAGCTATTCCTGGTACCTGTATAGCGCCAACCGGGTGAAGTACCCGCTGATGCGTTCGGCATTGCTGAAGCTGTGGCGCGAAGCGCGGCGGACGCAGTCGCCGGTCGATGCCTGGGCTTCCATCGTCGAGGACAAGGCGAAGGCCACCAGCTACAAGACCAAGCGCGGCATGGGTGGCTTTGTGCGTTCCAGCTGGGACGAAGTCAACGAAGTGATCGCCGCCTCGAACCTCTACACAGTCAAACAGTACGGCCCCGATCGGGTGGTCGGCTTCTCGCCGATCCCGGCGATGTCGATGGTCAGCTACGCCGCCGGTGCACGCTACCTGTCGCTGCTGGGGGGCGCTTGCCTGTCTTTTTATGATTGGTACTGCGACCTGCCGCCCGCCAGCCCGCAGACGTGGGGCGAACAGACCGACGTGCCGGAATCGGCCGACTGGTACAACAGCCGCTACATCATCGCCTGGGGCTCCAACGTCCCGCAAACTCGCACGCCGGATGCGCACTTCTTCACCGAGGCTCGCTACAACGGCACCAAGACCGTGGCCATCTGCCCGGACTACTCCGAGCTCGCCAAGCTCACCGACCATTGGCTGCACCCCAAGCAGGGCACCGACGCTGCGCTGGCCATGGCCTTCGGTCATGTGATCCTGCGCGAGTTCCACGTCGATGCGCCCTCGCAGTACTTCACCGATTACTGCCGCCAGTACAGCGACATGCCGATGCTGGTGCGCCTGGAGAAGCGCGCCGATGGCCGCCTGGTGCCCGAGCGCTATCTGCGCGCCGCCGACCTTGGCGGCCTCGGCGAAGCGAACAACCCGGAATGGAAAACCCTCGCACTCGACGAGATCACCGGCGCGATCACTGTGCCCAATGGCTCGGTGGGTTTCCGCTGGGGCGAGAAGGGCCGGTGGAACATCGAGGAGAAAAACAGCCAGGGCGATCAGACCCGGCTGTGCCTGAGCCTCAAGGACGCCGCTGACAGCATCGAGTCGGTCAGCTTCCCTTACTTCGGCGGCATCGAAAACGAGTACTGGACCGAGTCGAAGTTTGAAGATGTGCTTGAGCGCAGGCTGCCGGTCAAGCATCTGACGCTTGCCGATGGTCAGGAGTGGATGGTCGCCACCGTCTACGACCTGCTGCTGGCCCAGTACGGCGTGGACCGTGGCTTCGGCGGCGGCAACGTGGCGGCGAGCTTCGACGACAACGTGCCGGGAACGCCGGCCTGGCAAGAGAAGATCACCGGCGTGCCTCGCACCGAGGTGATTCGCATCGCCCGCGAGTTCGGCCGCACTGCCGACAAGACGCGCGGCCGCTCGATGATCATCGTCGGCGCGGCGATGAACCACTGGTTCCACAACGACATGAACTATCGCGGGCTGATCAACATGCTGGTGATGTGTGGCTGCGTGGGCCAGACCGGCGGCGGTTGGGCGCACTACGTCGGCCAGGAGAAACTGCGGCCGCAGTCCGGCTGGGCCCCGCTGGCGTTCGCCACTGACTGGAGCAAGCCGCCACGCCAGATGAATGGCACCAGCTTCTTCTACTTCAACTCCAGCCAATACCGCTACGAGAAGCTCGGCGTCGACGAGATCCTGTCGCCTCTGGCCGACAAGACGAAGTACACGGGCTCGCTGGCCGACTTCAACCTGCGCGCGGTGCGCATGGGCTGGCTGCCGGCGATCCCGCAGCTCAACACCAATCCGTTGACGCTGGTGCGCGAGGCCGAAAACGCTGGCGTCGCTCCGATCGACTATGCGGTGGGCAAGCTCAAAGACGGTAGCCTCGACTTCGCCTTCGCCGATCCGGATGCGCCGGAGAACTATCCCCGCATCCTGTTTATCTGGCGAAGCAATCTGCTGGGCAGCTCGGGCAAGGGGCACGAGTACATGCTCAAGCACCTGCTTGGCACCCGCCACGGCCTGCAGGGCAAGGACCTCGGCGAGCGCGGCGCGGCCAAGCCGGAGGAAGTGAAGTGGCGCGACGAGGCGCCGGAGGGCAAGCTCGACCTGCTGGTTACGCTGGATTTCCGCATGTGCACCACGGCGCTTTACAGCGACATCGTGCTGCCGACTGCGACCTGGTACGAAAAGGACGACCTCAACACCTCCGACATGCATCCGTTTATTCATCCGCTGTCGAAAGCGGTGGACCCGGCCTGGGAAGCACGCAGCGACTGGGAGATCTTCAAGGGAATCGCGCGCACTGCGAGCGAACTGGCGCCCGGCGTGCTGGGCGTCGAAAAAGATCTGGTGCTGGTGCCCACCCTGCACGACACGCCTAACGAAATCGCGATGCCCTACGGCGTGACCGACTGGAAGAAAGGCGAGTGCGAGCTCATTCCCGGCAAGACCGCGCCGAGTATGGTGGTGGTCGAGCGCGATTACCCGAACCTGTTCAAGAAGTTCAGTTCGCTGGGCCCGCTGCTCGACACGCAGGGCAATGGTGGCAAGGGCATGAATTGGGACACCAAGCACGAGGTGGAATTTCTCGGCCGGCTCAACCACGCGGTCAGCGAGGACGGCATCAGCAAGGGGCGTCCGCGCCTTGATACCGCGATCGACGCCGCCGAGACCATCATGCACCTCGCCCCGGAGACCAACGGTCACGTGGCGGTGAAGGCATGGGAGTCATTGGAGACCTTTACCGGCCGCGGGCACACGCATCTCGCCATCGGCAAGGAACACGAGGCGATCCGCTTCCGCGACATCCAGGCGCAGCCGCGGAAGATCATCAGCTCGCCGATCTGGTCGGGCCTCGAAGACGAGAACGTCAGCTACAACGCCGGCTACACCAACGTCCATGAGTTGATTCCGTGGCGCACGCTCACCGGCCGCCAACAGTTCTACCAGGACCACGAATGGATGCGCGACTTCGGCGAAAGCCTGATGGGCTATCGGCCGCCGGTCGACACCAAGACCATCAAGCCGATCATGGGCAAGAAGCCCAATGGCAACCGCGAGATCGTTCTGAACTGGATCACGCCGCACCAGAAGTGGGGTATCCACAGCACCTACAGCGACAACCTGATCATGCAGACGCTGTCGCGCGGTGGGCCGATCGTCTGGCTCTCGGAGGATGACGCCAAATCCGCGGGCATCGAGGACAACGACTGGATCGAGTTGTTCAACGTCAACGGCGCCATCGCGGCCCGCGCGGTCGTGAGCCAGCGCGTCATGAACGGCATCGCGATGATGTACCACGCGCAGGAACGCATCATCAACACGCCCGGCAGCGAGATCTCCGGCACGCGCGGCGGCATCCACAACTCTGTCACCCGCGTGGTGGTCAAGCCCACGCACATGATCGGCGGCTACGCGCATCTGAGCTATGGCTTCAACTATTACGGCACGGTGGGCACCAACCGCGACGAGCTGGTGGTGGTCCGCAAAATGAACAAGGTCGACTGGCTGGACGGCGAATCCGTTCCGGCGGCCACGAAGGAGATGGTGTGATGAAAGTCCGTGCCCAGATCGCGATGGTCCTCAACCTGGACAAGTGCATCGGTTGCCACACCTGCTCGATCACCTGCAAGAACGTCTGGACCAGCCGCGAAGGCGTCGAGTACGCCTGGTTCAACAACGTCGAGACCAAGCCCGGCATCGGCTACCCCAAGGAGTGGGAGAACCAGCAGAAGTGGAACGGTGGCTGGGTCCGTGGCCGCAACGGCAAGGTGACGCTGAAAGCCGGCGGCCGCCTGCGCATGTTGGCGAAGATCTTCGCCAACCCCGACATGCCGCAGATCGACGATTACTACGAGCCCTTCGACTTCGACTACCAGCACCTGCACCAGGCTCCGGAAGGCCAGCATCAGCCGACCGCCCGCCCGCGCTCGCTGATCAGCGGAGAGCGGATGCAGAAGATCAACTGGGGCCCGAACTGGGAAGAAATCCTCGGCACCGAGTTCGCGAAGCGCAGCAAGGACAGCAATTTCGAAGGCGTGCAGCGCGAGATCTACGGTGCGTTCGAGAAGACTTTCATGATGTACCTGCCGCGCCTGTGCGAGCACTGCCTCAATCCGGCCTGCGTCGCGGCATGCCCGAGCGGCGCGATCTACAAGCGCGAGGAGGATGGCATCGTCCTGATCGATCAAGACAAGTGCCGCGGCTGGCGCATGTGCGTGTCGGCCTGCCCGTACAAAAAGATCTACTACAACTGGAAATCGGGCAAATCCGAGAAGTGCATTTTCTGCTACCCGCGCATCGAGATGGGCGAACCGACGGTGTGTTCGGAAACCTGCGTCGGCCGCATCCGCTACCTCGGCGTGATGCTGTACGACGCCGATCGCATCCTGGAGGCTGCATCAGTGCCCTCCGAAAAGGACCTGTACCAGGCGCATCTCGATGTTTTCCTCGACCCGAACGATCCGAAGGTGATCGAAGCTGCGCGTGCCGAGGGCATCCCGGACAGCTGGCTCACCGCCGCCAAGGTGTCGCCGGTCTACAAGCTGGCGATCGACTGGAAGCTTGCGCTGCCGCTGCACCCGGAATACCGCACGCTGCCGATGGTGTGGTACGTGCCGCCGCTGTCGCCGGTGCAATCGGCCGCCGATGCGGGGCGCATCGGCAAGAACGGCGAGATCCCGGACGTGAAGTCGCTGCGCATTCCGGTGCGCTACCTCGCCAACATGCTGACGGCGGGCGACGAGGCCCCGGTGGTCCGCGCGATGGAGCGCATGCTGGCCATGCGCGCCTGGCGTCGCGCCATGCACGTCGACGGTATCGAGGATCTTGAGGTGCTGCATCAGGTTGGCCTGACCCTGCACCAGGCCGAGGAGATGTACCGCTACCTCGCCATCGCCAACTACGAGGATCGCTTCGTCATTCCCACTGCCCATCGCGAGTACGCCAACGACGCCTTCGGCGAACGTGGCGGCTGCGGCTTCACCTTCGGCGACGGTTGCTCGCCGTCGAGCCCCGCCGAAGCGCTGTTCGGTGGTCGTTCGACGCAGACCTACCACGTGCCGCCAAACCGGCAGGAGCCGGAGAGGGAAAAGGCATGAAACTCTTGAAGCTGATCTCCGTCCTGCTCGACTACCCGGAGGACGATCTCTGGGCATACGGCGACGAGTTGCGCGACGCGATCGACGACCCGGCGCTCTCGGCGGCGCGTCGCCGCGCACTGCGCGGCTTCGTCGATGAGCTGCTCGCCACCGATGTGCTGGAGGCACAGGAGCGCTGGCTCGGTCTGTTCGATCGCGGCCGTGCGATGAGTCTGTTGCTGTTCGAACACATCCACGGCGAGTCGCGTGACCGCGGTCAGGCCATGGTCGATCTGCTTGCGACCTATCGCAAGGCCGGCTTCGCACTGGGCGCCAAGCAGTTGCCGGACTACCTGCCGGTGGTGCTTGAGTTTCTGTCAGTGCAGCCCGTCGCCGAGGTGCGCGACTGGCTATCGCATGTCGCCCATATCCTGGAGCTGCTGGCGGCGCGCGCGCAGGATCGGCAGAGCCCCTATGCCGTCCTGTTGGAGGCGCTGGTGGAAGTGGCCAAGGGCCGCGTCGACCTCGACCTGCTGCGCCGGCGCGTGGCCACCGAAGAGCGCGACGACACCCCCGAGGCCATGGACAAGGTCTGGGAGGAAGAGGCCATCCGTTTCGGCGTCGAAGCCCCGTCCGAAGACTGCAACCCACCCACCCGACTCCCGTCCGGTGCCAAGCGCAACGAACCTGCGGTGACGCCATGAATACGCTGAATATCCTGCTCTTCCAGGTCTATCCCTACATCGCCATCGCGGTGTTCCTGATCGGCTCCTGGGTCCGCTTCGACCATGCGGCCTACACCTGGCGCAGCGGCTCCAGTCAGTTGCTGTCGGATCGCGGCATGCGCATCGGCAGCAATCTGTTCCATGTCGGGATGCTCGCGATCATCGGCGGCCATACCATCGGTCTGCTGGTGCCGCACCACATCTACGCGCCCTTCATCAGGGCGCCCGACAAACAATTGCTGGCGATGATCGCCGGCGGGGTGTTCGGCGTGATGATGCTGGTGGGCCTGCTCATCCTGCTGGTGCGGCGCTTGTTCAATCCACGGATCCGGGCCACGTCGGCCAAGCGCGACATCCTGGTGCTGGTACTGCTGCTGGCGCAACTCTCGCTCGGGCTGTCGTCGATCTTCATCTCCTACGATCATCTCGACGGCAATCAGATGATCAAGCTTGGCGAATGGGCTCAGCACATCGTCACCTTCCGAATGGCCGGTGCTGCGCAGTACATCGCCGACGCGCATTGGATCTTCCGCGCGCATGTTTTCCTCGGGTTGACGCTGTTCCTGATCGCGCCTTTCACCCGCCTGGTGCATGTGTGGTCTGTGCCGTTGGGCTATCTCATGCGTCCGTACCAGATCGTGCGCAAGCGTCAGCCCGCATTGAATTACAAGAGGAACTGAGCATGGACGATCGCAAGACGCATCGCGCCATTCCGATCGTGATGGATGAAGGCGCGCTTTCGGAGGCTGCGGCGAAGTCTGCAGCGCATGGTGCCGATCATGACCTTGCGGGCCATAGTCATGCCGGAGGATTGGGCGCCCCCGTGCCTGCGCCAGCGCCGGTATTTCTGCATGTTGCCGGGCATCCGATCAGCGAGGCGGAGATCGCACGCGAAATGCAGATGCATCGTGCGCAATCGCCGCATGAGGCTCGCCGGGAGGCAGCGCAGACCTTGGTCATCCGCGAACTGGTGAGACTCGAATGCGTGCGCCTGGAGATCGAGCCTGAACCCGAGAACGGCGAAACGGCCGATGAGGCGCTGGTGCGTCAATTGATGGAACGCGAGATCGAGACGCCGACACCGGACGCGGATGCCATCCAGCACTATTACGCGGCGAATCGCGAGCGCTTGCATCACCCCGATCGCGTCCTGGTGCGCCATATTCTGCTGGCTGCGGCACCCGGAGACACCAGCGCGCGATTGAGAGCCATGCAGCGCGGCGAAACGCTGATTGCGGAACTGCGCACGGAACCCGATCGCTTCGGCGAGTTCGCCATGCGTCATTCCGCATGTCCCTCACAAGAGCACGGCGGAGCGTTGGGATGGCTCGAACGCGGCGATACCGTGCCCGAATTCGACCGTCAGCTGTTCATGCTGCGTGAGGGGCTGGCGGGCCTCACCGTGGAGACGCGATACGGCCACCATGTCGTTCACGTCGATGCCATCGAACGCGGTGAGACGCTTGTGCTCGAAGAAGCGGCCCCTGTCATCGCCGCTTACCTCGAGACCCAGTCGAAGCAGAACGCGATCCACGATTACCTGCTGCAGCTCCAGGAACGCTACCCGGTCGAAGGACTCGACCAATACGACACTACTGCAAGCCTTTGACTGAGCGGGCGCGCCACGCTGCGATCCACCTGGAGACGACTTCATGCAACACAACACCGCAGGCCAACAGCGCGCGCTATGGAGCAGCACGTTCGCCTTTACCGTATGTTTCGCGGTCTGGACGATTTTTTCGATCATCGGCATTCAGATTAAGAAAGATCTCGGCCTCAATGACACCCAGTTCGGCCTGCTCGTGGCCACACCGATTCTCACTGGCTCCTTGATCCGCATGTTTCTGGGTATCTGGACCGAGCAATATGGCGGGCGAATTGTCTTCAGCCTCGTCATGATGTCGGGTGCGGTCGCGACCTGGCTGTTGACCTATGCGACGACCTACCCGCAATTCCTGATGGCGGCATTGGCTGTCGGTATCGCCGGTGGTTCGTTTGCGGTCGGCATCGCCTACGTCTCGAAATGGTTTCCTGCAGAAAAACAGGGCACCGCGCTGGGCATCTTCGGTGCGGGCAATATCGGTTCGGCCGTGACCAAACTGCTTGCGCCGATGGTGATGGTGGCTTACGGCTGGCATGCGGTCGCCAAAATCTGGGCGGTCGGTCTTGCCATCACCGCAATACTCTTTTTCCTGTTCACCAAAGACGATCCCGGACTTGCGAAACGGCGCGCGGAAGGCGTGAAACCGGTTCCGTTCGCGGAACAGATGCGCCCCTTGAAGAATATCCAGGTCTGGCGCTTCTCGTTGTATTACTTCTTCGTGTTCGGCGCATTCGTCGCCTTGGCGCTGTGGCTGCCGCGCTACCTCACCGGCGCTTATGGCCTGGATGTCAAAACAGCAGGGGTGGTCGCGGCCTGTTATTCGATTCCCGCCAGCCTGTTCCGGGTAGTCGGCGGTTGGTTATCGGACAAGATCGGCGCGCGCCGTGTGATGTACTGGACGTTGTCTGTCTCCGTCATCTGCACGTTCCTGCTGTCCTATCCATCCACAAGCTATGTGGTGAAGGGCATCGAAGGGCCGATCCAATTCACGCTGGCTGTCGGCATCGTTCCGTTCATGGTGCTGGTGTTCGTGCTCGGGTTCTTCATGTCGTTGGGCAAGGCGGCGGTCTACAAACACATACCGGTGTACTACCCGAACAACGTCGGTGCAGTAGGTGGCGTGGTCGGTATGATCGGCGGCCTCGGTGGCTTCATCCTGCCGATTACGTTCGGCGCGATGAACGACCTGATCGGTGTGTGGACGAGCTGCTTCATGCTGTTGTTCGTGCTGGTGCTGACCGCGCTGACTTGGATGCATTTCGCGATTCGGCGCATGGATATTGCCCGGCACCCGCAGATGGCGAAAGAGACCGATCTGCCCGAAATCATGCACGCAGCGAACGCGAAGGGCTGAGCATGGAAGGTCCGCAACTCGATGCCGATCAGGCGCTGGCACGACTGCGCGATGGCAATCGTCGCTTTGTGGATCACGTCATCAGCTTGGAGGCCTTGCTCAGCCATGCCCGGCGCGAGGAACACGCGCGCGCACAACGGCCGTTCGCGGTGATCCTCGGCTGCTCCGACTCGCGCGCGCCAGCCGAGTTCGTCTTCGACCAGGGGCTCGGCGACCTGTTCGTGATCCGCGTCGCAGGCAACATCGCCGCGCCTTCGCAGATCGGCAGCATCGAATTCGCGGTCGAGCGCTTCGGCGTGCGTCTGGTCGTCGTGCTCGGCCATTCCAACTGCGGCGCAGTGCAAGCCACGCTGGAAGCGCTGGATCACCCCGAAGAGGTGTCGCCTGCGTTGCATGCGATCGTCGACCGGATCGCACCTGCGTTGTCCATGGTCGATCACCGTCATGGCGCCGACGACGGGCGCATGCAGGAGGCGATCCGCGCCAACGTGCTGTACACCGTGCGCAAGCTCCGCGAGGACTCCGCTTATCTCGACAGCATGTGCTGGGAAAACGGGTTGAGGATCGTCGGCGCGGATTATTCGCTTTCGACTGGCGCGGTCGATGTCTTCCATCAGGACGCATGAACGCATCGCCGATCGCTCCGCAAGCACAAACGATCGCGCGCCACATCGACGACGCGGCCGGTCGCTATGCCTGTTATCCAGGGATCGCCCAGTTCCGCTCGGGCTTTGGCGACGCCGGCTTCGTCGATGCACTGCGGGTGTCCAACGGCGATCCGATTCCTGCGAAGCTGTCGATCCACATCGGCGCTCCCGACCGTTTCGGCCTGTATCCGGTCGGCGCTGCACGCGACCAAAGCGCGCGAATAACGCCGCATCCTGCTGCCTATCTCAGTCGCCTGGTACGCCAGATCGCGGCGGTTGGCGCGCTGTGCGACCGCGACCGCGATGTGGTCCAGCTCGGCCTCTCGCCGGGCGCAACCGATTTCTTCGACGCCGAGCAGATCGCCGAGATCGTCGAGAGCCTGTCGCGCAATTTTCATTTCTCCAACAGGCCCGATCGCGATTTCGCCGCCACGCTCTCGGCCGACACGCTGTCCCGCACCGACTTGCGCACGTTGGTCGACGCCGGTTGCAATCGTGCCGGCTTCGCCGTCGGCCACATCGACCCGCAAGCGACCGCGACCGCAATCGCGAACGCACCCGATGCGGCGGTCGCGCGCTGTCGCGCAGCAGGTTTCCGCAGTGTCCGCATCGACGTGGTATTCGGCGCAGTCGTCGAGGATTTCGACGGTTTCTGCGGCCGGCTCGCCACGGTCGTGCATGCTGCGCCTGATGTCGTGGCGCTCCGCGATGTCGTCCATCTTCCGGAAAGCTTCGCACCTGAAACCGGCGGCGTGCACGCTGCGGTTGTGCGCGCGGACATGTTGTGTCATGCCTGGTGCACGCTGATCGAGGCGGGATACGCCCATGTAGGCATGGGTGTGTTCGCAGTACCGAGCGACACGCTGCTTCGCGCCAAGAGTGAACGCCGTCTGCATCGCGATGCGCTGGGCTTCGGGGTTCACGGCACCACCGATCTGATCGGTTTCGGCGTCGGCGCGATCCAGCAGGTCGGCGGCGCGTACTGCCGCGGCCTGTCGCATCCGCGCGAATGGGAGGCCGCGATCGATGCCGGACGCCTCGGCATCGGCGCAGGTCTCGTGCTTTCCGACGACGACCGCATCCGCGCGGCGGTGATCGAATCGATCCTGTGCGCCGACGCTGTCGACTTTGCGTTCATTGCCGGCCGCTACAACATCGATCCCCGCACGTATTTCGCGAGGGAATCGCGTGCACTTGCCGCTCTCGCCGAGGATGGCTTGCTCGTATTCGACCAACGCGGTGGCGAATACGGCTTCTGCCTCACGCCATCCGGACAGTTGTTGTCGCGGCTGGTCGCATCGCAGTTCGATGGTTATCTGAGTCAAGCATATTTTTTCGCTTGACTGCATCCCTTCGCGATCGGGCATAGCACGGGATTTCCTGTGATGCACGTACTTGATTGGACGTGTAAGGGTGTCGTACTTGTCGAGCTGCGCGGGATCGCCAAAGCGCGCGCAAGCGGCGTCGTAGTGCGCCTGGCTGTAGGCCTGGTCGTCGCGCAACGCCGGGTTCGGGCCACCGATGAACACCGCGATATCGCAGGCTGGGCAAAACGCGCGGGTGTTCGCATGCCAATCGCACATGCGGACACGCGTTTTCTCGCACGGATCGGCGGGGTTAGAGTCACGCCATTGACAGTGCTGGTCGATCACAGCGGCGATATCCGCCAACGCTTTGTAGGCAGTATCGACGGTACGGTCTTGGAAGCAGAAGCGAACAGTGAAGTGCCATGAGTACAGACGAAGCTTTATGGCGTAAAGGTCTGTCGTTGAGATCAGCAAGCGGCATCCAGAGTTCTCGTCAGTTGCAGCGGTGCGACCCCGATACGGGCCCCTATGCGCAGGATCGGTGTCCGCGACACTCGTCATTCGTCGACCTGCAGGGTCGCTTCATTGCCAGCGATCGGACGGGTTCATGATGAGAGCGGCTTAGCTGCGAGCCCTAGCGTCGAGCTTCGGTGCCTCCTGCACCGCCCGTGGCTTGCCTTATGACGCTAGGGCGGCAGCTATCGAAGCGACTAGCTCTGCTTTCGAGAGTACTAACGCCGGCCCAAAACCGAGATTGCAAACACTTTTTACCCTATTGCGGCACGCACGAGCATCACCACATCATCCCTATCTTCCACCGCCGCTGTTCCTCCCACAGCATCGGCGGATTGATCGCTAGCGACAGGAGCTGGACACCCTCCGGCAGGGTCTCGTCCAGGATTGCGGCGACGATGTCCGGCGCCAGCAGGGTCAGGTTGATGTGCCGGGCGACGTAGCTGTGGTTGGTGCTTTCGCGGCGGGCGATGTCGCACATCGAGGCCGCCTCGCCGGTTTCCAGCATCCGCAGCCAGCGGTGGCCACGGGCAAGCGCCAGTTGCAGCGGCGTGCCCCCGGCGCGGGTCGCCGCCACTGGGTCAGCGCCGGACAGCGTTACCACCCGCCGACCACTGCGCCGCTTCAGGGCGATGGGGACGTTCAGTACGACTCCCCCGTCGCTGGCGACCACCTCGGCCACCGGGCCGGAAACGGTCAGCATCGGACTGCTCATGCGGCGGCCTCTTCTGTGGCCTGCCGGGACTCGCCAGCGAGGGTGCCGACGCCACCGGGACGCAGCCGCAGTTCCAGATTGGTCGGCGTCACGATGACCCGTTCTACCAGCAGGCGGACCAGCCGCTGCTGCTCAGCCGGGAACAACTGGTCCCACACCCGGTCGACCTGCGTCATCGCCACCGTGACCTGTGCTTCGTCCAAGGTCGGGTCCAGTGCGATCGCCTGCGGGATCATGGCTGCGACCATCTCCGGTGCGCGGAGCAGGCGCCGCAGTTGCGCGACCACGGCCGCCTCCAGTTCTCCGGCCGGCAGGCGCGGGAGGCCAGACGCCTTCCGCCCCTCATGAATATCGCGCGTGCTGAGGTAGTAGCGGTAGGTGCGGCCGTTGGCCTTGGTCGTGTGCCACGGCGTCAGGGCGCGCCCGTCCGGTCCGGTCAGCAGGCCCTTGAGCAGGAAGGCCACCTTGCCTTGACGCGCCGCGCCTGCGCGCACGGGGCCACTGACCTGAAGGCGCGCATGCACCTCGTCCCACAGGGACCGGTCGATGATCGGTGGGTGCGTGCCCTCGAAATACTGATCGCGGTTCTTGAGTTCGCCAAGGTAGGTTCGGCAGTGCAGCATCTTGAAGATCGTGCTGCGATCGTGCGGTCTGCCGACATGCTGCCGCCCAGCCTTCGTCGTCCACGATTTGTTGCGCCAGCCGCGCGCGCGTGCTTCCTGCGCGACCTTCATCATCGAACCCACTTCGAGAAAGCGGCGGAACAGCGTTCGGACCTGTTCGGCCTCGGCTTCGTTGATCACCAGCCGTCGATCCATGACGTCGTAGCCCAACGGGGTGATGCCGTGCATCCACATGCCCTTCTTCTTGCTGGCCGCGAACTTGTCGCGGATGCGCTCGGAGGTCAGCTCACGCTCGAACTGCGCGAAGGTCAGCAGGATGTTCAACAGCATCCGTCCCATCGCATCGGTGGTGTTGAACTGCTGGGTCACCGACACGAAGGTCACGCCGTGCTTGTCGAAGATCTTCACCAATTCGGCGAAGTCGAACAGGGAGCGGCTGAGCCGGTCTATCTTGTAGGAGACGACGATGTCGATCCGGCCTGCCTCGATGTCCGCCATCAGTCGCTGCAGGGCAGGGCGTTCGAGCGTGCCGCCGGAAAAGCCGCCGTCGTCGTAATCGTCGGCGACCGGAATCCATCCTTCAGCGCGACGGCTGGCGATGTAGGACGCACCCGAATCGCGCTGGGCATCGATCGATGTGTACGCCATCTCCAAACCTTCCTCCGTGGACTTGCGGGTGTAGACGGCGCAGCGCATGCGCTTTGGCGCCATGGCGTTCATCGGCCACCTTCCTTGCGCAATCCAAAGAAGGCAGGGCCACTCCATCGCGTGCCGGTAATCGCACGGGCAATCATCGACAAGCTCGGGTAGCGCTTGGCGGCATACTCGAACTCGCCATCGGACAGCACGAGCACACGGTGTTCGATGCCGGCGTAGATGCGGATCAGTTCGGTGCCTGCGACTGGGACTGCACCGACCGGCTGGCGCTTGAGTTGGCCGGTGGCAACTAAATCGTCGATGCGTTGCTGGTTGCGCGCGAGCAAGGTCCGATCTGTCTTTGCGAATTCGATCTCCTGCCAGCGATGCGCGATGCGCTTTTCGACGAAGCGGCGATTGATCACCAGCGGGTCGGTGCCGAAGAGTCGTCGCCACTCTTTCGTAAGATCTGACCACGACCAGTCAGATAGGCGCGCGATGCGCGTAGCCATCGATGCGGGCGTTGCCGCGGGGTGTTGTTGCGTCATGCCTGTGGACTCCGGTGAGCGGGGTTGGCATGTACGCGTGGTTCCCCGCCAAAGCCAAGGTCAACCGGAGAGGGCGCGGCAACTGCGCCGTCGTGCGCGCCACCGCCGCGAAGACGATGCAGGCCCAGGGCGAGGAGTGCGGCCACCTCCATGCGCCGCTGCGGCGGTGTCATGCGTGCCGCGTCGCTAAGTTGGATCGTTGTCATGGGGTGTCCGCTGGACATTAAAACCAGCGGGCAGTGTCCCAATGCAATCCGGTTGCTGTATCGCAGAGTGACGTAGTGAGCAGGATAACTGAGCGAAACCGCAGAAAATTCGATCAATCGGCTTGTCGCAGTAGCAAGATGCGTTCGCAGTCACTCATCGATGGTCGATTTTCGCAGTGCGCCAGCAATCTCCAGAGCGAACTCGCAGAGGTATGCGACGCCTCCGTCAAGGCCTGTCTCTGTTCCCATCAACAGCAGGCGACGAACCGCGTCTTCAAGGTCGGCCGCTTCACGAAGTGCGGTTGCGACTCCTACGCCGGAGGCGATCAACAGCAAGGGTCGCTGTTCGACGGGGATGTCCCGGAACGGGATCTCGCGCGTAGTCTCGGTCATGTCCTTGCCCCACAAGCAGCAACAGCCGCAAAGCGCGACAGACGATGTTCGGCCCGAATCGGGCCTGATAGAGTATTTGCAGCCATTGTCGTTCTCCAAGGGAACGGTGGTGGTCAGGGCGGCCGGGGTGTTCTAGCACCTCGGTCGTCCGCTACTTACCGGCATACGCCGGATGCCTAACGCCGCATAGGCACGATCCTATCGATGCCGATGTGCAATCTGTTCCGGGTGCCGTCCCAGGCTCTTGTCCTTCTTGGGAGTCTGGAGATGCTTACGCTTTCTGTGTGCTCGTGATCGCGTGCAGTCCGCATTCGAGCGTTGGCCGGATGTCGACGATCGCTTGTTCGCCGCGCCTGATGGCGTCGCGGATTCAGAAGTATGTACTCGTCCAATTCGACATTCACCGGTGTTTCCATGTGCATGGGTCTAGGTGCATGAACGCATTATTCCCTTACACAGCCAAGTGCATGACCGCTGGCGCTGCTGCGGAAGCTTGAGGCGAAGCCTTGCACGCGATTTTCGTCGCACTATCACGCAACATCTGCTGGTGTGAACCGGACTGCTTTCTCTGGTTCTCCAAGCCTGCAAAAAATTCCTCCTGTGACTACCCGGCGAACGCCAGACACGCAAAAAATGCCCGGAGCAGCGTTGGCTGCACCGGGCGTGTGAAGCAGCCTTCGGAATGTGGCCGGCGCCATGGAGCAGGCGTGGCGGCTGCGCTATACCCCGAGCAACTCGCCCGCCTTGGCGAAGCCGACCCAGCGGCCCTCGCCGTTGAGCCCGCGATTCATCAGTTCCTGCCGCGCCAGCTTCACGACATCCACGTCGCCATGATGGATCGCCACGATGAACCGGGTGTCGAGAATTTGGAAATGCTCAGCCAGATCGCGATCGATGCCCTGCGTGATGCGTTCGGCGCTCATGCTGCTGCCCTCCGTGCGGAGGCAAGCAAAAGGGCTGCCTGCGCGTCGGCGGCAGTGTCGAGGCGGAGCTTGGGGAGCAGATCGTTGCAAATGCGCATCATCGCAAGATTGATGCACTCGGCCTGCGTCTTCAGGTCGTCTGTGCCGGCGAAACGCTCGATGCTGTCCTCAACGGCCTGCAGGGCATGCGCGACGGACATGCGCATCATGCGCAGGCTGTCCGCACCGCGTGCGCGCGCGAACTTGATTTCGTCTTCGAGGGTTTCCGTGGTGCGGTTCATGGTGTGTCGTTCCTGTGTGAGTGGATTCGCGCGTCGCGCCGTGCTTCGCGTAACGGCATGAACGCGCTGTTCGCAATGGAAGCCAAGCATCCAGTGCTCGACTTCCGATATGCTCGATCAGCTGGCAGATTTGCCCGCGCCCTTGGTCTTGCGGCCCTGCTCGATGCCGGCGTTGTAGGCCGCCTCAAGGGCATCTCGCAGCTCCCAGACCGAAACGTCGTGGAAGTCCAGACTATCCCGGCGACGGGATTCCAGCGTTTCGATACGCAATATGCGCTGTGCAATTTGAGTCAGTAGTGCATCGACCTTGTTCATTTCATGTCCTGCGGTGGCGTGGATGATGTCCGCATGAACGCGCTGTTCGGCACCGAAGCCAAGCGTTCGCTTCGAGGATTGAATGGCAGACAGGTTCGGTACCGATTCGGCAAACGGTGCGCTCGCAGCAGACGTTTCGTCAGTGGCGCGAGCGGCCGATGACCGCACGATTGCTTGCTAGATGCGTACACGGCACACACGTCGCGACAGCGCGCGCCGTGTGGCCGTCTCAGGCGCGCGGACTAGGGTCGGCGGTCGGTTCCGTCCGCTGTGCCGCCGTCGCCCCAGCGTTGCGTAAGGTCGCGGCGAGCAGCGTCCAACAATCGGAGATCTGCGCATTGCATGGCGTGAGGCAACCGAGGATCGATCGCGCGGATCGCTTCAAGCGGATCGCGCGCGTTGTCCGTCGAGGTGTGGATTGCGCTCATGGTGCGTCCGCCCGCTTGGCGATGGCATGCAACTCGGCCTGCGCACCAGCGGCGAGGTCGATGCGCGCGTTTCCCATGATGCTGGTGCAGACATGGTTGATCGCCCAGTTCAGCACCTTGGCTTTCTGGTCGAGGCCGTCGGCATTCTGAAATTGCGCCTCATAGCGCGCGATCTCCTGCGCAGCACGTTCGATCGCTTCGCGCATGCACTGCAGGGCATCTGCGCCGTTGCGCAAGGCGAGGTGCGTTTCAAGATCGAGGCCGTTTATGTCGGTGTTCATGCGAGGTGCTCGTGATTGGGTGTGCGTCCATGAACGCGCTGTTCGCAAGTGAAGCCAAGCGACGACATGGTCGTGCTCTAGCGCGGAGACAGACGACGTACAGCCTTCTGCGGCGGTCCGGTCGCGTGCAATGCGCGAATGGGTATCGTGATTGCGCGGAGGGCGTGCGAGTTCGTGACGTGTTTCGGGCTCACCACACCAGACCGGTGGGTCGGGCATGGATGCGTTCGATCAGGTCTTGCAGCGGTTCGGACTGCGCGCCATCCGCGATAGGTGCGAGAATCGTGCTGCCGACGTCGATCAGTTCGATGCGGATGACATCAATGCCGTTGCTGGCGTAGGCGATGTGCTTCCGCCCTTCAATGCGGCGCAACAAACCGCGCGCTGTGGCGGCCCGCAGCACTTCGCGGCGCCATGCATGGCGACCGCGTTTGCCGGGGATGCGCACGAGGAGCGAGGCGAGGAAGAATTCCTTGACGTGCTTGGGTTGCTTTCTGGAGCTCTTGGGTTTCATGAGTCGTCGATATCCATGTCGGGGGTCGCATGAACGCGCTTCCGGGGAGGAAGCCAAGCGGGTGGTTGGCTTCTTGTCGCGACGGATTCGTCTATCCGAGGCGTGCGACATGACGCGCGTAGTCGTAGCCCGATGGATCGACGTAGAGGAAAGGGCGGCCGGGCGCGTGGACCTCGATGCACAGACAGCCATCGGCGACGTTGCCGCCTTTGCCCGCGAGCCACGGTTGCGGCCGGGTCATGTCCGTCGTGAAGTCATCAAACTCCGCGATGGTCATTTCGATCGTTTCGGTGACGTAGATGCGGTGCTCGCCAGTGGCGCACATATCGCGCAGTCGATCGGGTTTGCACGCGAAGGGCAGGCGCACGCCGAGTTGCTCGACGTGAAGAGTTTGGCCTCGAAACTGTACGGTGCGCGGTGTTCGCTCAATGGTGAGGGTCATGGTGGGCATGTGCTTTCCTGTGTGTTGGCGTCGTCGATCCGACGAGGACATGAACGCGCTGTGCGCGATGGAAGCCAAGCACTGTTCGATGTCGCGCTGCGACAAGCAGACACCTGTCGTACAGGCTTAAAAAAAAGTGTTGGCGTCGTGCCCGGACTACGCCAATCGGCGCAGGCTCACGCGCTCGATGCGACCGGCGAACGCCGCGTCCGCCGCGATGCGCAGTGCGGTCTGTCCAGCGGCAGTGAGCGTGTCGATGAAGGTGCCGTTGGCGTTGCGTGCCACACCGTCGATGGGCGTGTTACCGGCGAAGCGGACGCGCACGCTGCCGGCGGTGATCTGGCTCAACACGACTTCGATTCGGTAGAGACCGCCATCGATGAACGCGAACGGCTGTTCGAGGTCGGAGGTGATGCCTGCGGCCTTGATTGCGGCGCCACCGACGATCGACCAGCCGGAGCCGAGAATCCAAGCCGCCTGTGTGTCGAAGTCAGCGTTAGCCAGCTTTTCGCCGCACTCGCAAGCGAGGACACGGACGTGCTTTTGGCGACTGGCGAGCGCACCGCGCCGGCTCTCGACTTCCACGCGAATGGTCGCGTCGTTCACGAGGTCAAGATCGTAGGCGGTGCTGGTGCCAGCCAGATTCTCGGTGGTGTGTAGCAGCGTGTTGGAGAGGGCGTGATAAATCCGCACGGTGGTCGTCGTGCCGGGCTCGGGACCGATACTGCCGGCGTCATGCTCGATCAGACGATCGGCTTGCAACAAACGATCGCGATGCGCCCACCGATGTCCAACCGCGCGAACGACGTCGCCGGCCACGCTGCGCCATTGATCCGCAGCCGGCCCGGTGGATAGGGCCGCGCGTGACGACCAACAAGCACGGTCTGCACGCTCGGCGCGAGCGCCGGGTCTAGCGTGCCCTGCTGGGTGCGAGTGAGCAGTTTGGCGTTGACGGTTTCACTGGCGAGGTATTCAGTGGGATCGGCGCCATCGCCAAGCGAGGGCGCACTGGCCGCAGTGACGTCACCAAGGGTATCAACTTGCCCCGGCTGGTGTAGAACATCGTAGCCGCAATTCTGGGCGCCGCCCTACCGGATGGCATCTGACTTGGTGTCCTGTTGATCAACCCGTGGTTGCTTTGGGATGAGAGGGGGGCGTATCAGCGGATTTTTGAGGCGAGCAGGTAATATCGCCTTCAAGCGGGCAATACGACCCTGTAAATGGCAATCAAAGATCGATTGAACTTCAGCATTATCAGCAAGTTATGAAGATCATGATTTGTGGCATTGCTTTTGCTCCATCTTCTTCTGTGAACATGCCACTCATCATCAAGGGGAATTGCTTTTGGCTCTGCTTCATTACGAAAGTTTAGGTGTCCAACGACCGGACATCCTCATGAAGAACGCTTTCTTCGGCATGAAGACGTTCTACGACTTCCTCCGTCGAACGAAGGACTACATGGAGAGCGACGCGGCCTTAAAGCGGCTCGCGTGGAAGCCCGGCATCTCGCCAGTCGATGACGTCACTGATCGGGCGCGTGGTGTATGGGTCCAACTTGAGGAGCCCAAGGACCGTCCGAATGAGCCCGAGTCGACGTTCCGTGCATTCATGGACGAGAACGTGCGCGAAGTGTTCGACCTAATCGGCGACGAGTCGGACGATCCAGGCGAGCGGCACCGTAACGGCAGGAGGAACTTCGCAGACGAGCGCAAGCTCAACGTGCTTGATCGTGACACTGGTACGTCGCAACTTCTGCTTGATAAACGCCCTGAAGGCGCGCAACTGCTCCTGCGCCCGAACACTGTCACGCTGCATAGGCAGATTCAGGCACTGCAAGCACTGCAGAACGCGCCGTCGTCGTTCCATCTCCCATTGTTGCGCCTGATGGAATCTGAGGATCACGCCCGCTGGCCCTCCTTTGAAGCCGCCGAGATCGACGACGGCTGGATGGTGCTGACCGATGTGGCACGCCCTGGCACTGATCAGCAACGCCGCTTTGTCGAGATCGCTATGGCGACACCGGACTTCGTGTTCTTAGAGGGGCCGCCGGGGTCCGGGAAGACCACCGCCATCTGCGAGCTGGTGCTTCAACTCGCGAACAAGGGGAAGCGCGTGCTCCTCTGCGCTTCGACCCACGTTGCCGTTGATAACGTGCTTGAGCGGCTGATGGACGAGCGAAACCCGCACAAGGATCTCGTCATCCCGGTACGGATCGGCGAGCGAAGGAACGTCTCCGAAAAGGCAGGCCCGTGGCAGCTTGAGCGCTTTGTGAAGACGGAGCGCGAGCGTCTCCTCGGGCACCTCGAAGGTCGTCGCGACCTCAGCGAGTCGCAGCGTGTGCTGCTCGACACCATCAGGCACGGCTCGACCACGATCGAGCGCATGGTGCTGGACGCAGCGAACCTTGTCTGCGGCACCACCATCGGCATCCTGCAGCACCCAGACATCAAGGCGAACGGACAAACGACTGCAGCCTTCGACGTGCTGATCGTCGACGAGGCATCCAAGACGACCTTCCAGGAGTTCCTCGTCCCAGCGCTCCTCGCGAAGCGATGGGTGATCGTCGGCGATCCGAAGCAGTTGTCGCCCTACGTCGACGATGCCGCGATGGCAGTGAACGTAGAGGCATGCCTCAGCGATGAGACGATCCGTAACGCCTGCATCGATGTTTTCATGGCAGGTCACGGCGATTCTCGCAGGCGGCGGATCGCCGCGGTGTCGATCGACGGGACCAGAGCCATCGACGTATACACAGCGCAGGCCGCTGCCCGCGACGTCAATCTCGCGAACGCTAGCAGCGACGATGGGCTGTGGGGTGCGGCCGTCGTCGTTGGGACGCTTGCCGACCTGGAGCGCCGTGTCGATGAATTGCCGCTCGACATCGCGACCGTGCGGCACACGGGGGAAGGCCTGCATGCAATTCGGCGCAGGGCTGAGGCATGGCTTCGCCTCTCCCGGCGGGCGGGCGAAGAGCCGCCGGAGTGGGCATCCGAAGTTGCTTGGCGCTTCGCTCGACTCTATGAGCAGCGTTTCGTCCAGGATGTCGAGCACACCGAGCGCGGCACGCGCTCGACGGCTCAGCGGCTCCGGGAACAAATCACGGACCTGCTGCCGGTGGCAGAGACCGGCATGGACGCGGAGAGGGTCTGGAGCGAGATTGACCGTGTGCGTCGGGTCGCGCTCCCATCGATTCTGGAGTCGCTCCGACATGGTTTCGAGCGCGATCCGAATACACGAAAGGGAACTGCACTCTCCGATGGCCTGCCGGCGCCCGTGCTAAAAGCGCGCCATGTGCTGCTCAGCATGCAGCACCGCATGCACCCTGAGATCGCCGCGTTCTCGCACGAGCACATCTATGATTGCGAGGCGCTCTACACGCCGAACTACATCTCGGCCGAGCGTGCTTGGGAGTTCAAGCGCCACGCTCACCGCGCGGTCTGGCTCGATGTCCGCGGCGAGTTCAACAGTCGCTCTAACTCGAACCCCTGCGAGGCCCGCGCGGTGATCGACGAGCTCCAGGCGTTCGACGAGTGGGCGAACCGCAACCCGCGTAACGATGGCCGCCCCTGGGAGGCTGCGGTGCTGACCTTCTATCGTGGTCAGGAACGCGAGATTCGAACCCACTTGCGGCGCTGGGCACAACAGCCGAGCGGGATGCGTCATTTTTGTCGCGGCATCAAGGATCGGCCGTACTTCACTGTCGAGCTGTGCACGGTCGATCGCTTCCAAGGGCATGAAGCCGATCTTGTGATGCTCTCGTTCGCAAGTGCGCGGCCCACTAGCTTCCTTGAGAGCCCGAACCGCCTGAATGTTGCACTCACGCGTGCGCGCTACCAGAGGATCGTCATCGGCGACCGGCATGCGATGACGCGAGCGAAGGCCAGTGTGCTCGGGGGGTTCGCGGAGAACGAAAAATGGGAAACAACTTTGAAAAGGAGCGCTCCATGAAAAGCAAAAAAAGCATCAAGCGTTTTTCTGATCTGGTTGTCCTGATCGGCCAGGCGTCGGACACGCACAGCATGAGCAAAGCCGAAGTCGGATCGGACGCAGGCCATGTCACCCGAGATCAAGATGGTCTGCCCCACATTCGCCTTGAGCGCCCCATCAAATTGCGCTGTTGGCGCGTGATCGGGCAGGTTGCGAAGGCAACCAAACGGCCGGATTTGATGCCCGTACTCCTGCGGGCGCGCGAGGGCGATGGGACCGATGCGTCAGATATCGCAAAGCACTTGCTCTTCGCGCCAAAGTCACGGCGCAGCGTCGCTCAGCGTATGTTGGATCTCGCAGAGCGCTACCGGCTGATTGAGCAGAGGGAGCGTCGCTATTTGCTGACCGAGTCGGGGCACAAAGCGCTAGAAATGCAGCAAGTCTTGGTGCCGGAATACGGCACATGGACGATCTGGGCCAGTGACGACCCGCTGCTCACGATGCCCATCCTGTGCGTCGAGCCATGGGCGGAGCCGAGCGCTTATGAGGAGGTCCGGGGCAAAGGGCGAGACCACGATAACAAGCGGGCTTTCAAAAAGCTGCCGCATTGGGTGCATAACACGACCGGTACCGTTGTTATTCCACTTGTCGGCGGTGCACCGCTTCGAATAGATCAGTTCGAAGCAAACGGCGAAGAGGTGGACGTGGACTCAGAACCGACGCTACGCGCGATGTGGGATGTCTCTGGCGCCCGATTGAGAGTGGACGGCACACTCAATGGCGCGCGAGTGAGCACCGTGATCGACGCGCCGCAAGTCGGCGCCGGGGAGGTCTGGATGCAACTGCTGCAGACTGAGGCGTTATGGCCGCAGTGGGACTCCGCGAAATCTGCCCTAAGGGTCTGCTTCGACGAGACCACGCCTGGTGAGCGCGAGTCCCTTGTGCGCACGGTCGCGTTCAAGCGCCCGAACATCACCGCACTCGGAGTCTTC
Source organism: uncultured Thermomonas sp. (assembly GCA_966203835.1). Lineage (GTDB taxonomy): Bacteria > Pseudomonadota > Gammaproteobacteria > Xanthomonadales > Xanthomonadaceae > Lysobacter_I. The sequence continues at coordinate 47,057 of CBIHKW010000006.1, forward strand.
AAACCGATGACTGTCGATGGGGTCACGCTGCGGGCGTACTCGGCTGACGATGCCACCTTCTGGGCCGAGTGGAGGCTCCGCGAGCGCGTCCGTGACTACGCTACCGCAGAGCGTTTCAGGGTGTGGTCGGCCGACGCGGTTGCGCCGTTCGCGGAATTCCATCCGCTGACGCCCACGAGGCCTTCACTCGCTGAAGCGGTCTGGCGAGCGCAGACAAATCGACCGACACCGGGCGCGTGGCACCTCGTCGCCGCCGAAGACTGGAGGCTGTGATGACCACCAAGCACCACTCCAACTGGCAGAAGGCGTTCGTCGAGGTGATCGACCAGCGGCAGCGTGAGCTGCCTCCCGCGTGGGCCCCAACACAGGCGCCCTCACTCGCGCGCGGCGAGCGAGGGCGTGCCGTATTCGTGTCTGGCCGAAACCGAGAGATGGCGAAAGCAGTCGTCTCGCTGCTCTCGCAAGCGCGCGAGAAAGTGGTCATGTCGAGCTTCCTGCTTGCCGACAAGGCGATCGAGGAGGCCATTCATCAGTCCGCAGCGCGAGGTGTGCGCGTCTACATCCTGCTCGCCTCAGAGGCACGCCTCGGGCGTGAACAGGGTGAAGGCGAGTTCGACAAACGTGTTCTTGAACAGCACAAGGCGATGCTGACACACCTCGGGGGACGTGCACTCTTTCGATCGGCTCCGCACTTCCACGCGAAAGTGGTCGTGATCGATCCAGACACGCGGCCGGCGGGGATCCTGCTTACCGCGAACCTCACGACCGAGGCGCTCGAGAGGAATGAGGAGCTTGCTGTCACGCTCAACACCGCAGAAGTGGCCGAGGTGACTGGCTACCTCAAGTGGGCGATGTGGGAGTCAGCTGAGCACGAGCTGATCGACCCCAAGGACCGCTTTAAGACGACCCGGCGCCTCGGCAAAGTGGTCCACCCCGAAGCGGGAGTCGCGGTGGCGGCCACGACAGCGCACACCAACACCGTCCGTGCGGAGGCGCTGCGGCTCATCGAAGGTGCCCGGTCGCGCATCCTCGTCAGCAGCTTCGGCTGGGATGCTGACCACGAGGTCGTGCGACGGCTCTGCGCGCGCGCGCGCGATGGTCTTGATGTCACTGTACTCGCGCGCGTGCGGCCGTCATCGATGCAAGCGCTTCTGGCGCTGGCGCAGGCCGGGGCCACTGTGCTCGGGTTCCGCTGGCTGCACGCTAAGGCGATCTGGATCGACTCGGGGCACGCACTGGTCATGTCCGCAAACCTACAGCGCGACGGTTTGGATCAAGGGTTCGAGCTTGGCATCCGCTTGTCCGACGGGCGCGCGCAGGAAGTGTTCGAGCGGCTCGTGGGCTGGAGCGGCGCGGCGGCTTGGAGGCTCGATGCCAAGCCTCGCCTCGGCGCTCTTAACGGTGCGGTGAAGCTGTGGCAGCAAGAACAACTCGTCGACGCCGAGATCAAGTCTTCGGTCGATGTGGACCTCGGCGCGGTCACGGCCGCTTCGGTCGCCACGCTTGAGGCGCCACGGCCCGCGCTACCGCAGAGCAGCGAAGCGCCTCGGCTAGCCCATGAACTGCGCTGCACCTGGCAGGTGGTCGCGCCGACGCTCGCGCCCAAGGCAAAAGAGTGGCGACGACCCGCCGGGGAGAAGGACAAAGCACCGACCCCTTACACGCCGCCCGTGTTCCGCGAGCCGGGCGGACGACTGGTGGTGGCGGTGAGCTCCCTTGATGAACTGGAGCAGGCGCGTGTGGTGATGGCCGAGGTCAACGCCGCTACCATCGTGCTCGCTGAAGGAGCGACTCAATGAGCCGTCAAATGGTTACCCTTCTCTGCTGGCACGCGGAGCGCACCGGGGTTGAGGTACTTGAGCAGGCAATCAAGTCGCTTCGGAACCGCAAAATTCGAATCGAGCGCGTGCTGTACCTCGTCCAAGTTGCTCGCATGCCGAAGATCCCCGATATCGTTGAGGGTGCGAAGGTCGAGCTCGTCGAGGTCCCACTCGACGATCCGACGCAGCACGCCGCGATCTATGAACAGGTGCGCTCGCTCGTGCTGCCGCGCGTCCGCGATGACGACGGGAATCTGCATATCAACGTGTCGCCAGGCACGCCAGCGATGCACAGCGTGTGGCTTATCCTCCACGCCGGTGGCGCACTTCCCGAGGGCGCGCAGTTGTGGTCCTCGCAGTACAGTCGCGAGACCAAGCGAACCCGCATTGATCCGGTGAACTTCTCGATCACCACCTACTTGGCCGAGATTCACCGTTTCGCGCGCATCGAACCGGGTCTCGCGGTATATGAACCCCAAGCGCGCTCGGCCGCACGCCGCACGGCTTTCGAGCACCTCGCTCGGTACGCGCGCGTCATCGGAGCACCGCTGCTCATCCTCGGTGAACGCGGAACTGGCAAGACGCGGTTGGTCGAAACGATGGTCGCGACGCTTAAGGGACGGAAGAAGATCGTCGCCGTGCCATGCGGAGGGCTCGATTCTGCCCTTGCGGAAAGTCTGCTATTTGGTCATCGCAAAGGCGCCTTCACAGGTGCAGCTGCTGAGCGCCGCGGGCTGCTTGCAGAAGCAGGAGGTGGGATCCTGTTCCTTGACGAGGTGCAAGATCTACCGAAATCAGCACAGCGAATGCTCGTGCGCGTATTCCAAGATCGCCAGCGTCGCTATCGACCGGTCGGTAGCGATCGTGAAGTGAGCGTGGATGTCGAACTCGTCTGCGCATCAAATCTGCCTCTCACGGAGCTGCGCGAGCGACTGGATGCGGATCTCTTCGACCGGCTGAGCCATCTATCCGTCACGGTACCGCCGCTCCGCGAGTGCCGGGAAGATATTGAGCAAGATTGGCGTCAAGTCTGGCGAGAAAGTCGGCAACGCGAGGATCTGCCCGAGGACGCCCCGTGGTCGCGCGACCTCGAGCAAACACTTCGGGATAGTGCGCTACCTGGAAATCTCCGCGATCTTCAGCGCCTTGCCGTACTCTGCATGGCCTGGTGGTCATCACCCGACTTGAGTAAGGGCATCCGCGCGGCGCTAGTCGAGTGGCAACGCTTCAACTCGGCGCAGAAGCATGAGAGAAACGCTCTCGGAGATGGCTCACGCACTGATCGCATCCATTGGTTCCGCGCACGCCTCGCGCAGTGGGCCAAAGAACAGTACGGGACTTGGGCTGCTGCGGCTGACGCTCTCCGTTGTGATGAGAAAACGCTCCGGCAGGACGCAGGGCTATCGCGTGGCGACCCAAGTGCATAGTTGGTAAATCGGCACGATGCAGCATTGGCATAACGTCCATCTGATTCATGGCCCGATAGCCAGTCATGCTCATTGTGGCTCTTCGTGAAAGACAGTGGGTCGAATCGACTTCTGTCTGCGCGCTTCGCTCACGGCATCAAGGCGAATCAGTTGCGCATCGGGACGACCACCGCGGTGCCAACGAGCCGCCAGCTCACTTAGACGTGTGTGCTCGCGCATCCATCGGATGTCGCGATTGAGCTCTTTAGAGATGCCAGTATATTCCTTCGCCCACTGCTCTTCTTTGTCGAAGAAAGTATAGTTTAGGCGCTTCAGCCCACGAGGAATGAGCTTATCGAGTGTGGGACTGCAAACGACTGGCAAGATCTGCCTGGTGATTCGTTCGGCCTCGTTGATCTCCAAGCCGCAGATCTCTGACGCTACCGAGTCCGGGCTGATCAAAACAACTACGACATTTGCGGCGAATATGAGGTTCTGTTAGCGCTCCTGCCACGGCTCGCCCTTTGCAATGTCATGCGCATCAAGAAACGCATCAAAGCCGTCATCGATAAGATGGTTGCGCAACCGCTCTGCGAACGCCAGATTTTTGCGTGAATAGGAAATGAAAACCCGGATTTTGACTCTTGGCTCTTCCGTGCGCGCGACCCTCCGCATTCCAAACTAACGATGTGCTCATGCCCTTGAGAAGCCTTGGAACGACCCGTCGACGCTCATACTGGTTGCCAAGGCGCGATGTGGGACATTTTACCTGTCTCTTCTCTCGGGCTCGCCCTTTAGGCGTAGCCGCAGTGTAAACGGAGCGTGTTCACACGCTACAGGACGAACGCTACAGGACGAACCGAACGGAGTTAGGCAAAATCGCGCCGCGCGATCAAGGCGACTTAGGCCATCACGGTAGAAGAATGATCGGGGGTGTCCCCAGCTTTTGCAGCCCCCTGAGCTGAACGTCGCTGCCACAGGCCTTGTGGTGACTGAGGTCAACGCGACGATACTGCACCCAGCGAACGTCATCCAAATGGGGCAGCAATGCTTGCCTTGGCCGCCGTGGTGCCGGGCGAACTTTCAGGCAACGCGAGCGGGCGGCGAGAAACCGATGTAGCCGTTGAAGCGGCTAGATTGCTAGGCTACCGGCAATGGAGTTGCCGAAACGATTGGATAGGGAGAACGGATGAAGCTCATACACACAGCGGACTGGCAACTTGGAAAGCCTTTCGGGCGATTTGAGCCGGATGTTCGTGCGGCCCTATCCGAGGCGCGGTTTGACGCGATTGATGCGATAGGTGCTGCGGCGGAAACGTCCGGTGTCGAGCATGTGCTCGTGGCTGGCGATGTCTTCGATACCGAGGGGCCGGAGGATCGCACGATCGTCCAGGCTATCTCACGCATGGAAAGATATCCATGCTCATGGTGGTTGCTGCCGGGGAACCACGATTTCGTGCGCAGCGGCGGCCTTTGGGACCGGGTGCGACAACGCGTGAACGGCCGCATCAACGTCCTGTGCGACGCGCAACCCATCGAGTTAGAGCAAGGCGTCTGGTTACTTCCAGCGCCGTTGACCCATCGTCGTACTCTTGATGATCCGACCGAAGTTTTTTCGTCGATGGAGACACCTGGAGCGCGCCTCCGCATTGGCCTAGCTCACGGTTCTATTCGGGAATTCAGCGCACAGGGGGATTCGGGAAACCAGATCGCGCCGGAACGTGCCCGTCAGTCAAATCTGGACTACCTCGCGCTTGGTGACTGGCACGGTGTGTTGGAGGTCAATGCGAGAACTTGGTATTCCGGCACGCCTGAATGCGAGCGGTTCAAACGTGACCCGCCTGGGCAGGCACTTCTGGTGGAACTCGAACAAGGGCGCGAGCCGAAAGTGACCCCGTTTCGGACAGGTCGTTTTCAGTGGATCAAGCGCGACTGGCGCGTGAATGATCTGACCGACTTCAACAGCCGCTGCGACCATCTGCTCGGTGAAATCGATTCGCCAACCACGCTTGTCGACCTGTCCTTGGCCGGTATCATCATGCTAGGCGATCGCATGGGCATTCTCGGCCGGCTTGAGGACGACATCATGCACCGCTTGCGGTATCTCGACGTGCGTGCAACTGATCTTGTCGGTAATCCCACAGAGGAAGATTTGAACACGCTGAAAGTCGAAGGAATCATCGGCGTGGCGGCGGCGAAGTTGATCGCTCGAGCGGACGCAAACGGATCGGATGCCGTCCTGGCCAGGCGCGCATTGGAACGATTGTTTGTTGAATACAACCGAGGGTTGACCGCGTGAGCCTGCGCCTGCGCCGGATTGCCGTGAGTAACTTCCGAAAATTTCGGGAGCCGATGGTCATCGAAGGCATTGCGGATGGACTCAACATCATCATCGAACCCAATGAAAGCGGAAAATCGACGCTTTTGCACGCAGTTCGCGCAGCCCTTTTTGTTCGCTACGCGACGAAGAACCAGCTCGCACAGTCCTATGCGCCCTTCGGCGATGCCGTCGCTCCCGAGATCAGTCTTGACCTCGAGATCAACAATGCACAGTGGTCCGTCACCAAACGGTTCCTCAAGGGAGGCACGATTAACGTGTCGGGGCCTGACGGTCGCGCCGAGGGCGATGCGGCGGAAGAGCGTTTGCATAACCTGCTGGGCTCTGTGCGCGATTCAAGCCGAGAGGGTGATGTCGCTACCCACGGCGCTTTGGGGCTGCTGTGGGTTGCGCAGACCGAAGCGCTCTCGATTGAGCCCCCGGGGAGAATTGTTCGGGATTCGATCCAGGCGACTCTCGAAGCTGAAGTCGGTTCGATCATGGGTAGCGCCACATATCAGCGCGTTCACGACCGCATCGGCGAGCTCTTCAGTCAGTATTGGACGCCTACCGCCAAGAAGGGGGGGCTTCAAAATAGCGCACAAGAGCGATTGGACAAGGCTGAGTCCGCGGCTCGCGAGGCTGCCAACCAACTGGCCGGACTGGAGAAAACGTTCGCCGATCTCGACACGGCGCGTACCAGGCTTAGGGGTATCCAGCGGGAGATCGCGGACGACACGGATGCGCAAGATCGCGCGAAGTTAGTCGATTCGTTGAGGGTCGCGAGCGCTGCCGTGCACATCTCGGACACGCGTCGTGCGGAGCATGAGGCAGCCGGTGCTAGGCTTCGTACCCTGGAAGACATCGACGAACGCCACCGTCGCGCAACGCAAGCGCGAGAGGCGGCTCAGCACGACCTTGTTGATATCGAAAGCCGGCGAGACAGGCTCGCGGAGGCGGTAGCGATTGCGAAGCTGCGACATGCAGAGGCGCGTGATGCGCTGGAGCATGCCAGAGCGGCCAGACAGGCGGCGAGAAGCGCGCTTGCCGCCGCCAAGGATCGGATTGATCGAGCGCGACGAAAAGAGGCCATCACTGCAGCGTGTTTACGCATCAATGCACTTACGACGCTTGAGCGTCAGCTCACTGACGAACGTGCACTGGCTACAGCTTTGATTCCCACGACAACACTTGATTCGCTGGAAGCAAACGAGCGTGCTGTCGCCGAAGCGCGTGCGATTCTGTCTGCTGGTGCGACACGGATTCGGATTGAGGGTGACATCGCCGGCATCCTGATCGACGGTCAGTCCTTGAGCGAGGGGGACTTAACGATTACGCGAGAGGCGCGCATTCGTTTCGGCGGCGCTGATCTGATCGTAACGCCGCCGCCTACGACTGCGAGCGCTGAAGTGGCTTTGGCGGTGGCGCTACAGAGGCAAAAAGCGGCATTGGACGAATTAGATGTCGCTGACGTAGCTGCCGCGCGCGCGCGGCATGAGCAAGCCCGCCGAGCCGAGAGTAACGTGCGTGTCCTTGAATCACAGATCGACGCGGCGGCGCCGGCCGATGATCGTATCGATTTGGCCCGCGGTTCAGATGCCTTGAAGGCGTTCATCACCGGTCTTTCGGACGCTGTGCATGATGAGACGGCTGAAGACGATCTTCCCGATCTGCTTGAATCCAGCAACGCATTGGAAGATGCAGAGTTGGCGGCTGTGCGTGCGGAAGGGACGCAACAGAGCACCATCGAAGCGCTCCAGCGCGCTGAACAAGAGCTCGCGCCTTTGGTCGCCGCTGCGGCAAGGGCCGCGAGCGATCTAGCCAACGCAACGGAGCAGATCCAAGCGATCAACGCGCAACAGGAGTTCGCGGATCTTTCGGTTAATCTTGTCCAGGCGAGGATGGAACTGGCGAAAGCAGGCGTAATGCTGAGCGACGCGGAACGTGATGTAAACGCTCACGACAAGGCAGCGATCGAGCGAAGAATCGAGATGATCGATTTGCGCGCGAAGAGCGCATTGGAAGCCAGATCGAAATTCGAAATGGAGATCGCTAGGCTCGAAGGCGCTGTCGAAAGCGAAGGTGGTAAAGGACTAGCAGATCGCGAAGTCGCCGCGCGTGAAGAAGCAGAGGCGGCGCGCTTTGCCCATCAAAGGGTGACTGAAGAGGCCGATACGCTGAAGCTATTGCGCGATACGCTTGACGAGGCGCGGAATGAAGTCTCAGCAAAGTTTGTCGGGCCTGTTGCGAAACGGGCCAAGCGCTATATTGAGCGTCTTCTTCCTGGTAGTGAGCCGGCATTCACAGACGATCTTGCCCTTGGCGCCATTATTCGCGGCGGCGCGTCGGAAGAGTGTGAGCACTTGTCGCAGGGAACTCGTGAGCAGCTATCGGTGCTGCTACGGATCGCTTTTGCCGATCTGTTACTTGATCAGGGGCGTCCGGTTTCGTTGATCTTGGATGACCCGTTCGTTTACTCAGACGACGCTCGGCTTGATGTGATGATCGAGATACTGAGCGAGACTGCACAGCGGATGCAGGTCATCTTGTTGACCTGTCGCGATCGAGCGTTCCGCCATGTGCCTGCAACCCGGCTCTTCATAGGACCACCACTTTGATGATGTAGTTTTTCTAGGCTCTTGTCCGTCGATCTTGATGGCAAAGAGCATCGCTAACACAGGCCTGCAAGCGGATCGGCCAAGTCTCGACTCACGCTCGATGATCTGTTGAAAGAACACCGGCAAAATTCTGCTGCTCACGTAGCTCACTGGCGCGCCCGTTCCGACCGATGTTGCGCTTCAGGAGCTCGCCAGGTATGTCCGTCTTGTGCCAGCAGGCCGGTCTTTTTCAAAGTGGTGCTGACATCAAAACTCAATCTGACTGCAGTGACATGGCTTCGGGAGCGTCAAGCATCTGAAACAGTTGATTTTCAATGCGAACAGCGCGCCTCGACGGGCATTCTGTCTGTCTGCTGAACATTATCGGAGATCGCACGAAGGCGCTTGGCTTCAGTGGGGAACAGCGCGTTCATCAGGCCACACCCACTCGCGCCCAGGAGCGCAGCATGAGCACCCCATCCCAAACCCTGAATGCCACCCAGACCGCAGTCCTGACCCACGCCATCGATCACACCAAAGGCAAGATCCAGTGGTTCCCCGAAAACATCAAAGGCGGTGCGCGCCAGAAGGTCATCGAGGCCTTGTTCAAACGCGCATTGATCATCGGCAGCGACGGCGACTGGATGGTCACCGCTGAAGCCTATGGCGCGCTGGGTCGCGAACGTCCCGACCAACGCGCCACCGCCGAAACGGCGACGCCAACTGTCGAGAAGACGCCCAAAGTCGCACGCAAGAATGCGAAACCGATGCCTGACGCCACCGCATCCGGCGATGGCGAAACGCCCGCACCGCGCACGCGTGAAAAAAAGCACAGCGAAGTTTCGCGAGGCGAAGCCGAGAGGGTGCGAAGCACCCGGCAAAACAGCAAGCAGGCGCAGGTGATTGCGATGCTCAAGCGTCCCGAAGGCGCCACGATCAAGCAGATCTGCGACGCGACCGAGTGGCAGGCCCACACGGTGCGCGGCACCTTCGCTGGCGCCTTCAAGAAGAAGCTCGGTCTGACCATCACCTCGGATAAAGCAGAGGGCGGCGAGCGGGTCTACCGCGCGTGAAAATCATCGCGAGAGAAGCCAAGAATTTGCTTGGCTTCTCTCGCGAACAGCGCGTTCATGTCGATGTCACCCATCAACGGAATAGCACGATGCACACCACGCAGATCACGAACAACACTCCCGCCACACGCAACGACGCATGGGGCTTCTGGGGCACGATGCGCGGCCACGCTGCGACGGCGTGGCCCCTGGCCATTGCCGCCATCGCCGAGGCCACTGATGAGTCATTGGATGCAGCCCGCGCCTTCCACGACAGCCGGGAGGGCCGCCACTTCGCCGACGATGTGAACAACGGCTTGCACGCAGGCCAGACGCTCGATGCGGCAGTGGGATCCGCCACGTCGCGATGGATGCGCTGGACGATCAGCCGCGACACCAGCCGCAAGTACGGCATCCCGCGTGGTTTGCCATTTCTGCAAGGCATGGTCATCCACAGCGGTATCGCCGAGGACGCATCTGCGGATTGAAAATCGGTTGCGATTCCAGCCGCGTCGCTACTGATTGATCTCACTGAGGCCGGACCTTGTCCGGCCTTGATTGTTTGCGCACGCGGCGGTTTTGCCTATGGCCACTGCTGCGCGGCGTGCAGGATCCGAAGAAGGGTGATGACGCTGGGACTCTCGATGTACACCACCACGTAGTTCGACCGAACAACCAGCTCGCGCGTCCCTGCAACGCGCCCATGGCGAAAGGCCTTCGGCTGCGTCCGCAGCAAGGACACCTTTGCCTCTATGTCGTCCTTCAACGCTTGCGCGGCGTCGGGATTGTCGTCGGAGATGTAGTCGATGATCGCCAGGAGATCGGCACGTGCCGTCGATCGCCACTCAAGTGCGAGCACGGCGCTTCTTGTCGATCATGGCCTGCGCCTCATCCATGACCTGCTGGTGTGCGATCGGCGGATGCGGATCGGCGAGGGCCTCCTGCACCTTGGCCCGGAACCACGCATCGTAGGCATCGGCGTCGACCGTCAGGCCCGCTGGCAGACCGCCCTCCTTGGTAACGCGGGTCAGCAGAATGCGAACCGCATCGGAGAGGGTCAGCCCAACGCCTGCGAGCACTTCGGTCGCTTGTGTCTTGAGCGCATCGTCCACGCGGACGTGAAGCATTGAGGTCTGGCTGGCCATAGGGGGTCCTCCTGGCGACTATCGTGTATCTCAATTGCGATACAGTCAAGGCCAGCCATGGGAACCCCGTCGCCCAGCCGTTCAGGCATCCGCCAGATCGTCGAACGCCACGCCGTCATCCTCGCGCATCGCCTGCTCGCCGCTCCAGGTCTGCCAACGGCGCACGATCACATCGACGTATTTCGGATCAAGTTCCATCAGGCGCGCGCGCCGACCGCTCTTGTGCGCGGCGATCAGGGTCGTCCCCGATCCGCCGAAGCCATCGAGCACCACGTCGCCGGGCCGGCTCGAATTGCGGATGCATCGCTCGACGAGTTCGACCGGCTTCATCGTCGGATGCAGGTCGTTGCGCTGCGGCTTCTTGATCTGCCACACATCGCCCTGGTCGCGGTCGCCGCACCAGTGGCGCTGCGCGCCTTCTGGCCAGCCATAGAGGAGCGGTTCGTACTGGCGCTGGTAGTCCGCACGGCCAAGGGTGAAGGTGTTCTTCGCCCAGATCACGAACGTCGACCAGTGGCCGCCTGCGGCGCGGAATGCGGCCTGCAAGACGTCCAGTTCGCTGGAAGACATCGCGATGTAGATCGCGCCCTGGCAATGCGCCAGGGTCGGCGTCAATGCCGCGAGCAGGAACTCGTAGAAACCCTCGCCGAGATTGTCGTTGAGGATCGCGCGGTCCTTGCCGCGCAGTTTGTCTTTGGCGCTGTTGGCATAGTTCACGTTGTACGGCGGATCGATGAAGACCATGTCCGCCGTGGCGCCTGCCAGCAATCGCACGTAGTTCGCCGCGTCGGTGGCGTCGCCGCACAGCACACGGTGTTCGCCCAACGTCCACAGGTCGCCAGGACGCGATACAGAGATTTCGTCCGCTTCTGGCACAGCATCGTCGTCGGTCTCGCCAACATGATCCGGTTCTTCGCCGGCCATCAACTCGGCGAGCGCATCGGGATCGAAGCCGGTCAGGTCCAGATCGAAACCGTCGTCCTGCAACGCTTCGAGTTCGGCGCGCAACACGTTCTCGTCCCAGCCCGCATTCTCTGCTAGCCGGTTGTCGGCGATCACCAGCGCGCGCCGCTGTGTCGGCGAGAGGTGATCGAGCACCACCACCGGCACACCATCCAGACCGAGTTTCCGGGCAGCGGCCAGTCGACCGTGACCGGCGACGATAATGCCGTCGCTGCCGACCAGGATCGGGTTCGTGAATCCGAACTCGACGATGCTCGCCGCGATCTGCGCGATCTGTTCGTCCGAGTGCGTGCGCGCGTTCTTCGCGTATGGCAACAGCCGCGACAGCGGCCAGTGTTCGATGCGTTCGGCGACCCAGCTCATGCCGCCGCCCGCGCATCATTGCGGCGTTCGGCCGCGACCGCGTCGAAGGGCTGGCCAGTCGCTTCGAGCGTGATCGGCAGACTCGGAATCTGCTGGCGCACGCGCTCGATCGCGACATCGACATAGTCGGCGGCGATCTCCACGGCGCGACAGACCCGGCCGGTGCGCTCGCAGGCCAGCAGCGTGGTGCCGCTGCCACCGAAGGGTTCGTACACCACCTCGCCCGCATCGGTGTACGTCTCGATCACGAACTGCGGCAAGGCGACCGGGAACACCGCCGGATGGTCAATGCCTCGACCGAGCTTGCCCTTGTGGCGCATCACCCGGATCACCGAATCGGGAATCCGCATGTCCTGCGTTGGCTGGTTCGCATGCGCCCAGTCCAGAGCGCTGCCGTCCTTGCCGCGCAGTGCGGTGGACGAACCATCGGCGCGCAAGTGAATGTCCTGCCCCGCGAACTTGCACGGCACGATCTTGTTGGGCTTGCGGTTGCTGCGATTGAAGTGGAAGACGAACTCAAAACTCGGGGCGAGACGACCGCGCCAATCGCCGGGCAGCCCTGGACCCTGGTCCCAGACATACCAGCCGAAACGACGCCAACCCTGCGCGCGCATCCACGTGACCCAGCTATCCCAATACGTCTGGACTTCGTTGTCGTCGTGGACGAGGCCAAGATTGACCAGCAACTGCGCATCGTCGTGCAACGCAGCACGCGCGGCAGCGAAGACCCCGCGCATGAGCGTGTCCCAATCGCCGATACCGCCGCTGGCGTAGTCGCGCTGCTGGCCATACGGCGGCGAGGTGATGCACAGATCCGCCGTCTCGCCGCGCATCAGCGCTGCGATGACGGCCGGGTCGGCAGCGTCGCCGCAGATCAGTCGATGCTTGCCGATCAGCCACACATCACCGACACGGGACACCGGATCGACTGGCGGCGTGGAATCGTTGTCCCCTGCCCCCTCATCGTTCTCGTCCTCATTGGAATCCGTCTGGGCGTCGGCACCGTCAGCACCGTCAGCACCGTCAGCAGCGTTGGTTGCTTCAAATGTTTCGACGGCATCGAGCAGCCGTTCGATTTCGTTCGCCGAGAAGCCGGTCAGATCCAACTCGAATCCGATATCCGCAAGCTCCGCCAGTTCCAGCACCAGCATCGCCTCGTCCCAGCCGGCGTCGAGCGCGAGGCGGTTGTCGGCGATGACCAGCGCGCGTTTCTGTGCGGGCGTGAGGTGTGCCAATTCGATCACCGGTACCTCGGTCATCCCGAGCTTGCGTGCGGCCAGCAGCCGGCCGTGACCGGCGATCACGCCATTGTCGCCATCGACCAGGATCGGATTGGTCCAGCCGAACTCCACAATGCTCGCGGCGAGCTGCGCAATCTGCGCGTCGCTGTGCGTGCGTGGATTTCTTGCGTATGGAATTAGCGCCTCGACCTTGCGGGTCTCGACGCTGAGAGCGTTGGGCATCGTGGACTCGAAAAGAAGCCCACCGACCATCGCGCCCGGGAACAGGGGGGTCGCGAACGTGATGGCCGATGGGCTGGAGAGAGGGCGCGAGTCCATTCGGATTCGCTATCGCTGGCTGTACACCTGGCTAGGTGCAAACCTGTCTGGTGCAAACCTGCCAAGTGCAAACCTACCAAGTGCAAACCTGCCTGGTGCAAACCTACAGGTTTGCACTTGTGGCGAGGCTTGAATTTACTCCAGTCTTCGCAAAAACCCCTTGTTTTCTAGGATTTTGAAGACCGGATTGATCCGGGGTGCAAACCCTGCAAACCTCAATTCGTGTGCTGACACTAGCGAGGTTCTGCGGCGCTGCCCCCCGCTCAAGCCGGGGCGCAGGAAGGACCCGTAGACCTTGTGGGGCTACATCTGACCTTCTCGGTCGCTGCTGCTGTGAACGCGTTTCGCTTCAGGGAGCATGTCGACCGTGGGGCAAACGATACACCGCGATCGGGGGGTGTGTTGCGCTGAAAACACAGGGGTTTTACGTTCCGACGCATTCGCTTACGACCGATTACGTTACGTTGCTTGACGCTGCTGTTTCGTCCTTGATGCGTGGCAGTTGCCCGTTGAGTTCGACGACGATGATCGTCAATGCATGTCGCCAACGACGCCATGCCGTCGGTCGTGCGCAGCCAAGTTCCTTGCAGATCACTTTCCACGGCACGTAGCGTGCGCGCGCCCACACCAGCTTGCGCTGCTCGACGCTCAACCACAGCAGCCACTGCGTGGTCTCGATCAAGCGATCGATCGCGACAGGCGTCGCCGGGATCCGCAGGATCGTCAGTTCATCCGCGTAGCCCTCCCACGATTGGCGCGCAATCTCGGGCCAGTGCGTGACGTAGCCGGCGACGCGTGCAGGCGGCAGGCGGTGCGAAGTGACCGCCGCCTCGTGGAAGCGGTACTCGACGTCTTCAAATGTCCACACGGTCATGCCACGTCCTCCTGTGCGATGGCCGCGTGCATGCCGCCGCACCCGAGGCGTTGCCGCGTGAAGGAGTGGATATCGAGGTCGAGCGCGAGAAGGGTGCGGGTCATGCAGAGATCCTGTGGGAGTCATGCCTGACGCAGTCGCCGCAGTGCATGGTTAATTTCCATGTGTGCGTGCGCGCGCACGCATAGGGGTTAATCATGGGCTGTGGCGTCTGCGTCAGACGGGGGCGGTGATGGGCTCAGTCGTCGACATACGGGGTGTAGCCGGCACGGGGGGCGACCTTGAGTCCGAGGCCTCGGAAGCCGCGCACGCCCAGCGGGTTGCACCACTTCTCGATGCCGCGCGTAATCAGCAGATCGGAGAAGCGGCGCTGCGAGCCGACGAACTCGCCTGCGGCCTCGGCCCAGGTCTTCCAGTCGTTGAACAACTCACCGGTCAGCGCTTTGGCGTTGACCTCGCGCACGCACCGCTCGTCGATCCAACGCCCCAGCGCATCCTCGGCCTCGAAATACTCTTCCGTCGCCGAGACCACGATCGCGGGTGGTTGCAGACCCGTGCGCTGCCAGTGCAGGCAGCCGGCCAGCGCCCAGGCGAGGATCCCGTCGCGCTCGGCCAGGAGTTTTTCCGTGAGCTTGGGATCACGACGCTCGGGCGGGATCGTCACCGTGAACGGGATCAGATGCATGCGCCGCTTCATCGCTTCATCGACGTTGCGGATCGCGGGCTTATGGTTGCCGGCGATCACCAGCTTGAATTGCGGCGTGTACTCGAAGAAGTCCTGGCGCATGAAGCGTGCCGACACTTTGTCGCCGCCGGTGATCGCCTTGACCTTCGATTCGTTCCAGCGCCGGCCTTGTTCGGTTTCGATTGCGGCGACGAACCGCGCACCGCGCAATCCGGCCAGATCCGTTGGGTGGCGATCGCCACGCGCTTCCATGAACGTGTCCATCGGCGCATTGGTCGCATAGTCGCCGAGGATGGTCGCCAGCACGTTCACGAACACCGACTTGCCGTTCGCGCCCGTGCCGTACAGGAAGAACAGCGCGTGTGCGCTGGTCGCGCCGGTGAGGCAGTAGCCCGCCATACGTTGCAGGTACGCCTGCAACTCGGCGTTGCCGCCGGTGACATCGCCAAGGAACGCGCGCCAGCGAGCGCTCTCGCCGCGGGGCGTGGCTGTCGCCAGGCGGGTGTGGTGCTCGCTGCGCGCGTGTGGTCGAACCTGGCCGCTGCGCAGATCGACGATGCCGCGGGACGTGTTCAGCGCATACGGGTTCGCATCCCATACCTCGGCGGTGGCTGCGTGCCGGCGATCGGTGCGGGCCAGCCGTTCCACGCCACCGACCGTGCCGCTGGCGGCGAGTTTGGCGGCGAGGCGGTGCGAGTCGGCTTTCAGCGCCGCTTCGCGGCACACGGCCCGGACTAAGTGCTGGACCAGGAGCGTCTCGTCAGCCTGCCAACGTCGGCCGTCCCACAACAGCCACTTGCCCCAAGCGGCGCAATAACGCCAATCCTCGGCATAGCGGGTGGTGAACGACAATGCGAGCGCATCGTCGGTCGCCCAGACCGAGGCTTCCTGCGTCGGCGTCGCGGTCGCGGGTTTGATGCTCATGCGCGGGCCGCTGGCGATGAAGCCGGCAACATCGAACCCTTCCGCCAACGCGTCCGCCGCATCCCAGCCCTCAGGTTTATCCTCGGGCGGCAGCAGCACGTCGCAAACCGTCGCGCCGACAGCCAGCGCCGCCTGCGCCACCGCCATTGCGTACTCCCAGCCAGGTCGATCGCGATCGGGCCAGATCAGCAGCGCCTTGCCGGCCAACGGCGTCCAGTCGGTCTTCTCGACGGGCGCGTTCGCGCCGTGCATCGCCGTGGTGGCGACGACGCCGGCCTCGATCAGCGCTTGGGCGCATTTTTCGCCTTCGACCAGTACGACGGTGTCGGCTGTCGCGATGCCCGATGGGTGGTACAGCGGTCGTGGCACCGGCGCGGCCCACTTGCGACGCATCGCATCCCAGGGCCGGAACTGCTTCTTGCCGCCGGGCGGGTCGTAGCGATACACCACGGCGAGCAGGTGGCCGGCAATGTCGCGGTACTCCCATTGCGCGGTCGCCGGACCGAGAGGCTCCGTCGGCGGTCGCTTGTGCGGCTTGCTTTTCGGAACCGGCGACGACGGCGCGCGTCCGAGCAGGCGGCGGGCCTCCTCCAAGACACGCGGGAATTCGGAGCGAGCATCGAGCCGGTGGTGTGCGGCGATCAGATCGAACACATCGCCACCCGTCCCTTCGGCCCGATCGATCCACAGGCCTGCCTTCTCGCCTGTGAGCACGACCTCAAGACTGTCGCCGGCGCTTCCCAGGACGTCGCCGATCAGGAATGTGCCGCGACGTGTCTTGCCGTCCGGAAAGAGGAACGCCAGCACCGTCTCCAAGCGTTCGAGCAACGCGAGGCGGAGTGCGTTGGCCGTATCGTCGCCACCCGAGGCTATTGTCGATGCAGCGGACGCGTGGCGAGCACCTCGGTCAGACGCAGCCATCGTCCGCCTCCGGAGGCTGCATCTGCCCAGGCGCGATCACGGTGGCGGTGCGATCGCGCCATCGTTCCAACTCGCTCAGTCGGAATCGGAGCAGATGGCCGATCCGATAGGCCGGGATCCCGCGCGCTCGGCGCTGGGCTTTGTCGTTGAGCCACTGCAGCGGAATGCACAGCGTCTGATGCGCGGTGCGGGCATCGACCATCGGCTCGGCAGGCGGATGCACGGGGTCTTGGGACATGAGAATCTCCAGCGCCAGTGCCGTCAGCGGCACCAGTCGTCGAGCAGAAGGGAAAGGATGCGACGAAGCGGAAAGCCGACCGCGTCGGCAAACGCGCGTCAGACGGGATCGCGTGGACGCAGCCGATACGTCGGTGGGCCAGGCGTTGCGAGACGCGCGCGGGCGAACGAGTCGCGGAGCGTGGACGGCCACTTCGACCAGCGTGTCTCGGGAATGTCGTAGGTGATGTCGAGATACGCCTCGACGCATTCGCCACCTTTGGCGATGCGCGCGGCCATCGCCGCCAACTGGGTCTGATCCCACACCACCTGCTCGGCGATCTCGACGCGAAGGCGGACCTCGCCTGCATCGATATTGAAGAGGCCCATGTCCTGGCCCGTCTCTGCGCACGCACGGCGAAT
Source organism: uncultured Thermomonas sp. (assembly GCA_966203835.1). GTDB lineage: Bacteria > Pseudomonadota > Gammaproteobacteria > Xanthomonadales > Xanthomonadaceae > Lysobacter_I. Next base: position 64,322 of record CBIHKW010000006.1, read on the forward strand.
GCACTCGCCGTAAGTCGCGTCCAGCGCCGCGTCGAGCTTGCGACGAAGGGCATCGAGTCCCGCAGTCGCCGCCTCCAGATGCTCGACGGCGCGAAGTGTCTGCAGCGGCGTCAGCGCCATCAGCTCAACGGCGGATAGATCCAACAGTGCCGACACCGCGCGCATCGAATCGCTCATCGACGTCGTGCTCATGTGAACGCGCGCTCGCCGGTGCCGCGACGCAGCGCCTGACGCTCGTACTGCTCGATGTCCTCGCGGCGGTAACTGACCCGGTTGCCGAGCTTCAGGTAGATCGGGCCGATCCCCATCCGCCGCCACTGCTGCAGGGTGCGGACGGAGATGTCCCAGCGTCGGGCCAGTTGGGTCTCATCGAAGGCGCGCGGCTCGTCGGTGACGGCCTGCGCTGTGTTGCGCTCTTGCATGGTGTGTTCCTCGACAGGCTGCAATGGCAGCGGGCGAGACACACACTATTCACCGAGCGGCTGGAAAGCAGGTGGAAGGACGGCTGGAAAACGGACTTTTTCTTTCCAGCCGATAGGTGATTGATCTAGTTGCGGTTTTTGGCGCTCTGAACCTCCCAGCCGCTTGCCCACCTACCGTGCGGCCGCTAGGATCGGGGTATCTCGGGATGACCAGTGGGATCCCGTCGAACTCAAGAAGGAAGTCGGCATGGTCAGCAATGCACCGATCCCCGTCGCAACGGGGAACACGTTCGAGAAAGGGAAGTTCTTCATCATCGAGCCGAGCTTCTGGGGGGGCGGTAGGATCCCGGGCTTAGAGATCGCCAATGAAGACACATTGGCGCTTCCTGGGGCGCACACGGTGGAGCCACCCAACGGCGATCCGAATCAGTACCCGGAGCGTCCGCATC
>CBIHKW010000007.1:0-61683 GCA_966203835.1 uncultured Thermomonas sp.
GGCATGGACGCCTCATCGAAAAATCCCGGACATGTCGCCGACGGCAGGTTTGCTTCGGATCTGAAAGTTTTCTTTGGTGACTTTCTTTGCGCCAAAGAAAGTTACCCGCGCATCAGCGCGGAAGCTTTCGCTTTTTTTATCAAAGTCGATCCCAAGCTGCGCTGTGAAGGCTGCCAAAGCAGATCCCTCCGCAAGCTGCGCCCGCGTTCGGGATGACATCGAATGTCACCAGCGAATCACACCCTCGACCACCGTACACACCCGCCCACCCGACCACACATCGTCATCGGCATCGACAGTGAGTTCGATGATTGCGTCGTGGCCCACTTCGCGGCCCTGACTGATGCGATAGAAACCGCTGTCGCCGGGCAATGCATTCTGCGACGCCAGCCAGGCGGCGAGGGTGGCGTTGGCGGCGCCGGAGGCGGCGTCCTCGAACTGCGCGGGCGCGCCGACCCAGGCGCGGACGGCGAGGTAATACACCGGATCGTCGCTGCGCGCGTAGGCGCAGATGCCCATGCTTTCGGTGGATTGCGCGAGGATGCCGATCGCATCCCACGGCGGCGTCGCAGTGCGCAGCGCGGTTTCGTTCTCGAGTTCGACCAGCCACCAGCGGCGGCCGCCGTCCATCAGCGCGGGCGGCAGCTTGCCCAAGGGGAGATCGCGCAGCGCGTCGCGCAGGCGCGGATCGTCTGCGCTGGCGATCTCGCGCACGCTCGCGCGTGGCGTGCGGACCGCGATGGTTCTCTTCGCGCCTTCGCCGGTCACGCGCAGCGGAAGTTTTCCGGCGATGCCGTCCTGCACCAGAAAACCGTCGCGAGGCGCTGCCAGCCCGGCTTCCAGCACCGCATGCGCGGTGCCGACGCTGGGGTGGCCGGCGAACGGCACTTCGCGGCGCGGGCTGAAGATGCGGATGCGGTAGCTGGCGTCGTCGCTGTTGGCCGGGAGCACGAAGGTGGTTTCCGGCAGCCGCGTCCAGCGCGCGATGGCCTGCATGTCGTCGTCGCTCAGACCTTCGGCCTCCAGCACCACGGCCAGCGGATTGCCGGCGCCGGGGCGGTCGGCGAAGACATCGACTTGAACATAGCGGCGGCTCATCGGCAGGGCAGTCCTTCGGTGCGGCTGCGCAGCTTAGCAGCCGTCGGGCCTGCCGAAATCAATGCAGAACGCCGCCGCCGCCGACTTCGGGCGGCCAGAGGTGGAACAGGAAGCATTCGCCGTGATTCATGGCTTCGTCGTAGGCGTCGAGCATGTCGGGCTGGTCTTCGTACGACGCGCGCTCGACCTGTTCCGGGCCGCTTTCCAGATCGACCACGATCCAGTCGGTTTCCTCGAAATAGCGTTCGGCCGCGATCCGGGCGGATGCCGCGTCGGTGGCCTGCACGTAGCACAACGCAATCGCGCCCCCAGTGGTGGCGAAGTCTTCGCTGTGCGGCGCGGGGCGCAGCTCGTAGTGGATGAAATAGATGTTGGGCATATGGACGCCTTTATTGCCGGCCTGCGGCGAGCCTGAAGCGGGTGCGGCAGGAATGCCGCGCCCGCGGCCGACGATAATTTGGTGCAGATGTTTTCACCACTGCAGTTTGCCCCTGATGACGGGCTGCACGTTGCCTCCGATCCACACTTCTCCCTCCGCATCCACGTGGATCTTGACCCGGCCGTCGCGACCGAGTTCGCGCCCCTGACTGCCGACATAGCGACCGTCGTGCCCCGGAAGCCGGCCGGCCGCCGCCAATTGTGCGGCGATGGACGCCTGCGCGCTGCCCGTCACCGGATCTTCGGGAATATTGTCGGCCGGGCAGAAGGCGCGGACGGCGAGATGATGGCCGTTGCGTACATCGGCGGCGTGTACCGCAAGCCCGATCGTGCCGGTCGCTGCGGTCAGCGCGGCGATGGCGGTGAGATCGGGCCGCAGGTCGCTGACGGCGTTGGCGTTGGCCAGTTCCACCAGCCACCAGCGCGGCCCGTTGTCCCACACGGCGGGTTCCAACGTGCCGCGCCGCATGGTCCGGATCGCCGCTTCGAGCAACGCCGGCACCTGTTCGGCGCCCGGGATCCGCCGCGCCCGCGGTGCGCGCACGTTCGGGAAGCGCATGCCTGCGGCGTATACGTCGCCGATGACGTCGATCCGCACCGGCAGCAGACCGGCGGCGCATTCCTGTACCAGTCGGGTCTTCTCGGGCGCGACCAGCCCGGCTTCGAACGCCGCCCAGGCCGCGCCGACGCTGGGGTGTCCTGCGAACGGCAGTTCCTGGCACGGGGTGAAGATGCGGACGCGATAGTCGGCGCCGGCGACGCTCGGCGGCAGCAGGAAGATGGTTTCCGGCAGATTGGTCCAGGCCGCGAATGCCTGCATCCGTGCGGGATCGAACTGCTCGCCATCGAGTACGGCGCCGAGCGCGTTGCCTGCGCCGGGTCGATCGGCGAAGACATCCATCTGCAGATAACGAAGGGGCATCATGGCAACGGTCCGGGTTCGAATAGAATGGCGGGCTCCGGCCCCCCGCCGGTCCCCTCAGTCTAACCAAACACACTCCCGATGCCCGATACGCACTCTGCAGATCCGCGCTGGATCGTGCTCAAATTCGGCGGCACCTCCGTGTCGCGCCGCCACCGCTGGGACACCATTGGCCGGCTGGCGAAAAAACGGGCGGACGAGACAGGTGCGGGCGAGGCCGATACGAGGGTGTTGGTGGTGGTGTCCGCGCTGTCGGGCGTCACCAATGAATTGACTGCCATTGCCGATGGCCGCGACATCGATGCGCGCATCCACGCGCTGGTCGAGCGGCATCGCGGCTTTTGCGCGGAACTCGACCTCGATCCCGATGTCGTGATCGGCGAGCGCCTCGCGATCCTGCGCGCGCTCGGCAGCGATCCGCGCGCGGCTTCGCGCAGTCTCGACTGGCAGGCCGAAGTGCTGGCGCAGGGCGAACTGTTCTCGTCGACCATCGGCGCCGCCTATCTGCGCACCCAAGGGCTCGATTTCGGCTGGTGCGATGCCCGCGACTGGCTGTCGGCGGTATCGCTGCCGAACGCGAGCGCCTGGGCGCAGCGGCTCTCGGTGAACTGCAGATACCGCGACGATGCCGGGACGCAGCCGGATGGAGTTCAACGGAATTTCCCGCAGCGTTTCGCGATGCAGCCGGCGCGGATGCTGATTTCGCAGGGTTTCATCGCCCGCCACGCCGACGGCGCCACCGCCATCCTCGGCCGCGGCGGTTCCGATACCTCGGCCGCCTACTTCGGCGCATTGCTGAAAGCGCAGCGGGTCGAAATCTGGACCGACGTGCCCGGCATGTTCAGCGCCAATCCGCGCGAAGTGCCCGACGCGCGGCTGCTGACCCGTCTGGACTACGCCGAAGCGCAGGAAATCGCGACCACCGGCGCGAAAGTGCTGCATCCGCGCTCGATCGCGCCCTGCCGCGACAGCGGCGTGCCGATGGCGATCCTCGATACCGAACGCCCTGAATTGCCGGGCACGCGCATCGACGGCAACGCCGCGACCGTGCCGGGCGTGAAAGCGATCAGCCGCCGCAACGGCATCGTGCTGGTGTCGATGGAAAGCATGGGCATGTGGCAGCAGGTCGGCTTCCTCGCCGACGTGTTCGAGCGCTTCAAGCGCCACGGCCTGTCGATCGATCTCATCGGTTCGTCCGAAACCAACATCACCGTTTCGCTCGATCCCAGCGAAAATCTGGTCAGCAGCGACGTGCTGGCCGAGCTGTCCGCGGACCTGTCCGAAGTCTGCCGGGTGAAGGTCATCGCGCCGTGCGCGGCGATCACTCTGGTCGGCCGCGGCATGCGTTCGCTGCTGCACAAACTGTCGGACGTGTGGGCGACCTTCGGCCGCGAGCGCGTGCATCTGATCTCGCAGTCGTCGAACGACCTCAACCTGACCTTCGTCATCGACGAAGCCGACGCCGACGGCCTGTTGAACGAACTGCACGGCGAACTGATCCGCGGCGGCGCGATGCCGGTGCAGGACACGACCGTGTTCGGCCCGAGCTGGACCGAGATCGCGCACGGCAAACCGCAGCGCGAGACGCCCTGGTGGATCGCGCATGCGGCCGACCTGCTGCCGCTCGCCACCGCCGGCACGCCGCGTTACGTCTATCACCTGCCGACCGTGCGTGCGCGTGCGCGCGTGCTGCGCGAGACCGCGGCCATCGACCGTCGTTTCTACGCATTGAAAGCCAATGCGCATCCCGACATTCTCCGCGCGTTGGAAGCCGAAGGCTCCGGCTTCGAATGCGTGTCGTTGGGCGAGGTCGAACATGTGTTCGCGACGCTGCCGGACATCGATCCGCAGCGGGTGCTGTTCACCCCGAGCTTCGCGCCGCGCGCCGAATACGATGCTACGTTCGCGCTCGGTGCGAACGTCACCATCGACAGTGTCGAGGCGCTGCAACGGTGGCCTGAGACGTTCCGCGGCCGACCGCTGTGGCTGCGCCTGGATCTTGGCCGCGGCGATGGCCATCACGAGAAAGTCCGCACCGGCGGCGCCGAAGCGAAGTTCGGCCTGCCGCTGGGCCGGGTCGATGCGTTCGTGGCCGAAGCGCGCAAGTTGGACGCGAAGATCGTCGCGCTCCACGCGCATCTCGGCAGCGGCATCGACAACCCGGCGCATTGGCGCGATGTCTATGCGGATCTGGCCAGCATCGCGGAGCAGATCGGAACGGTCGATACGCTGGATGTCGGCGGCGGCCTGCCGGTGCCGTACACGCCGGAATCGCGATCGTTCGATGTCGCTGCATGGCGCGCCGGTCTGGACGCGATCAAGGCGGCTTATCCGGGCTTCCGGCTCGCGGTCGAACCGGGTCGCTATCTGGTGGCCGAAGCCGGCGTGCTGTTGCTGCACGCGACCCAGGTCATCGAAAAGGACGGCCTGCGCCGCGTCGGCCTCGACGGCGGCATGAACGCGCTGATGCGTCCGGCGATGTACGACGCCTATCACGGCATCCACAATCTTTCGCGTATCGATGACGAAGCGAAAGTCGCATTCGATGTGGTCGGCCCGATCTGCGAAAGCAGCGACGTCCTCGGCCGCGCGCGCATGCTGCCCAAGGCGACCGCCGAGGGCGATGTCGTACTGATCGCCGATACCGGCGCCTACGGCATGGCGATGGCGCACACCTACAACCTGCGGGCATTGCCGGCGGAAGAGGTGATCGGGTGAATCAGCGTCGCGCACTCGTACTGGGAAGTGCGATCACCGGCTGGACTATCGCAAGCGCCTCGTCGTGCATGCTCTCGATATTCAAGCCCAGTCGCTTCAACGATATCGATTTGTTGAAAGCACAGTTGTTTTTCGTATTGCCGGCTGTGTGCGCAGTCGCATTCTCCGCTTGGTGGTGTTCGCGGAAGCTGCAGCATAGGGATAATGTGGATTTGACGGGTCGGATTACCGTGCTTTCCTACCCGATCTTCGGAATCATCATGGGTGTCACAGCCATGATTCAAAGTTATTTCAATGGCGGTAGTGCTTCATTCAGTGACGTCGAGATTTTTTTGTTGGGCGCGTCGCTCGGTGTCGCTTTTGCTTTCGCGGGCCTTGTCGTCACAGGGTTGCCTGCCTTCATTGCAGAGTATCTGGTCATCCGTTTCGTCCGCAGACGCTGGTCGCCTGCGGTTTTTCCTGGAGTTGTTCAGTGAGTTCCGAATTCCAGCGCGACGCGATTCGCGCCTTCCGTTTCGTCCGCTGCGGTTTCGATGCGCAGACCGGCGTCGCGCAGCTTGTCTATGCCTTCGATGACGGCCCCGAGTTGATCGAAACCGTGACCGTGCCGGGCGCGCCCTTCGATCTCGATGATGCCCGTGCCGCCGCCGCCGAACAGGCGCTGCGCTTGTTGCATCTGATCGCCGGAGTGAGCTACTACAAGGCCGCGGTGCCGCAGGACATCCGCATCGACAGTTACACCATCGATGCCGACACCGCCGCATTGCTGGAAACGATCTACCTCAACGGTCTCGGCGAGTTCGCGTATCGCAACGGCCTGAACCTCCACGGCAAGATCGCGTTTCCTGTAGGAGGGCCTTCAGGCCCGAGTTCTGACGAGATTGTGCCGCCGGGGAAAGGGATCGGGGCTGAAGCCCCTCCTACAGCCCCGCCTGCGAATGCTATTGCGCTAGGCCTGCGCGAACACGCGCTCGTCGCCATCGGCGGCGGCAAGGATTCGTTGGTCAGCATCGAGGCGTTGCGCGGTATCGATGTCGAGCAGACCGTGACCTGGATCGGCGGCTCGCAGTTGATCAAGGCCTGCGCCGAGCGCACCGGCTTGCCGACGCTCAATCTCGGCCGCCAGTTGGCGCCGGAATTGTTCGAGTACAACCGTCAGGGCGCGTGGAACGGACATATCCCGGTGACCGCGGTCAATTCGGCGATCCTGGTGTTCGCGGCGGTGCTGCTGGGCGTGGATCAGGTGGTGTTCTCGAACGAACGCTCGGCCAGCTACGGCAGCATGATCGAGGGCACGGGCGAGGTGAATCACCAGTGGTCGAAAGGCTGGGCGTTCGAGCAGGCGTTCGGCGACTACGTGCAAAGCCATGTCGCCGCCGATCTGAAGTACTACTCGCTGCTGCGCCCGCTCAGCGAGTTGGCGGTGGCGCGACAGTTCGCGAAAACCGATCGTTACGACGCGCACTTTTCCAGCTGCAATCGCAATTTCCACATCCTCGGCGAGCGTCCGGTGAACCGCTGGTGCGGCGTCTGCCCGAAATGCCATTTCGTGTTCCTGGCGCTGGCGCCGTTCATGTCGAAACCGCGTCTGGTGGGGATCTTCGGCCGCAATCTTCTCGACGATGCCTCGCAGATCGGCGGTTACGACGCGCTGCTCGAGTATCAGGACCACAAACCGTTCGAATGCGTGGGCGAGGGCAAGGAATCGCGTGCGGCGATGGCGTCGCTCAGCGAGCGGCCCGAGTGGCGCGAAGACGAGATCGTCGAACGTTTCGCCCGGGAAATCCGTCCGCAGTTGTCTCCGTTGGAACAGCAGATCGCGCCGTTGCTGATCCTCGATGACGAACATCGCGTGCCGGCCGCCGTCTGGGAGCGCCTGCGTGCGCAGTTTGCCGCTCAGTAGCATGTCATTCGGCATCGCGCAGCTCGAAGGCAAGCGGGTCGCGCTCTGGGGCTGGGGGCGGGAAGGTCGCGCCGCATACCGCGTGCTTCGCCGCCGCCTGCCGACACTGCCGCTGACCCTGTTCTGTTCCGCTGAAGAACTCGGCGAAGCGCATGCGCTGGGCGACGCGCTGCTCACCGCCGACATCGATGCCAGTGCCGAACGTTTGTCCGCGTTCGATGTGGTGATCAAATCGCCGGGGATCAGTCCCTACCGGCCGGAAGCCGTCGCAGCTGCCGAACGCGGCACGCGCTTCATCGGCGGCACCACGCTGTGGTTCGCCGAACACGCCGACGCGCGCACGATCTGCGTCACTGGCACCAAAGGCAAGAGCACCACGAGCGCGCTGCTTGCGCATCTGCTGCGCGCGGGCGGTCATCGCACTGCGTTGTGCGGCAACATCGGTCTGCCGATGCTGGAACTGCTGGATCTGGATGAATCGAAAGGTGCGGAGCCTCCGGAATTCTGGGTGATCGAACTGTCGAGCTACCAGACCCGCGATGTCGCCGCGTCCGGGGTGTCGCCGGAGATCGCGGTCGCGACCAATATTTTTCCCGAACACCTCGACTGGCACGGCAGCGAAGCGCGTTACGTCGAAGACAAGCTCGCCCTGCTGACCGATGCCAAGCCGCGCATCGCGATCCTCAACGGCAGCGACCGTACCCTCGCTGCGCTGAACCTGCCGGACAGCGAGGTGCGCTTCTTCGGCGGGCCGGACGGTTGGCATCTGCGCGGTGATGTCGTGTATCGCGGCGACCGCGCGGTGTTCGACACGCAGAACGTGCCGCTGCCCGGGCGTCACAATCGCGGCAATCTCTGCGCGGTGCTGGCGGCGATCGAAGCGCTGGGGCTCGATGCCGAAGCCCTCGCGACGCATACGGCCACGTTCCAACCGTTGCCGCACCGGCTGCAGACCCTGGGCACGCGCGATGGCATCGCCTACGTCAACGATTCGATCAGCACCACGCCGCACGCCACGCTCGCGGCGCTGGATTGCTTCCGGTCGCGTCGCGTCGCGCTGTTGGCCGGTGGCCACGACCGCGGTATCGACTGGGCGGATTTCGCGGACGCCATGCGTGAGCACGCTCCGGTGGCCATCGTCACCCTGGGCCAGAACGGCCCGAAGATTCATGCGCTGCTGGCGCCGTTGGCCGCGAAGCAGGGATTTTCGCTGGTCGAAGCCGCAGACCTGCCCGACGCCATGACCCGCGCCCGCGCACTGCTGGGCGGGGAAGGCGTGGTGCTGTTGTCGCCGGGCGCGCCCAGTTTCGGCCCCTATCGCGATTACACCGAACGCGGCCGCCATTTCGCCGCGTTGGCCGGCTTCGATCCTGAAGCGATCACGGCGATCCCCGGGCTCGGTATCGGCTGAGCGGTGCATGGCGGTCGTTCGTCGACAGGCCGATGCTGCAAGGTGCAAACAGGCGGGATGCGCTTCGGGCAGTCTGCCCGAGCGTAGCGATCCGGCCGACGACCGTGACGACAACGGTCTTGGTTTCCGGGTAGTCTGGCCGTCTCCCCCAGACTAAGGAGTATGGTCATGCGTTCGATGCGTTGGGCGAGTCTGTTCGCTCTGTTGTGTTTCTCTTTCCTGGTTTCGTTGCCGGCATTCGCCGCGATGCAGGCCAAACCGGTCGAATGGAAGCAGGGCAAGCAGCGTTTCAGCGGCTACCTGGTCTACAACGATGCCAATACGACCAAACGTCCCGGCCTGATGATGGTGCCCGACTGGAAGGGCGTGACGCCCGCATCGGTCGAGAAAGCCAAGTTGATCGCCAGCGCCGGTTATGTGGTGCTGGTCGCCGACGTGTTCGGCAAGGGCGTGCGTCCGAAAGACGACAAGGCCGCCGGCGCGCTGGTCGGCAAGATCTACCAGGATCTGCCCACGCTCCGCGCCCGCGCTGCCGCAGCGCTCGACTTCCTGCGTACGCAAGCCGATAACGCGCCCATCGACACTAGCCGTATCGGTGCGTTCGGCTTCTGCTTCGGCGGCAAGACCGTGCTGGAACTGGCGCGCAGCGGCGCCGATCTGGCCGGCGTCGTCAGCTTCCACGGCGGTCTGGATACGTCGATCCCCGCACAGTCGGGCGCGTTGAAGGCCAGCGTGCTGGTATTGAATGGCGCCGACGACACCTATGTGCCGGCCGAACAGATCGCTGGCTTCCAGAGCGAAATGAAGGGCGCTGGCGCGGATTGGCAGTTCGTCAATTTCAGCGGCGCGGTGCATTGCTTCGCGCTGGAATCCGCGAACAGCCCGCCGGGTTGTGTCTACAACGCCACGGCGGCCAAGCGCGCGACGACGATGATGAATCAGTTCTTCTTCGAGCGTTTCGGCGGTTGAGCCTGAGCGGCGGCGATCGCTCCGGCGATCGCCGCACGCGCCTGCGGGCTGTTTTTCCAACAAGTGGTACCCAGCATCGCGGCGATCTGCCTGACGATGCCCTCCACGCTCGCGTCGCCGAGCGTGTCCAGCGAGTCGAAACCGATCTGTTCCAGCCGCTCGACCACGGTCGGGCCGACGCCTTTCACCGCCAGTAACGTTGCGCGGTCGTCGGCGGAAAAGCCCAAAGTCAGTGGTCGCGGCCGACCGCGTAGCGCGCCAGCCCGCGGAGCGCTGCCACGGCGTCGTTGTCGTCCAGCCCGTCCAGCGCCGCTTCGGCCGCGGCGGCATAGGCTTCGGCGCGACGACGGCTGTACTCCAATCCGCCGGTCGCTTCGATCGCCGTCAGCACCTCCGGCATCGCATCGATGTCGCCGTTCTCGACGATGGTCCGCAGACGCGCGCGAACCTGCGCATCGGAATGCTGGATCGCATGGATCAACGGCAGCGTCGCCTTGCCTTCGGCCAGATCGTCGCCCAGATGCTTGCCCAGCGCGGCCTCGTCGGCGCTGTAGTCCAGCACGTCGTCGGCGATCTGGAAGGCGTAACCCAGCGCCATCCCGTAATCGTGGAGCCGCTGCTGGACGGCCTCGTCGCCGCCCGCGAGCAGGGCGCCGATCCGCGTCGCGGCGGCGAACAGCACCGCGGTCTTGCGCTCGATCACCTTCAGATAGGCCGGCTCGTCGGTATCCGGGTTGCGGATGTGCAGCAGCTGCAGCACCTCGCCTTCGGCGATGGCGTTGGTGGTGTCGGCCAGGATCCGCATCACCGGCATCCGCTCCAGTTCCACCATCAGCTGGAAGCTGCGCGAGTACAGGAAATCGCCGACCAGCACGCTCGGGGCGTTGCCGAACAAGGCGTTGGCGGTCTTGCGGCCGCGGCGGAGGTCGGATTCGTCGACCACATCGTCGTGGAGCAGGGTCGCGGTATGGATGAACTCCACCACCGCCGCCAGCTGGTGGGCGTCTGCGCCGCCGTGGCCGAGGGCGCGGGCCGCCAGCAACAGCAGCATCGGGCGCAGGCGCTTGCCGCCCGCGGCGATGATGTGTTCGGCGACCTGATTGACCAGGGCTACCTCCGAGCCCAGGCGCCGGCGGATCAGGGCGTCGACCGCGGCCATGTCGGCGGCGGAAAGCGCCTGAATGGCGGGCAGGTCGAGCGAAACGGGCACCGAAGTCGCTTCCATGGGGGATCCAGACGAGTGAGGGCGACATTATAAGAGGCGCGGCAGGCAGGATCCGATGCGACGGTTCGATGCGTCTGTTCAGGGAATTCCTACCCGTACGGGCGGAGGTCTCCGATACCGGGGCAGGGGGCGGTTATACTTGAATGTTCATCGCCACTACCGGCGACTCAAGACAGGAAACTGTTCATGGCACGCGGCGTCAACAAGGTGATCCTGGTCGGCAATCTCGGCAACGATCCCGAAACCAAATACACCCAGGGCGGCATGGCCGTCACCAAAGTCAGCCTGGCGACCACCTCGGTGCGCAAGGACAAGGAAGGCAATACCCAGGAGCGCACCGAATGGCACCGGGTGACCTTCTTCGGCAAACTCGGCGAGATCGCCGGCGAATACCTGCGTAAAGGCAGTCAGGTCTACGTCGAAGGCTCGCTCCGCTACGACAAGTACACCGGTCAGGACGGCGTCGAGAAATACTTTACCGACATCATCGCCGACGAGATGCAGATGCTCGGCGGCCGCAGCGAAGGCGGTGCCGCCGGTGGCGAGCAGCGACCCGCACGCGCGCCGCGTGAGAGCAGCGGCGGTGGCGGTGGCGGTTACGGCGGTGGTCAACGCAGCAGTGGTGGAGGCGGCGGCTATGGTGGTGGCGGTCAACGCCAGGCGCCGGCGGCCAGCAGCCCGCCGCCGATGGACGATTTCTCGGACGATGACATCCCGTTCTGAATATTTCCGTCCTTGGAAATGCAGGATTGAAGAAGTCACTGATGTGACTCGATGTCCGTATCGACAGACTGCTTGAGCAGATCGCTCCGTGCTTCAAAACGCGGAGCGATTTTTTTTTGTCGTTTCGAAATAATCAGTCGTCGATGCGACGATGCGAAAACTGGAGCGACGACAGGTTTTTGTCTGCATTGTCGACGACGCGACGCGAAAATCTTTCGAATTCCGCTTGAAAACAGCCGATTCCAGAATTCGGATCGTGTAGCGGAGACGCGCGATATTTTCTCGATGGGCGCGCTTGACACCGTGTCGTGCCCGCTGGCTATAATTGAAGCGGCGCAGGATGATGCGGTTCTTCGCGGCATGCGGGAACTCGAAAGCATCAGGCGCATCGCTGATGACCGGCGTGAGAATTCGCCGGAATTCCGTTCAAACACAAGGAGAGCAATGATGCCGAACAGTGAAATGAACAAGGAAATGAACGAGATGTTGACGGACATCTCCGCAAGCGTCACGCCCGAAGAGATTTCGCAGGCCAAAGAAGCCAGCCAGCGTGTTGGCGAGGCTTATGCCGCCTGTAATCGCGGTCTCGTGGTGTACCACGAAGACTCGTGCTCGAAGGACGAGTACTGACGGTTTCGGGGAGGGGGCATGTTCTATCTCCAAGGCGAAACGGAATGCGTCCGCACCCTCGCGCTGCTTGCCTCGCGGGAAGGGGGCGTGGCGAGGACCGCATCCGAACTCTATGACGCCTACATCGATTTCGTGGTGGACATAGGGGGAGATGAACTGCGCCCCTCCGCTTACCGGGAGAAGTTCTGTTTCGACGCCTCCCGGATCGAAAGACTGATCGGAAAGCACCAGAAAGAAGCCGCACCGAACGATTTGCCGGTGACATTCAAGGAGACGCCGGTCTCCGCCGGGAAAGAGGTGTTGGCCAATGTCCAGGTCGCGATGGATCGACTTGCCGGGGTGAATCCCGGGCTGTATCGCCTCTTCGATCTCGTGATCCATACGGTGTTCTATCATCGCTCGCAGAATTCGGGCGGCGGTTCGATTTCATCGGCACCCGGCGTCATCTGGTGCTCGCCCAAGCGCACCTGGTCGCAATTCGATCTCGCCGAATTCCTGGTTCACGAGTTGACGCACAACATCCTGTTCCTCGACGAAAGACGCTACGAGCATTACAGCGATCCCGAAGCCTTGTTCGCGCGCGAGAATTTTCCGGTGTCCGCTGTCCTCGGCATCCCCAGGCCGCTCGATCGGGCTTTCCACAGTCTGGTGGTCGCGACCGAGGTTCTGTGTTTCCGGGCGCAGAACGGGGAACCGGATGCTCCCGTCGTGCATCCGACATCCCCGGTCCTGCTCGAATCCTGCTTCCGTACGGCCGGGAGCATTCGCGATGTGCTGGCGCGCGGAAATATCGTGACGCCGCGCTTCCTTGCGGTCATGGATCTCGTCGAGAAGCGTCTCCTCGATCTTCGCGCAGCCGCCGCCGACGATTCGAATCCTGCTGCGCACGCATATCCCTCGAGCCGCGAGGCGCACGGGCATCCGCTTGTCGCTGGGCATGCGATGGAGGCCATCTCTCCTGCGTTGTCCGCCGAACCGCTTCCCGGCTGATCGAGCGCCATGTCGAAGTTGATCTTCCGCAGGGCGGTGCCCGACGACGTGCCGGCGATGTCGGCCTTGCGCCTGTCGGTCAAGGAAAACAAGCTCAGCGATCCGATGAAGGTCACCGACCAGATGTATCTCGATTTCCTCGAGCGCGATGGACGTGGCTGGGTCTGCGAAGACGATCGCGGCTTGGCCGCCTTCGCCTACGCCAATCGCCTGGACTCGACGGTCTGGGCGCTGTTCGTCGATCCGCGCAGCGAAGGCTTCGGGATCGGCAGCCGTTTGCTGCAGTCCGTGACCGAATGGTTGTTCGAACAAGGTAACGATCGCATCACCTTGACGACATCGTCGGGAACACGCGCAGATGGTTTCTATCTCGCCCGGGGCTGGCGTCGCGACGGGCCAGATGCATCCGGCGATGTCACCTACTCGCTCGAACGCGAGCATCGACTTTCGCAATAACACTGAAATATCGCTGGATACAAGGTCGTCCAGAATGACCGGAAGCGATGACCGGGAAATTTCATTTCCCCGAGTGACGAAAGCGCAGAAACAGCGTGTCGGCGACCGGTCGGTTGCTGCTAAAATTGCGGGTCAGCTTTCAGGAAACGCCGACTCTCCGTAGTGGAGAACGCATGTACCTGGTTCCAGTGAAGCTGATTTCAATGAAGCTGACTTCAGTGAAGCTGACTTCAATAAATACGGCATGGTTTCCGGATGGCGACTATGGTGCAATCAAAGTCGATGGAGCGATTTCCGCATGGTGCCAATCCGTGAGCTGTTGTCTTCCGCAGAAAAACAGGGCGCCCGGTTCTGGTTGAGCGAAGGCGTCCTGTATTACAAGTCCCCTCCGGACGGTCGCGTGCCGGCGGAACTCGACGACATACGAAGCCGCAAGAGCGAAGTCGTGGCCTTCCTCGCCGACGTTCGCGACCCCGGAATTCCACCGCCGTTGGCGCCGGTCGCGCGGCCTGCCGTGGTGCCTTTGTCGTTCGCGCAGGAACGCATGTGGTTCCTGTCGCAGTTGCAGGGATTCAAGTCCGCTTACACGATGGCCGTGGCGTGGCGGATGACGGGCGCGCTCGACAGGCCTGCGCTCGAACTTGCGCTTCGTGAACTGGTCTCGCGTCACGAAAGTCTGCGGACCCGATTCGCCACGGTCGATGGCCAGCCCTGCCAGTGCATCGATGCGTCGCCGCACTTCGCGCTGCGCGTTCTGGATGTTGCCGCCTCGGATCTTGCCGAAACCTCTGTCGAGTCCGCCGAGCCGGATGCGGACTCGCGGCTCCAGCGCGCGCTCGAGGATGCCATCGCCGAGCCTTTCGACATCGAATCCGACATGCTGTTCCGTGCGACCTTGTTCGCGCGCGGAGCGGATTCCCACGTTCTGCTACTCACGATGCACCACATCATCGGCGATGGCTGGTCGCTGGGCATCCTCGCCGGCGAGCTGGGCGCGCTGTACGGACGGGCGTTCGATCCCTCGCGTGCGGAGCCGACGAAACCTGCCGTGCAATACGCCGATTACGCGCTCTGGCAGCGCGAATGGCTTCAAGGCGAACCGCTCGAACAGCAACTGCGACATTGGACCGCGCACCTCGCGAATCCGCCGGAACCGCTCGCCTTGCCGACCTTGCGTCCGCGGCCCGCGACCCCGGATTTCGCGGGTGCCGCGTACACATTCTCCTTCGATCAGTCGCTGGCCGATGCGGTCAGGGATTTCTGTCGACGCGAGAAAGTGACGCTTTTCATGTTCATGCTCGCGGCGTTCAAATGCGTGCTGTCGCGCTGGAGCGGACAAACCGATCTGTGCGTGGGCTCGCCGATCGCCAGTCGCACCGATCCCGCTTCGGAATCCGTCGTCGGATTCTTCGTGAGCACGCTCGCGCTGCGTACGGATCTGTCGACCTGCGATTCCTTCCGCTCCCTGTTGCGCAGCGTCAAGAGCAGTTCGGTCGATGCGTTCCGCAACCAGGATGTGCCTTTCGATCTCATCGTCAAGACGCTGCAGCCGGGACGCGATCTGTACAGGACGCCGTTCTTCCAGGTGATGTTCACGATGGAGATCGGCGCGGACACGCCACTGGAGATGTCCGGCCTGCAGACGGCCACCGTGCCGGTGGAAACCGGTACGGCGGCGTTCGACCTGAGTCTGGCGATCAGGCAAGTGGAGTCCGGGCTCGACTGCGTGATCGAGTACGCGACCGCGCTGTTCGATGCCGCCGACATGCAGCGTTTCGCGGGACATCTGCGGACGCTCGTGGCTGCCGCCATCGCGAAGCCGGACTCGCCGATCGCGGCGCTGCCGATCCTCGTCGACGGGGAAAGCGATGCGCTGATCGGACGGCCGTTGTCCGCAAGCGCTCCGACACCTGCGTTCAATGTACTGTCGATGTTCGACGGGCATGTGCGTGCGCGCCCGGATGCAGTGGCCGTCGTGTTCGAGACGGAGACGCTGACTTACCGCGAGTTGGATGTCCGCGCGAATCGCCTTGCGCATCATCTTCGCGGGTATGGGATCGGGCCGGAATCGATCGTCGGCATCTGTCTGGAGCGTTCGTCGAATGTCGTTCTCTCGACGCTCGCGGTGTTGAAGGCAGGCGCCGCGTATCTGCCGCTCGACCCGATGTATCCCGCCGATCGCCTCGAATACATCCTGGGCGACGCGAAGGCGCAGTTGCTGATGACGCAGGCATCGCTGGCGGAATCGCTGCCGCCGGTGGACTGCCCGGTCTTGCTGCTGGACGACGAAGCGCAGCGCTTCGCGGATCAGCCGGACACCGCGCCGACCGTTCCGTTCGCGATCGATCAACTGGCCTATGTGATCTACACCTCGGGGTCGACCGGTCGTCCCAAGGGCACGCTCATCACCCATCGCAATCTGGTGCGTCTTTTCACTGCGACCGAATCCAGCTTCCGCTTCGACGAGCGGGATGTCTGGACGCTGTTCCATTCCCACGCCTTCGATTTTTCGGTCTGGGAAATCTTCGGTGCGCTCGTCTACGGCGGCAGGATCGTCATCGTTCCTTATCTGGTCACCCGCTCGCCGGACCGTTTCCACGATCTGCTCTGCGAGCAGGGCGTCACCGTACTCAACCAGACGCCATCGGCCTTCCGGATGCTGATGCGGGCCGCGGAGCAGAAGCCGGCAACAGAACGACTGGATCGACTGAAGCATGTGATTTTCGGGGGCGAAGCCCTCGACCCGCGCAGCATCGCCGCCTGGTACGACATGTATCCGGACGATGCGCCGCGCCTGGTCAACATGTACGGCATTACCGAAACTACCGTACATGTGACCTACCGCGCGCTCACGCGCGAGGATACCCGCCACGCCGGAAGCTGCATCGGACTGCCGATGGAAGACCTGCGCATCTACATCCTCGACGATGCTCTCAGACCATGTCCGTTGGGGATCTGCGGCGAGATTCATGTCGCGGGGCCGGGCCTTGCGCGCGGTTATCTCAATCGTCCGACACTCACCGCGGAACGCTTCCTGGCCAATCCTTTCGCCGATGACGCGGACGAGCGGATGTACAAGACCGGCGACGTGGGCCGCTGGATCGCTCCCGACGAGATCGAATTCCTCGGGCGCAACGATTCACAGGTGAAGTTGCGCGGCTTCCGCATCGAGTTGGGCGAGATCGACGCGAGTCTGCTGAAGGTGCCGGGCATCAGCGAGGCGGTGACCCGGGTCGTGACGCTCGACGCCGATGACCAGAGGTTGGTCGCATGGGTCGTCGGCAAGGGTGGCGTTGTCCTCGACAGCCGATCCGTCGCTGCGCAATTGCGCGAATTGCTGCCGGCCTACATGGTGCCGTCGGCGATCATGACGCTCGATCGCATGCCGCTGACCGTCAACGGCAAGATCGATCTCCGCGAGTTGCCGCTTCCCAGACATCAGGAGCAGACCGGTTCGGCCGAGGTCGTCGCACCGCGCACGGCGACCGAACGGGCGGTCGCTGCGATCTGGAGCGAAGTGCTGGGTTTCCAGGTGGGCATGCGCGACAACTTCTTCGCGATCGGCGGCGACTCCATACGCGCCGTCCAGGTGGTGCGGGCGGCGAGGGCGCAGAACCTCGAATGTTCCGTGGAACTGCTGTTCCAGGCGCAGACCGTCGAGGACATGGCCAAGGCGATGCTGGACGCCGCCCCGGCGTCGCTGCCGCCTCCGGTGGAGCTGTTGCCGACGATGATGCCTTCAGCGCAGGATCTGCGTGCGGGCGTTGTCGAGGTGTATCCGGCCTCCGACATGCAGCGGATCATGATCGAGGCGAATGCCGCCGGGGCCGCGCATGGTCTCGCTTACTACCATGTGCAGCAATCGTTCCGTTTCGTCGATGATTCCCCATCCCCGGAAGCGATGCGCTGTGCGGTCGCGGCGATGGTCGCTTCGCAGCCGGTGCTGCGCACCATGTTCCTGCGCGACGACGAGGGAAGGTTGTTCCAGGCGGTGCGTTCCGATGCCGCAGTCCCGTTCTTCGTCCACGATCTGTCCGCCCTGGACGACGCGGATCGCGATGCCGAGGTCGAACGCCTGATCCTCGCGGATCGCTCGACGCCGTTCGATGCGTTCGGCGGGCGCGCCGAACTGCTGCGCTTCCACTGGATCCGCCTGTCCTCAGATCGCTTCGAATTGCTGATGTCGATCCATCACGCCATCGACGACGGCTGGGGCAACGGCTATTTCCTGCAGTGTCTGTTCGAGCATTACCGCAGGATCCAGGCGGGCGATGCGGTGCGGATTTCCCCGGCCGCGAACGTGTTCCGGGAACATATCGCGATCCTCCACGAGGCTTCCCGTTCGGATCGGGGTCGCGAGTTCTGGGGCGCATTCGAACTGCCGGTGTCGCGATGGGCGCGCGGCCCGGGCGCCGACGGTCCGCCGCAGCCTCGTTCTGCGAGCCGCCAGCTTCCTGCCGAAACCCTGCACGCGCTTCGTCTGCGCGCGCGCAATGCCGGAGTCTCGCTTAAGGCGCTGTTCCTGCATTCCTACGCACGCATGATCGGCTCCGTTCTCGGAATCGACGCGCCGACCATCGGCGTGGTCGCCAATGGTCGTACCGATCGCTTGTCGGATCCGCTCAACGCACTCGGGTTGTTCTGGAATCTGATTCCGTTCCCGACACCGATGGCGGCTGCGACCGACGACGATGATCTGCGAGCCGTGCAGCGGCGTCTGGTGGACGTCGAGCCGCACGCCAATCACCCGCTCGGCGAGATCGAAAACGCGCGCGGCGCGGGCGCACTGTTCGATGCGACCTTCAATTTCGTGAATTTCCACAACCTCGTGAAGTTCGACGAGGATGGCGGCCCTTCGCTGCTGCGCGAAACCAGTCTGGACAGGTTCCATTACCCGATGAATCTGTTCGTGTCGGCCGGCGCCGACGAGCAGGGCGGCGTGCTTCACGTCGAATACGAAGGCCGGATTCTCGACAGCGGATGGGTCGAAGTCTGGCTCGACGCCTACGTGGAGCGATTGACGACGGTGTGATGCGGCCGGCGACGGCCTCGATGCGGTTTCTTACGATGTCGCGCCCATGCCCGGGTGCGGCGTTTCTCTGTATTCATTAATGCTCATTCAATTCAGGTGGCGATGGCGATGACAAGGTTGTTTGGTGGTTTATTCCGGAATTTCGACTTCCTTCGGCTATGGACGGCGCAAGGACTGTCGGTCCTGGGTTCCAAGCTTTCGGAGTTGGCGATTCCGCTGATCGCGGTCACGATGCTGGATGCGACGCCGGTGCAGATGGGTTTGCTGTTGGCCGCCGAGAATCTGCCGTTCCTGTTGATCGGTTTGCCGGCCGGCGTCTGGGTGGATCGCATGCGCAAGCGGCCGATCATGGTCAGTGCCGACGTGGTGCGCGCCCTGTGTCTGCTTGCGATTCCGATCTGCGCGTATTTCGAGATGCTTTCGCTCGCCGTGCTGTTCGTGGTGGCGTTCGGCGTCGGCTTCATGAACGTCTGGTTCGATCTGGCCTACGGCTCGTATGTGCCTGCGCTGGTGCCGCGCGATCGGCTCATTGAGGCGAACAGCAAGTTGTCGATCAGTCTTTCCGCAGCGGAAACCTGCGGTCCGGCGGTGGGCGGCGTATTGATCCAGTTGTTCGGCGCGCCCGCAACGATCCTCTTCAATGCGCTGACGTTCGTGTTCTCGGGACTGTTGCTCGGCGGGATCAAACGGCGCGAGGAAGCGCCGCCGCCGCCGGCGCCCGGCGAAAACCTGCGCAAGACCATCGGTCAGGGCATCCGGTTCATCTGGAACGATCTGCTGATGCGCGCGCTCACCGCCCGGCTCGCCGGTTGGCATTTCGTCGTCGCGGCGATGGAAGCGCTGCTCATCATCTATCTCACCAGGACGCTGGGGATCACGCCGAGCGTCATCGGCATCCTGTTCTCGGTCGCAGGCGTCGGCGTGTTGATCGGCGCCGCATTGGGCGAACGTATCCCGCAGTGGATCGGAACGGGCAATACCGTCAGCCTGTCGCACCTCGTACTCGCGGTCGTCGCGCTGCTCATTCCGCTGGCGCAAGGACCGAAATGGGTTCAGCTGGCGATGGTCGGCTTCGCGATGTTCACGTGGGGCTTCTGTGCGGTCACGTATCAGATCACCAATGTGTCGCTGCGACAGGCGCTGTCGCCGGAAGGCATGCTGGCGAGGGTCAATGCCGCAACCCGTTTCGCGAGCCTCGGCATCCGGCCGGTCAGCGCGATCATCGGCGGTTACATGGGCGCCTATCTCGGCCTGCGCAACGCCATCTGGATCATCCTGTGCATCGGACTTGCTTTTGCGATCCGCGGGTTGTTGTCCAAGCGGGTGCGGGAGGTGTTCCATCTTCCCGAACAGCGCACCATGGATGTCGCCGCGCCGATCACGGAAGCGGCGACCTGAGCATCGGCGGAATGGAATCGGAGCCTCGCATTTCACGAGGCTCCGATTCGAAGAGATTGCGATTCGAAGAGGCCGAGTTTCTGAGAAGCCGGGAATTCCGTTCCCGTTCCCGTGCTTGAGCGACGCGAACGGCGTCGGAGTCGTCCACTGCGATCATGGCAAAGCCGCATGACTGCTGCGGATTCGACGTCTCGACGTGTCAGTGCGGGACGGCCGCCGCCATTTCGATCCGGTCTTTCTTCGCGTTCCGGGCATAGCGCCAGCGCTGCTTGATCGCGCGCAGCGCCTGCGATTCCCACTCGGGCGATTGTCCCGCGCGAACGTAGACCAGATCCTGCCATCGCTCCGCGTCGTCGTTGACGGTATCGGCGAGGATGCGGCTGCACAGTGTCGTGAGCGCAAGCCCCAGCCCGGAATATCCATGGGCGTAGACGATCCTGCGATCGCGCCCGAGTCTGCCCACGACCGGGATATCGTCCGGGGTCAGCGCGATGGGACCGAACCAGGCATGTTCTGCCGCGAACGGTGCGAGATCGGGAAACGAATGCACGAGGTCGTTGCGGATCCGTTCGAGCACGTCATCGATGTCTACGGATGCATCCAGGCCCTGCGCGAAACGCATGCGACCACCGATGAACAGCCGGTCGTGTACGCGGCGTGCGTAGATGCCGATGTTGCGCATATCCGAAACGCATTGGCGTCCGCGCCAGCCGATCGCGTCGAAGACCGCATCGGGGATCGGCGCAGTGACCATGGCAAAGGATTTCTGGACCAGCGGTTGCGGTAGTCCGGGGGCGGGCAAGCCGGTGGGCGCGCATTCCGGTGCGCCGGCGAATGCGTTCGTGGCCAGCACCAGCCAGCGTGCGTCGACCGTACCCCGCGAGGTTCGCGCGCGGATGCACTCGTCGCCTTCGTCGATGGCGAGCACCGGCGATGTTTCGTACACGGCGACGCCCGCTTCGGTCAGCGCGCGTTTGAGGCCTGCGACGAGCTTGGCCGGATTCAGGGTCGCGATGCCGTGTTGCTGCAGGCCACCAACGAAATCGCGACCATCGACGATCGCGCGGATGCCGCGCTGGTCGTGGAATTCGCAGTGCATCCCGTAATGCGTATAAACGCGCTGCATCTCGCGCAGGCGCTCGATGTGCGCCGGGGCGACTGCGACCGAAAGGAAGCTGGTGTCTTCCAGTTCGCAGTCGATGCCGGCTTCCGCGGAGATCGATGCGATCTCGTCGCGGGCGCGGCGCGCGTGTTCATAGCTGGCGCGCACGCTGGCTTCGCCGAAACGCGCCGCGAGCGCGTGATGCGGCCTTGGCATGAGCATGCCTGCGCTTCGCGCCGATGCGCCCGCGCCGACCGGGCCGCCGGCTTCGAGTACGACCACGCGCGGCGGCGACGGCAGGCGGCTGAGCCGATACGCCGTGAGCAGCCCGGTCAGGCCGCCGCCGATGATCGCGACATCCGCTTCGATCGAGCCTTCGAGGCAGGGCAGGGGCGGACACTGATCCGCCGCAAGCGCCTGCCAGTAACTGGTCGTCGGATTCGAAGGCATGTTCGAAGACATGGATTCGCGAAATCAGGCGGTAAGCGGCGGCAATGCGTCGGGAATCGGCGCGAAACGCTCGCGCCCGATATCGCCGACGGATCGTCCTTCGGGGAACAGAGTCGTGGATTCGCGCCAGGCGGCGCCCTGCAGGGCGTCGACGGAACCGAGGTCGACAAGCAGTTCCTCGGCGAACGCGGGCATGATCGGTGCGACCAGGATCGCAAGCGCCCGTGCGGCGGTCAGCTGCAGTGCGGTGCTGGTGCGATGGTCGGCTTCGCGCTGCGGGAGACCGCGCCAGTGATCGTCGGCATCCAGCGCCTGGTTTGCGATGCGCACCAGTTCGCACAGCGAGCGGCTGACCGAACGCGGCGAGAACGTCGGCGCTTCGTACGCGACGCCGACTTCGTTCGCGATGCGCCCGAGTTTCGACAGCAGTTCGACCTGGCGTGCGCTCCACATGCCCGGTTTCGGCGCGCGTCCTGCGTAATCGGTGGACACCACTTCGCCCAGGCGCCGCAGCCAGGATTGCCAGTTTCCTTCCAGCTCGGCGCGTACGAACGCGGCCAGTTCGGCATAGGTGAAATTGGTCTGACTGCTTTCGGGGCCGCTGTAGGCCAGATAGAACCTGGCGATATCCCTCGGGACGCTCGCGAGCAGTTCCTGACCCCAGATGGCGTGATTGCGGCTGGTCGAAAACTTCAGGCCATCGAGGCGGTAGAACTCGTTGGTGACGAAGGTGCGCGGCGGAAGAATGCCGGCGTCGTAGGCGTGGAACAGCGCCGGGAAGAACACCGCATGGAAATAGCCGTTGTCGAAGCCGAAGAACTGGACGATCGATGCATCGGGATTCTTCCAGATCGAAGCCCAGTCCGTGCCGGCATCCTGCAGCATGTCCTGGGTGGCGGCGAGATAACCGCCGGCCATTTCGAACCAGACGTAGATGCGCTGATCGTCGTAGCCGGGCACCGGAACGGGAACGCCCCAGTCGGAGCGGTGGCTGACGGCGATCTCCGGCAGGCCATCGGCGAGCATTTTCTCGCACAGGCTGGTCAGGTGCGGACCCATGTCCACGCTCGACCAATAGCGCTTCAGGAAATCCGCGTGCGGCGCCAACGGGAAGTAAAGCCGCGGATAGCGCCGGATTTCGGCGGCGTTTCCGCAGCGATTGCAGCGGACATCGCGCAGGTCGGCGCAGTCGTTCGGGCGACCGCAGACTTCGCAGGCGTTGCCGCCCGATCCGGCATCGCAATGCGGGCAGCCGCCCGACACATAGGCTTCGAACACGAACGTATCGCAACAGGTGCAGAACGGCGCAGGCGTGTCGCGCACAACGATCTGTCCCTGTTCGAACAGGCGCGCGAACATGTCCTGGACCAGCGCGACATGGTGTCCGGACTGGCGCGGCTGGCCGATGTGGTCGGGCTGGATGCCTGCGGCTTCCCAGGTCGCGGCCATCGCGCGGCCGAAGCGGTCTGCGGTGTCGACCGACGTCGAGCCGATGCGTTCGGCCTTGAGCGATACGTAGCTCTGGTTGTCGTCGATGCCGGTCAGGTAATGAACGTCGACGCCGCGCAGGCGCAGATAGCGCGTGTGGATGTCCGCGGCGAGGTAGGGGCCGGAAAGATGGCCCACATGCAGATCGCCGTTGGGCGTTGGCGGGGTGGCGGTGACCAGCACGTATTGGTTGACTGCTTTGGTATCCGCATCGTCCGCGTTCGACGCTTCTGCGGGAGCCTCGATCGCGGTCCCGGCCTCGGTCCACCAGAACTTCAGGACGCGCATCGCTTCGGTGGACGAGGTGTTGACGATATGGTGGCCGCGCAACGGCGGCACATGCACGCTGTCGTCCGCGCGCAGCGGATGCTCGACGCCATCGACAACGATCCGGCCTTCACCCGCGACGACGACGAACAGCTCGTGATCGTCGTGGCGATGGCGATGGCTGGTCTCGCCCGGAGCGATCAAGCCCCAGGCCATGTTCACTTCCCTGCCGGGAAAGCCTGCGCCGGGGAAGACGATCTGACTCGATGCGCCGTTGGAAGACACGAGACGTTCGGCGTCGAAACGCTGCAGAAGCATGGAGGAGCCTATTTCGCGGGAGAGGGGAATGGGTGTGTCGGGCGAATACGGTGTGTTTCAGACGTCCGCGGCGCAGGCGAGATCGAGCGCGCGACGCGCGATGGCCGGGGCGAGCCGGAAGCCGAATCCCGAACAGGCGCCGGCGACGCTGGCGCGCTGCAGACCGGGCACCGGCGCGATCACCGGCAGCCGGCTCTGCGTGTATGCATCGCAGAACACGCGGCCGTTCGTGCAGCGCTCGACCAGGGTGCGGGAATATTTCGACAGGATGCCGTGGGCGCGTTCGCGATCGTCCGCCGCGATCGTCAGCGCATCGATCGTCGGGATGCAATCCCAATGGGTGGACGGAAAGCTGAAAATCCAGTGTCCGCGATGCACCACCGGCAAGAGATAGGAATCGTCGTCGAGGAAGAAGAGGATCGGCGATTCCAGCGTCGGCGTCATTTCGATGTGCAACGCCACGATCTTCTTGATCCGGACCTCGTGCTCGCGCATCACGTCCATGCCAGGGCCGTTCAACATCCATGGCCCGGTGGCGATGACGAGCCGCCGGCTGCGGAATTCGCGCCCGTCCGCGGTGGAAAGCAGATGATCGTCGCCTTCGGACCGGATCGACTCGACTTTCGCGCCTTCGACGACGCTGGTGCGCCCGTTCGCGCGCAGGCGACGCACGATCGCGCTGACCACGCCGCCCGGATCGCCATAGCCGCCGCGACAACCCGTGATCGCGACTTGATCGTCCGCGATGTGCAGATCGGAATAGGTCTCCGTCAGCAATCGCAGTTCGCCTGCGTCCGCGCGGTGCGCGCCGGGCTTGGTGAACCGGGACAGCATCAGCGCGCTGTTCTCTTCGCGGGTGATGCCGTACAGCGGGAGATCGAAGAAGGGCGCTTCCGGAATGTCGCGCTTGAGCTGGCCGTAGAGATCGAGACTTTCGCTGGCGAGAACCTTCTGCTCCGGCGACCAGCCGAAGGGATGGTCCAGGCCGCCCGAATACTGGCTGACGCCGCTGCCGGCGATCGAACGATCAATCAACAGCACATTCCAGTCGGGATGGCGTTGCTGCGCCTGATAGGCGACCTGCGCGCCGACGATGCCCGCACCGACGATGGCGATGTCGAACGCATCGTTCACTGCTGCCACCAGATCGAGAAGACCATCATCGGCGTGTCGCCGGTGTTGTGCAGGGAATGCGGCTTGAAGGGCGCGAAGTACACGACCTGTCCCGCTTCCAGCGCAACGACGCGCCCGTCGTATTCGAGTTTGCCGGCACCGTCCGCGACCATCCAGATCTCGGCGACCGCATGTTGATCAACGGGCGTCCGCGCACCGGGTTCGACGCTGAAACGCGACCCCGAAAAGCCGGGTTGGCTGGTCATCGCGGCGAGCATGAATTCGTTGACGACGCTGCCGGCCCCCATGGCTTCGGCGGGATGGAATCGCAGATAGGGCGGATCCTGCGTGATGCCATCGATCTGCGGATTCATGCGTGTTCTATCTCAGCGGTCCTTGCCGGGGAATGCGGATGCCAATCGAAAACGCTGCTCATGTGGTCGATGTCGTAGACCGCCCTGCCGGCGATGCTGTTGGCGATCTTCGCGCCGCGCCAGGCCATCACGCTCAGGTTGGGCTCGGCGATGCCGTGGGTGTGGCGCGCGGCGTTCTGGACATAGAACCGCAGATGATCGGGGCCGTCCCATTCGAGCGAGAAGTCGGGACGCACGGCGAACGTGCCGGCGCCGGGATCGATGCGCGAAGCGAGCGGTTCCAGGCACTTCGGCAGGGCGTATTCCCAGCCTGTGCAGAGGATGACGGCATCGACTTCGAGTTTCATCGGCCCTTGGCCGAATGGGTTGGACATCGCCTGGGTCGAAAGCACGTAGGATCTGCGGTCGGCGGCGAGCTCCATGTCGGTCAGCGCCCTGCCCGGGAGTAGATTGCATGCGCGCTTCCGTCCGAGTACGAATTCGAGTTCGTACATGCGCCGGTACAGCGAGAGCAGCAATGACGGCGAAATGCCGTTGCCCGCGAGATGTTGTTCGTCGAGCAGGCGCGAGCGCTCGGATGCGGGCAGCGTGTAAAAATGTTCGCAGTACGACGGCGTGAAGAATTCGTTGGTGAACGCCGACTCGTCCAGCGGAAGATAATTCGAGCGGCGCGAGATCCAGTGCAGCTCCCGGGGAAGCGTGTCCGCGTCCAGCAGAAGCCGGCTGACGATTTCCGCGCTGGTCTGCCCTCCGCCGATCACCGCGACGCGCTTGCCCTTCGGATCGAATCCCGTATGCAGGTAGTTCGAGGCATGGAAGACGTTCGGCCCGAGCAGCACTTCGGCGCATGCCGGGATGAAGGGCGACAGGCCGGTGCCGAGCACGACCTTGCGCGTACGGAAGCGGCCGCGATTCGTCTCGACCTTCAGCAGGTCGCCATCGAGCGAAATCGATTCGACGTGCGTATTGAATCGCATGCTGGGCAAGGATTCGCTCACCCAGCGGAAATACTGGTTGAACTCGCGCCTGGACGCGCGCGGAAAATCCGCGTTGATGAAACGGTAGAGACGTTTCGTCTTCGCGAGGAAGGCGATGAACGAGAACGGACTGGTCGGATCGGCCAGCGTGACCAGATCCTTCATGTACGACACCTGGAGCGTCGAGTCGTCGAAGAGAAGGCCGTCGTGCCAACGGAAATCCGGCTTCGAGTCGGCGAAGACCTGACGCAATTCCTGCAGGGGGTGCAGCAGTGCGGCGACGCTCAGGTTGAAGGGGCCGATACCGACGCCAAAAACGTCCAGCGTAGACGTGTCCTTGTCATTCATTCAATGATACTCATTGGAATTTGGTTCCGATCCATCGCGACATCTACGTGGCGTGGACCGGCGTTGCGTCACTGCAATCGGCGCTCGCGACCCTGCGACAGGGGGGGATTATCTGTCCTTTCGAAAGAAAGTCAAGGCGCGCTATTCAGTGCGCGTTGACGCTCGTTTCGGTGCGGTTTGTCATCACATCGACACATGAAAATGTGTCGTCGGTCCTGCGGGGGCGACGTTTGATTTATAAATGACGGCGCGTCACAATCCGCTCCCGCAGCGTGTTGCCGCGGACGCTGAAGGGATTCCAAAAGCGTCCAGTCCGTTGTATGGACAGCCTCCGCTGCGAGCAACGATTTTCATCAAGGACGATTCATGGGCGACGCCAGATCCGTATCCGATTTTCTCGACGCCCGCGTCCGCGACGAATCCGCTGCGCTGCTCGCGCTCGATGCTGCGCCCTGTTCATTCGCGTCGCTGGTCCGCGCTGCGGATCGCGTCGGCGCGGTCATCGCCGGACTGGGTTTCGGGCGCGGCGACAGAATCGCATTCGCGCTCGATTCTTCCGCCGATACCGCGATTCTGCTTCTCGGCATCGCCGCGCACGCGACCGCTGCGCCTTTGAATCCGCTTTACCGCAGTTCCGAATTCGAATTCTATCTTTCCGACCTCAAGGTCGCCGTGATCGTGCTGCCTGAAGGTGGAGGTGGCGAGGCGCGCGAAGCCGCCGCGGCGCTTGGTATCGAGGTCGTCGATCTGGTGCGCGATCCGCAGGGCGCGATCGGCGATTTCTCGCTGCGTGCGTCGAGGCCATTGCTCGATCCAGCGCACGGCCGGGTGCCGGTTCGCGCTCGTCCCGAAGACATCGCGCTCGTTCTTCATACGTCGGGAACGACGGCGAAACCGAAGATCGTTCCGTTGTCGCACGAAGCGATCTGCATCACCAGCGGCAACATCGCCCGCACGCTGCGTCTGGGGCCGGGCGATCGTTGTCTCAACGTGATGCCGTTGTTCCATGTACACGGCATCCTCAACGTGTTGTGGTCGTCGCTGCTGTCGGGTGCGGCCACATGGTGTCTTCCGGCGTTCGATCCGCACCAGTTCTGGCGCTGGTACGACGCGATCCGCCCCACCTGGTATTCGGCGGTCCCGACCATTCATCAGACGGTGTTGATGCATCGTGCCTGCTCGACACTCGCGACCTCGGGCGGCAATCCCTCGCTGCGTTTCGTGCGTTCGTCCTCGGCATCTCTGGCGCCTGCGGTGTTCGACGAACTCGAAAGCGTTTTTGGCGTGCCGGTCATCGAATCGTACGGCATGAGCGAAGTCGATCAGATCGCGAGCAATCCATTGCCGCCCGGACGTCGCAAGCCGGGATCCGTCGGTCTTCCCGGTGGTCCTGAAGTAGCGGTGATGGACGAGCAGGGCGCGCGGCTGCCGACGGGCCATGTCGGCGAGGTCAGCGTTCGCGGCGCGAACGTGCTGGCGCGTTACGAGGCCAGCGATGCGGTCAACGCGGACAGTTTCCGCGATGGCTATTTCCGCACGGGCGATCTGGGCTACTTCGATGCGGATGGTTATCTGTATCTGGTCGGCCGGCTCAAGGAGATCATCAATCGGGGCGGCGAGAAGATCGCTCCGCGCGAGATCGACGATGTCGCGTTGACGCATCCGGCGGTGGCCGAGGCTGCCGCGTTCGCGCTGCCGCATCCGCAGCTCGGCGAGGAGCCGGCGCTCGCGGTCGTGCTGCGTGCGGGCGTCGGCGCATCGCCCCTGGAGATCCGCGTGCATATTTCGCGCAGGATCGCCGAATTCAAGGTTCCTCGCGCGGTTTTCTTCGTCGATCGACTGCCGAAAGGACCGACCGGAAAACTCAAGCGCAACGAGCTCGGTCGCCGGTTTTCGGCGCCGCAGCTCGCCGCAACGGCGACGCCGAATGCCGCAGGGCCGCGTCCCGCTCAAGCGCTCGAACAGGCGCTGATCCCTTTGTGGGAAGAAGTGCTCGGCGTGAAACCGATCGCGATCGGCGACGACTTTCTCTCGATCGGCGGCACGTCTCTGCTCGCGACGCGGCTGTTCGCCAGAATCGAACGGCACTTCGAGCGCGATCTGCCGATCGAAGCCGTGCTCGGTTCTTCGACCATCGCGGAACTCGCGGCGGCTCTCGACGCCGATGGTTGGACGGCTCCGGTGGTTGCAGGGATGCAACCCCGCGAATCGTGCGTCGACGCGTGATCGCGTCGGCAATTCAATGTGTCCCTTCCATGCGCCTGCTCCATTCGCAGCACCCAACGTACCGCCAGTCTTACGGATTGAAGTGATATGAGCGATTTTTCCAGTCGTGGTGCTTCCGCCGACCTCGTGGCTGTGGTGGCCATGTCCGGGCGCTATCCTGGCGCCGAGCATGCCGCCGATGGTCTGTGGGATGTGCTGAAAGCGGGCGAGAGCCGCATCCGCCGCGTTCCGCAGGATCGCTGGGATGTCGACGCTGCGCTCGGATCGGAGACGGCGGACGCATGCCGCAACGGATCGTTCCTCGCCGACGTGGCGGGCTTCGATGCCGACTTCTTCGGAATGACGCCCGAGGCTGCGGCGATGCTGGATCCACAGGTGCGGCTGTTCCTCGAAGTCGCCTGGGAAGCACTGGAGATCGCCGGTTACGCGGGCGACCGGCAGATCGGTCGACGCGCAGGCATCTGGGTCGGCTATGGGCACGATCACTATCGCGATCTGGCCTCGGCGGCGGGGCAGAGGATCCCGGGGTTCCCGGCGTCGATCGGACTGGCCGGAAAATTCTCGGCCTTCGCCGACTGGCGTGGCCCGAGCGTCGTGGTCAACGCACTCTGCGCATCCTCGTTGCTCGCGGTGCATCAGGCGGTCGCGAGCCTGCGTGCCGGCGAATGCGATATGGCCCTGGTCGGCGGCGTCAGCGCCGCGCTGAGCCCTGCCTACTATCGGGACATGAACGCTCTCGGCGTGCTTTCGCCGACCGGCGAATCGAAACCGTTCGATGCCGGCGCCAATGGTTTCGTTCCGGGCGAGGGCGCCGGTGCGGTCGTGCTCAAGCGGCTGGACGATGCGCGACGCGACGGCGACCGCGTTGTGGCCGTGATCCGCGGCACTGCGGTGAATCATGGCGGGCAGTCCAGCAGATTGTTCGCGATGAACCTCGATTCGCAGGTGTCGCTGTTGAACGATCTGTTCGAACGCAGCGGTATTCCGGCCGATTCGATCGGCTATGTCGAAGCGCACGCGGTGGGAACGCGGCTCGGCGATGCCGTCGAAGTGGCTGCGCTTTCCCGGGTGTTCGCATCCGCCGCCCGTTCGCCCGGCTATTGCGCGATCGGTTCTCTCAAGCCGGTGCTCGGGCACATGGAAGCGGCGTCGGGCATCGCCGCGTTGCAGAAGGCCTTGCTCAGCCTCGATCGCCGCGAACTGCTGCCGACGGTCGGCGTGAGCAGGCCCAATTCGGCGCTGAAACCCGGCATGTCTCCGCTGCGTCTGCTCGATGAGGCCGTCGAATGGCCCGCGGGCGAGACTGCGCGCAGAGCCTGTGTGATGTCGAT
Source organism: uncultured Thermomonas sp. (assembly GCA_966203835.1). Classification (GTDB taxonomy): domain Bacteria; phylum Pseudomonadota; class Gammaproteobacteria; order Xanthomonadales; family Xanthomonadaceae; genus Lysobacter_I. The sequence goes on from CBIHKW010000007.1 coordinate 29,908, forward strand.
GAGCATGCATGGGGTGAACGCCGCCGTCGTGCTCGAAGAATCGCCGTCGCCGCCGCCGAAGATGCTCGACTCCGGCGAACGGCAGATGCAGACGCTGCTGCTGTCCGCGTCCGCGCCGGAAGCGCTCGCGGCGCTGCAGCGACGCTACAGCGACGCTCTGGCTGCGTCATCTCCGGCGCTCGGCGACCTGTGTTTCACCGCGGCCGTCGGCCGGGCGGAACTGCCGTATCGCGCCGTCGCCGCGGGCGATTCCGTGGAAGCGATCCGCGAGGCCCTGGCGTCGTTGCCGGCCTCGGTCGCGGTCGCTGCCAACAACGCGAAGTTCGCGCTGCATTACGGCGATATCGCCGAAGAGGATCTGGCAGAGCAGGCGGACATCGCGCGTCGGCAGTTGCAGGCCCTGAAGTTCGAACTCGCCGCACGCGGCATGGATCGCGAACTGCAGCGATCGGAGGCATGGCGCGCCGATGGCGACGACCCCGTGTCGCTGCGGCTGGCGATCGTCGCCCGCGACGTCGCGCGTTCTGCGGTCTGGCATGCGCTGGGCGTCGTCCCCGAATGCGTGCTCGGCAACGGCATGGGGGCGGTGACGGCCGCGTGCGTCGCCGGCCTGTTGCCGCCGGATCAGGCGGGTCCCGCACTCGAAGCGATCGTGCATGGCGGGGCGATCGATATTCCGCTGTCGCGTGCGCCGTCGATGGGTGAAGACGGCAGCGAGGGCGACCGTCGTCCGACACTGTTGTCGCCGGCCTCCGGACAACCGGTCGAGCGTCTCGACGGCAGTTATTGGGTCGGCTCTTCGCGCGGATACGGTGCGGGCGTGTTCGACGAGATCGGTCGTCAGGGCGTGGGCATCTGGTTGACGTCTTCGCGGCAGTGCGCCGTGCGCACGACGACGGGACATCCGGGTGCGATGCTCGTCGAGCAGCGCAACGACGCCATCGGTCGCCGCGCCATCGGCGTGTTGTGGTCCGCGGGCGTCGCAGTGCGTTGGCGCGAGGTCTACCGCGGCGGCCGTCACGGCCGGGTGCCGTTGCCGACCTATCCTTTCCAGCGAAAACACCACTGGTTCGAGCGCTCCGCCGTCGCCAGCGAATCGGCTCCGGCGTTGCGCGATGCGCTACCGGCGCCGGTCATGGTTTCGGTTTCCCCGCTTGCGTCGACTCCTGCAACTGTGCCGGAGCGCGCGCCGTCGTCGATGACTCCGCGCGAACGCATCGCCGCGCTGCTGAGCGACAGCATCGGCGCCGTCCGCCGCGACTGCGCCGGACTCGCGCACGATCGGAATCTTCTCGAAGCGGGACTGGATTCCGCCAATCTCACCGCGACCACCCAACTCGTTTCGGAAAGACTCGGTGTGGAGCTCTCGTCGATCTTCCTGTTCGAGCATTCGTCGATCCAGCGCGCAACGACATTCCTGCTGGAGACATTCCCGACGCAGTGCGCGGCATCCATCCAGATGCCGCCTCACGCGCCGCCATCCGCTACGGATCGTGGCGTGAGCGTCGGTTCGGGCGAGCCCGGGTTGAAGGACAGCAGGTCGAATGACCCCGCATCTTCCGATCAGTCCAAGGACGCCATGCACGCGATGCTGGTGAGGATGGAAGCGCGCATCCGGGCGCTCGAGGAGAGCGGCGCCGTGAGCTAGTCGCCGGCGTCCAGAACAGGTCTTCACAGCTTTCCATCGTTACACCGCGACACCGATCCACCTTGTCGGCGCCCGTCGCGCCGCGGTCAAGAACGCTATTTCCGGAGTTCCAGTTTGATGCAGCGAAACATCGACGATCCCCAGGTCAATGCCATCCACAGCGCGTCGGCGGCGCCTGCGGGCGGGCGTGGCGGCGTGGAACGCACGGACCCGGCGTGCCGCAACCAGGAGCGTTTCTGGTGGATCGAGATGGTGGGCCGCAACGTGCCGGTCTACAACTGCCCGATGGGATTGCGGATCCATGGCGATCTCGATGCCGACGCGCTTCGCGTCGCGACGGATAGGCTCACCGACAGGCATCCTTCGCTGCGCGCCGCAGTCGACATGGCCGAGTCCGAACTGCGTCAGACGGTGATGTCGCCGGCATCATTGCGCAACGTATTGCAACTGATCGATCTGTCCGAATACCCGGCAGATCGGCGCGAAGCCGTGCTCGGCGACCTGATCCGCCAGGATCTCGCGAGTTTCTTCGAACTGTCGCGTGCGCCGTTGTGGAGCCTGACTCTGTTCCGGCTGGGGCCGGCGGAGCATCACCTCCACCTCAACATCCATCATGTCATTCACGATGCGTGGAGCATCGGCGTGCTGTTCCGCGATCTCTCGCAGCTCTACACGGCGCACAAACGCGGCGAAACCCCGGACTTGCCCGTGCTGGCCCCGGGAAGTGCGCAGCCTGAGCCGATGTCCGCGGCGCAGCGTGAGACGTCGGAAGCCTACTGGCTCGACAAGATGCGCGGCAGTCTGCCGACGCTGCAATTGCCGCAGGACCGGGCGCGGAGCCAGCAGGCGACGTTCGCCGGCGGCAACTGGCAGTGGCAGATCCGGCCCGAACTGCTCGAGACGTTCAAGCGCGGCGCGACCGAGCGCGGCGCGACGCTGTACATGGCGATCTTGACCGCGTACTCGGTGTTCCTGCACAGACTGTCCGGCCAGACCGATCTCATCGTCGGCACGATGTTCTCGGGGCGCCGGACGCCGGCCGAGTGGCCCGTGATCGGCTGCTTCTCCAACACGGTGGCGCTGCGGCTCGCGGTCGATCCGGACGACAGCTACGAAGCTCTGCTGGCGCGCGCGCGCAGCGAAGTGCTGGCGGGCCATGTACATCAGTACTACCCGCTGCAGGATCTGGTGAAAGCGGTGTCGCCGGAGCGCGAAGTCGGGCGCAGCGTGTTGTTTTCGACGCTGTTGATCTTCCAGAACACGATGGGCGACTTCGAAACGCTGTTCCCGGGCCTCGACATCGCCGCCGACTACGAAGAGCAGTATCGTTCCGCCGCCGAGTGTGACCTGTTCCTGCAGGTCCGCGAGCGCGACGGCGGTTTGCAGTTGAACCTGGAATACAACGCCGAACTGTTCGAGCGTGGAACCGTGGCGCGTTTCGCGGATGTGTTCGATGCGGTCGTCGAGGCGATGACCCGCGACTGGCGTTCGCCGATCCGTTCGAGCGATACCTTGCCCGCGGCGCAGAAAACGCTGTTGCTGGATGCATGGAACGACACCGCGGCCGATCTTCCGCTGGAACGCAACATCGTCGTCCGCTTCGCCGCGCAAGTGGCGCAGCGTCCCGATGCCGTCGCCGTGGTGTTCGAAGAGCGCGAATGGCGGTATCGCGAGCTGGATGCGCATGCGCGCGCCATCGCTTCGGCGATCGTCGCGGCCGGATTCGGGCCGGGCGATATCGTCGGTGTCTATCATCGGCGCAACCCGGGGCTGATCGCCGCCATGCTCGGCGCGATGATGGCCGGGTGCGCTTATCTGCCGCTGGATCCCAAACACCCGGAATCCCGCGTCGGACTGATGATCGGTGCGGCGCGCAGCGGTCTCGTCATCGCCGAACGGGCGTGCGAAGCGAAGATAAGCAGCATCGCGCCGGAGACGCTGCTGCTGTTGACCGACGATATGCCGGACGCGCGACCCGATGTCGTCTTGCCAGATCCGGCAACGATCGCGCCGGACAGCCTCGCCTATGTGATCTTCACGTCCGGTTCGACCGGCGTTCCCAAGGGCGCCGCGATCGAACATCGCAGCCTGGCGAATCTGCTGTCCTGGGCCGAGGATCGGCTGGGGCACGACCGTCTCGCGCAGGTGATGGCGACGAGTTCGGTCTGCTTCGATTCTTCGGTGTTCGAGATATTCACCCCGCTTTCCATCGGCGGCACGGTATCGCTGATGGAAAGTGCGCTGCACGTCGGCGCCGTGCGCGCGCCGCAGGTGTTGCTGTCTTGCGCGCCGAGCGTCGCGTCCGGTCTGCTGCAGTCCGGCGGCGTTCCCGATTCGGTGCGGACCGTGGTGCTTGCCGGCGAACCGGTGGCCGAATCGCTGGTGCGCAAGCTGTACGCGCTTCCCGGCGTCGATGCGGTCTACAACTTCTACGGCCTCAGCGAATGCGCGGTCTATTCGACCTGGGCGCTGCTCGATCCCGACGGGCCGCTGCCTCCGCCGATCGGCGTGCCGATCGCGAACACGACGATCTACGTGCTGGACGCCGATCGCAGGCCGGTGCCGATCGGGGCGATGGGCGAGATCTACATCGGTGGCGTCGGTATCGGTCGCGAATACCTCAATCGTCCTGATCTGACCGCCGAACGTTTCATTCCGTCGCCGTTTCGCGTCGACGACCGGCTGTGCCGCACCGGCGATCTCGGGCGCTACAGCGCCGACGGCCAGTTGATCTGTCTCGGCCGCATCGATCATCAGGTGAAGATCCGCGGTTATCGCATCGAGCTGGGCGATGTCGAGGAAGCGATCTGTCGTCATCCCGACGTCCGCGCGTCGATCGTGGTGGCCGTCGAAGTGCCCGGCACCGGCCGTTGTCTCGCGGGGTATTTCGTCGCCGGAGATGCAGCGCTGTCCGTCGATGCGTTGCGCAAACATCTGTACGGCATGCTTCCGGACTACATGGTGCCGTCGTACCTTGTGGCGCTGGCGTCGATTCCGCTGAACAACAGCGGAAAAGTCGATCGCGCCGCGCTGCCGTCGCCTCTGGCTGATACAACGGCGCCGAGCGCCGAACCCAAACCTCAACCCGTCGTCGCGGCCGCCGCGCAGGCACCGTCGCCCGTCGAACGGCCGGTGCGCGGGGCCGTCGACGACGTGCGTTCAAAAGTCGAGCGGACCCTGCATGCGATCTGGGCGCAGGCATTGCATCGCGACCGTGTCGATGCCGACGCGAAACTCTTCGAGATCGGCGGCCACTCTTTGCTGTTGCCGCTGCTTCGTCGGGAAATCAAGGCGCAACTGGATGTCGATGTGCCGCTGACGCAGTTCTTCGTCAGCCCGACGATCCGCGATATGGCCGATGTTCTGACCGAAACGCTCGGCGCCAGGACGGCATCGGATCCGGTCGTCGACGATGCGTTGCCGCAAGAGGGGAACGACACCGCGATTGCGATCGTCGGTTTTGCCTGCCGTGTGCCCGGGGCGTCCACGCCGGAAGCGTTCTGGCGGAATCTGTGCGAAGGGACCGATTGCATTTCTGAAGTGCCCGCATCGCGTTGGGACTGGCGCGTTGCGGAAGGCGCCGAGAACGCTGGACTAGGCTGGCCGCATGCGCGCTGGGGCGGCTGGATCGAAGGCGTCCACGAATTCGAGCCCGAGTTCTTTCGCCTCTCCGCGCGCGAGGCGCGGTGGATGGATCCGCAGCAACGGCTGCTGCTCGAAGTGGCGTGGGAAACCTGCGAAAGAGCCGGTTACCGGCCGACCGACTTCGGCGGTGGCCGCGTCGGCGTGTACGTCGGCGCTTCCGCGCAGGATTACACGCGGACGCTCGAACACGCGGGCGTGCTCGCCGACACCTACGCCGGTTCGGGCAATGCGCTGTCGTTGCTCTCCAACCGGCTGTCCTATCTGTTCGGCTACTCCGGCCCCAGCATCACCATCGATACCGCCTGTTCGTCTTCGCTGGTGGCCTTGCACCTGGCGCGGCAGGCGTTGGAGAACGGAGACATCGATGCGGCTTTGGTGGCCGGCACGAGTCTGATGCTCGAACCGGAGAACATGACCATCTGGGGCGAAAGCGGCATGTTGTCCGCCGAAGGGCGTTGCCGTCCGTTCGACGCCGACGCCAACGGATTCGTCGCGGGCGAAGGCGTGATCGCGATGGCGATCAAGCCGCTGGCGGCCGCGCGACGCGACGGCGATCAGGTCTGGGCGATCCTGCGCGGCAGTGCGGTCAATCACGACGGCAGCGCGAAGGTCGGCCTGACCGCTCCGAATCCGAAGGCGCAGCGCGACGTGGTACGCGCGGCGCTGCGCAACGCGGGAGTACAGGCTGGCGAGGTCTCGTTGATCGAAGCGCACGGCACAGGCACGTCGCTCGGCGATCCCGTGGAAGTGCAGGGGCTCATCGAGGCTTTCAAAGCCGATGTCGACAAAGCCGATGTCGACAAAGAAGATTCCGATAAAACGGATGTCGGCCGTCGCGGCTACTGCGCGCTGACATCGATGAAAGGCCGGATCGGCCATCTTGGGCCCGCCGCCGGTCTGGCGTCGGTGATGAAGGTCGCATTGGCTTTGCATCATCGCTTGATGCCGGCGAATACCCATCTGGGACGGCCGAATCCGGAACTGCGGATCGAGGGCTCGCCCTTCCATCTGAATCCAGAACTGCGTCCGTGGCCGACCGATGTCGCGCGTTCGCTCGCCGGTGTCAGCGCGTTCGGTTTCGGCGGCGTCAACGCGCATGCGGTGCTGGAAGCGTCGGAAGAGCATGCCACGCATGCGCATGACGACGCACCCGGCGTGTCGCAACTGTTCACGCTGTCGGCGCGTACGCCGTCGGCGTTGCGCACATCCGTCGAGGCGTATCGCGAGTTGTTGATGAAGGGCATCGCAGCGTCGCTCGCCGATCTCTGTTTCACCGCCAATCGTGGACGACAGCCTTGGCCGCGCCGTCTGGCGACGGTGGTCGATTGCAAACAGGCGTTGTTGCGGCAGTTGAGCGATTGGCTGGCCGGCGAGGGCGCTTCGAGAGCCGATGTCGCGGTGTTCTGCGATGCGCGGCCGGGCGACACTTCGCTTGTCGACGGACTCGATCCCGCCGCGCGTCGCAACGTGTCGGCGCTGTGCGGCGGCGCGGTCGCCGACCGCGTGTTCGGCATGCGCCGCGATGCTGCGTCCGATGTCGATGCGCCCGCTGCGTGGCCTGGCGAACGTCTGCGCGCGCTCGCATCGTTGTTCGTCCAGGGCGTCGAAATCGACTGGTCGAAGTTCTACGCCTCGGGGCGCCATCGTCGCGTCCTGCTGCCGACCTATCCGTTCGAGCGCCGCGATTGTTCCGTCCAGCGCATCGCCACGACCGGTCGCGCCGCGTCGCAGGCGCTGCAGGCGCGGTCGCAAGCCATCGCCGGGACTGCGCCTGTCGCGCCGGAAGCCTGGATGCGCCGCATCGATTGGGTCGAATGCGATGCCGCAGCGAAGCCGCTGCTGCCGGCGACGGGCGATCCTGTCTGGCTGGTGTTCGCGGAGGACGATGCATTCACGCGGCGTCTCGCCGCACAGGCGCGCATCGAAGGTGTCCGGCTCGTCCTGGCTTCGCCGGGTGCGGGCTATTCGCGCGTAGCGCCCGAGCATTTCGTTCTGGATCCGAGTGTGTCCGGCGACTACGACCGGCTGTTCGAAACACTGGATCGCGAGCGGATACGACCGACCGATGTCGTGCAGTTGTGGCATGGCCGAAGTGCAATCGTCGCCGAAGGCGGAATCGATCCGCAGCGCGAACATGACCGCGGCGCGCGCACGCTGCTGCTGATCTGTCAGGCGATCCTGCGTCACTGGCCGCAGGTCGATCTCAACCTGCGTCTGGTGACGCGCGCCGCCGTGCCGCTGCACGCCCGGCTCGGCGAAGTGGCGCCCGCGCAGGCGACCGCCTGGGGGCTGGCGCGCACGATCGCGCGCGAATGCCATCGCATACGCATGCAATGCATCGATCTGGATGGCGTCGACACCGGCGACGCGGCTTCCGCAGCGTTGATGCGCGAGGTGCTCGGCCGCGTGCGGGAGACGGAGATCGCGCTGCACGCGGGTCGCAGGTTTGCACCGTCGATTGGACGGATGACCGCGGAAGATTTCTCCGCCGCATCGCCATTGCGCGACGGCGGCGTGTATCTCATCGCCGGTGGCGTCGGCGGGATCGGGCGCGTGCTGGCCCGCTTCCTCGGCGAGCGATACCGTGCGCGCGTGGTGCTGGTATCGCGTCGCGCCAGCGCGACGTTCGATCCGCATTCGGCCGATATCGAGGCGATCCGTCGCGCAGGCGGCGCTGTCGATTGCATCGATGCGGATATTGCGGACCTCGAACAATGCCGCGGCGCTGTCGAGCGGGTGCTGTCCCTGCATGGCGCGCTCCACGGGGTTTTCCATCTCGCGGGCGTGCTCGATCGCGGACGCATCGCCGAATGCGGTTGGGAATCATTCGATGATGTTCTGCGTGCGAAGACGCGCGGCGCCTGCAATCTCGATATCGCGACGCGCCATCTCGAACTCGACCGGATGGTGTTGTTCTCGTCGTTGGCGGGCCTCACCGGCAACGTCTTCCAGTGTGGTTATTCGTCGGCGAATCGTTTCCTCGACGCATTCGCGGCCTGGCGCACGCGACTGGGCCGTCCGACCCTCAGCATCGACTGGGGCGGTTGGTCCGAAGTCGGCATGGGCCTGACCTTGGGCGACGGCACGGCGGCTTCGCGGACTTCGGATGCGTTGATCGCGCCGGATGTCGGCATGACGCTGCTCGAGCGCGCGCTGCGCACCGATCTGGTCCAGATCGCGATCGCGGCCCCCGAACAACTCGACACGCTGCTGCCGATGGCCGCAATGCCGGCGGAAGTCGCCGCCGTGCCCGGCGGCCGCGATGCGGCGATGGCCTTCCTGCGACAGACGCTCGCGGATGTCCTCGAAGCCCAGGACGCGACCCTCGATGCGCAGACGCCGTTCCTGGATCTGGGTGTCGACTCGATCAACTCCGCATGGCTGGTGTCGGCGATCGACGCCGCGACCGGTACGCGCCAGCGTCGCACCTTGTTCTTCGAATATCCGACGCTGGACAAACTCGCTACCGCACTTGCGGGCCTGTCTTTCCGGTCTGCGCAAGGCGATCCGCAGGGCGAGTCGCAGGGTGAGTCGCGTGTTGCCGCCGCGTCGCCGGCCCGTGCGGCGTCGGCGCCGCCGGTGCGCGTCGTGTCGCCTGTGCCGCAGATCGCGGCGGCCGGCGATGCGTCGCCGCGGGATGCCGATGCCGATGACGGCGCTATCGCCATCGTCGGCGTGGCCGGACGTTTCCCGCGCGCTCCGGATCTGGACGCGCTGTGGGCGCTGCTGCGCGATGGACGCGATGTCATCGGGCCTGCGCCATCGCAGCGCTGGTCCGACAGCGCAGGAACCGACAGCTTGTCCGCGATGCGCGGCGGTTTCTTCGACAGCATCGATGCGTTCGACGCGAAATTGTTCAACATCTCGCCGGTCGAAGCGGAGTCGATGGAACCGCAGCAGCGGATGCTGCTGGAAGAAGCCTGGTGCGCGCTGGAGAACGCCGGCTACGCGCCCGGCGAACTGGTCGGCAGCGATACCGGCGTCTTCATCGGCGCGAGCGCTTCGCCCGTGTTCGACCGCGACGCGGAGCTCGAACTGGGCCCGCATACGCTGGTGGGCGGAAGCGTGGCGATCCTCGCCAACCGGCTGTCCTATTTCCTCGATCTCAACGGTCCGAGCGTCACTGTCGACACGCTGTGCTCGTCCTCGCTCGCCGCCGTGCATATGGCGGTGCAGAGTCTGCAGCGCGGCGAATGCGCGCTGGCGATCGCCGGCGGCGTCCGCGTCGGCATGCCGGCGCGCTATTACGAAGCGGCCTGGCGCATCGGCGCGCTTTCGACCACCGGCTTGTGCCGCGCGTTCGGTCGCGATGCCGATGGCATGGTGCCGGGCGAGGGGTTGGGGGTCGTGGTGCTCAAGCCCTTGTCCCGCGCCCGCGCGGACGGCGACCACATCCACGCGGTGATCCGCGGCACCGCGATGAATCACGGCGGACGCAGCAGCGGTCTGGCGGCGCCGAATCCCCAGGCGCAATCGCGCGTGGTGCGCGCCGCCCTCGATCGTGCGGGTATCGACGCCCGCACGATCACGCTGATCGAAGCGCACGGCACCGGCACCGAACTCGGCGATCCGATCGAGTTCGACGGCCTGTGCAAGGCGTTCGAGCACGATGCGCCGTCGCGGCAGTCCTGCGCCCTGGGATCGATCAAGACCAATCTGGGTCACCTGGAGCCGGCCGCCGGCATCGCCGGTCTGTTGAAACTCGTGCTGGCCTTGAAGCACCGGCAGATCCCGCCAAGCCTCAACGCCGAGCAGCCGAATCCGAACATCGATTTCGCTTCGTCGCCGTTCTATCTCAATCGCGAGCTGACGCATTGGGACACCTCGCCGGGCGTTCCGAGGCGCGCGGGCGTGAGCGCCTTCGGCATCGGTGGCGTGAACGTTCATGTCGTCATCGAAGAAGGCACGCATGAGGAAGGCGCGCGACAGGAAGCTCCGCGCGTTGCGGACATCGATGCATCGACGGATCGCAGCAGCCGGCTCATCGTGCTGTCCGCGCGTTCCGACGAGGCGCTGCCCGCGTTGGCCGACGCACTGCACAGCGCGATCGTCGCAGAGGAACGGTTCAGCCTCGACGACATCGCTCATACCCTGGCCTGTGGACGCGCGCACTGGCTGCACCGGCACGCCTTCGTCTGCCGCGACCGCAACGCGCTTGTCGAAATCCTGGCGAAGATCGGCGGCGGTGCCTCCGCGCCGGGCGTCGTCCATGGCCACGCGCCGCGCAATCGCGCGCCGAAGATCGCATTCCTGTTTCCCGGCCAATCTTCGGATCTGTACCAGGCGGGCGCCGGCTTGTACCGGTCCGAACCAGTGTTCCGCGAACACATGCGCCAGTGCGATGCGCATCTGCGCCAACGGTTTGGTCTGTCGGTCGTGGACGCGCTGTATTCGGACGCCGCCGATCGGCCTGCGCTCAGCGAAGTGCGCTACGCCCAGCCCGCGCTGTTCGCGCTGGCGTATTCGACCGCGCGCTTGTGGCAATCGCGCGGCATCGAACCGGCTGCGGTCCTCGGCCACAGCCTCGGCGAATTCGTCGCTGCGGTGATCGCCGATGCGTTGACGCTGAGGGATGCGCTCGAACTCGTGGCGACCCGCGCGATCGCCATGCAGACGTTGTGTCCGGAAGGCGGCATGATCGCCGTCGGCGTCGATGCGCTGACGCTGCAGGACGGGCTCGACGGACTCGAAGCCGGATGGGCCGATGCGCTGGAGATTGCCGTCTACAACACGCCGGGCAACACCGTGCTGTCGGGGCCGCTCGAGGCGTTGCAGGCGGCTGCACGCAGCTTCGAGGATCGCGGCTGGAGTGTGCATCCGCTCTCGGTCACCCACGCATTCCACTCGCGCGCGATGGATCCGGCGCTCGACCGTCTCGCCGCCGTCGAAGCAGGCGCACCGCGCCTGACCTACGCCTCCAGCCTCCGCGGCGGCGTGCTCGACGCGGGCACGCTGCTCGACGGCGCCTACTGGCGTGCTCACATGCGCGAGCCCGTCCGCTACTTCGAGGCGCTGCGCGCGCTGGTCGCCGAGGGCTACGACTGCTTCTTCGAGTTCGGCGCGGCCGATGTGTTGAGCAGACTGGGGCCGCACATCGTCGAAGATCCGCGCATCGCATGGTGCCCGGCCATCAAACGCGGTCGCGAAGACCGCGAGCTGTCGCTGAACGCATTCGCGGCGCTGTTCGTCCGCGGCGCAGATCGCGTCGCGCACGACGCCACCGCCGGCCGCGCCGGCTGCCGCATTCCAATCCCGGGCTCGCGTTTCGAGCGCCGGCAATTCTTTCGGCCCATCACGGTACCGGCCCACCCGGGTACTGGGGAAACCTTCATGAACACGCCTGTCGACCATTCCGCAGCATCCGTCCATTCCACGCCCGCACGCAGCGAGCGACTCATCCCGGTGTTGACCGGGATCTTCGCCGAAGCTCTGCACGCGCTGCCCGACGAACTCGATCCGAACCTGCCCTTGCTCGAACTGGGCGCCGACTCGCTGGCGCTGGGCAATGTCACCCGCGTCCTGCGTCAGCGTTTCGACGTGCGCATCGCGACGCGACAGCTGTTCATGGAAATGACCAGCATCGCCGACGTCGCGCGCATGCTCGACCGCGAACTCGCGCCGGGATTCATGCTCGACGACACGCTCGACGACGCTAAAGCGACGCTTCCGCGCGCGGCCGAATCGCGGCCGGCGCCTGCGGTAGTCGCTGCCGCGGCCAGCATCCCCGCAGTCGCGACGGCGACGCCTTCGATCGAGGATGCGGCTTCCAAACCGTATATCCCGTTCCAGCCGTTCAAGCCTTCCAACGCCGATCAGCCGGCGGCCCAGGGCGCCGATGCCGATTATCTGCAGCAGTTCGTCGCCGCCTTTGCCGCGAAGACGAGCAAATCGAAAGAATACGCAGCCCGATATCGCCCGGTCCTGGCCGACAGCCGCAGCACCACCGGTTTCCGCCTGGCGGTGAAGGAGATGCTGTATCCGGTGGTCGGCCAGCGTTCGCAGGGTGCGCGGGTCTGGGATCTCGACGGCAACGAATACGTCGACATCACCATGGGTTACGGCGTGCATCTGTTCGGACACGGCGCGCCGTTTCTGCAGGACGCGATCGCGCATCAGCTCAAGCACGGCGTGCAGGTCGGGCCGCAGTCCGAGCACGCCGGCGAGGCCGCTGCCCTGTTGTGCGAACTCACCGGCAACGAGCGCGTGGCCTTCTGCAATTCGGGCACCGAAGCCAACATGCTGGCGATCCGTCTGGCGCGCAATGCGACCGGCCGGCCCAAGATCGCGATCTTCGAGGGCTGTTACCACGGGTTCTACGACGCCACCCTGATCGTGGCCGGGCGCCGCGCCGACGGCAGCCTCAGTGCATCGCCGATGGCGCCGGGCCTGCCGCGCGCCGTCGCCGATGATGTCATCGTGCTGCCCTATGGCACCGATGAGGCGCTGGAGATCGTCCGCGCGCACGCGCACGAACTCGCCGGCATTCTCGTCGAGCCGGTCCAGAGCCGTCGCCCTTCCGTGCAGCCGGTCGAGTTCCTGCGCAAGTTGCGCGCGTTGACCACCGAGACTGGCGTCGCGCTGATCTTCGATGAGGTCATCACCGGTTTCCGCGTACATCCGGGCGGCGCGCAGGCGGCGTTCGATATCCGCGCCGACATGGCCGTGTACGGCAAGGTGGTGGGCGGCGGCATGCCCATCGGCGCGGTCGCGGGCAAAGCCTGGCTGCTCGACGGCGTGGACGGCGGCGGTTGGCGCTACGGCGACGCCACTTATCCGGAAGCCGATCAGACCTTCTTCGCGACCACGTTCGGCAAGCATCCGCTGGTCATGGCGACGACGCTCGCCGCGCTGCGCGAGATCAAACGCTGCGGGCCGGACCTGCACGCGCAGCTCACGCGCAGGACTGCGGCGTTCGTCGAGAAGGCGAATATCCTGTTCGAACGTCACGGCGTGAACATCCGCGCGCAGAATTTCTCGTCGCAGTTCCGCTTCATTTCTCCCGGCAATATCGATCTTTTCTACTACCACCTCTCGATGCACGGCGTCTTCGTGTGGGAAGGGCGCAATTTCTTCCTGTCCACGGCGCATACGCAGGAGGACATCGACAAGATCCTGTGCGCCGTGGATAGCAGCCTGTCGGAGCTGGTCGCCCATGGTCTGCTGCCGGTCAATCGTGCCGCGCCGGCGCCGGTCGCGACTGCGGTCGCCGCGCTGTCGACCCCGGCACCGGTCGCGAGGAAGGCGCTGGAGACGCGCGAGTTCCCGCTGTCCGATGCGCAGCGCGAAATCCTGGTGTCGACCCGACTGGGCGGCATGGACTCGGCCTCCTACAACGAACCGCTGGCGATCGTGCTCAGAGGCGCGCTCGATCCCATGGCGCTGCGGCAGGCATTCCAGGGCCTCGTCGATCGCCACGATGTGCTGCGTTCGTCCGTCGATGCCGAGCTGCAGTCGCAGCGCAGCGGCGATATCGAAGTGGATATCCCGTTCGTCGATCTCGGTGCGTGTCCGCGCGACATGCTGGCGGCCACGCTGTCCAGCCAGATGCACGCCTCCGCGGCGCAGCCTTTCGATTTCTCCAGGGGACCGACGATCCGCGCGCAAGTCTGGCGCTGTGCGGCCACCCATCACGTGCTGCTGCTGACCGTGCATCATTCCGCCGCGGACGCCGCCAGCTTCAATGTGTTGCTGCGCGAGCTGTGCGTGCTCTATGCCGAAGCCGCGGGCATGCCGGCGGCGGCGCTGGCGCCGGCGATGCAATACGAAACGATGGTGGAGGAGTGGGCTTCGCCGCCGCGTCGCCGCGACCGCGAAGCCGCCGCCGACTACTGGTTGGCGCAGTACGCCGATGCGGTGCCGGTGGTGAAGTTGCCGCGCGATCGGGTGACAGGTTCGGCCGCGTCCGACAAGGGTGCGCGTCAGCGCATCGCGATGGGCGGACATCTCGCGCGGGCGGTCGCGCGTACGGCGACCGACATGGGCGCCACGCCGTTCGTGGTGCTGTTCGCGGCGTTCAGCGCCTGGTTGCATCGCCTGACCGATCAGGACGATCTGGTGGTCGGCGTGCCGGCATCGCTGCATCCCGGCGAATCGACGGGTCTGGTGGGGCATTGCATCAACCTGTTGCCGGTGCGCATGCGCGCGGCCGGCGCCACTTCGTTGCGTGGCCTCGTCGAAGCCGCCAGGGGCGGCATCCTCGACGCCTACGATCACGCGGAATACCCGTTCGCAGAACTGGTCCGCCGCCTCGATCTGGGCAGGGAAGCGCGACGCTCGCCGCTGGTCAACGTCCAGTTCAACATGGATCCCGCAAGCGAAGCGCCGTCGTTCGCGAATCTGCGGATGGATCTGGTCAGCCTCAACGAACCGATGACGCCGCTCGATCTGAGCGACCTTGGCGCGGGCGAGATCGAATTCGATTCCGGAATCGCGAAATTCGATCTTTCGATCAATCTCCAGCTGGGCGAAGACAATCTCCGCGCGGTGCTGGAATACCGCACCGACCAGTTCGACGCCGCCACGATTTCGGCGTGGTCGGAATCGCTGCAGATCATGCTGGAAGACATGATCGATCTGCCGGATGCGCCGATCTCCGAGCATCGTCTCGTCGGTCCGCAGCAGCGCCGTCGCCTGCGCGGGCCGCAGCCGGTCCCGCTCGCCGATCCGTCGCAGCCCGCACTGTTGCACGCGCGCTTGCGCGCCCAGGCCGAGCGTACGCCGCGCGCCATTGCGATCACGGACGGCGGCGACAGCATCGTCTACGCGGATCTCGCGCAGCGCGCTTTCCGCATCGCGCATCGACTGCGCGCGCTCGGTGTCGGCGAAGGCGATGTCGTTGGCGTCTCCGCCACGTCGGACATCGATCTGGTCGCTGTCGCCTGGGCTGCGCTTGAAGTCGGCGCCGCCTATGCGTGGCTCGCCGATGGCCAGCTCGCTGGACTCGCGGACGCGCTGCGCGTACTCGTGGTGCGCGATGGCGTGCCTGCCGTCGACGCGCCAGCCGTCGGCGCGCTCGAGGTCATCGATCTGCATCGCGAAGCCGACGCCATCGCTGCGCTCCCGGCGACGCCTCCGGCGCTCGATGCCGACGACGCGGATCGTCCGGCGACGCTGGTGGTGGGCGATGACGGACGTCGCGTCCTGCTCAGCCAGCGCGGCCTGTGCGGCGCCATCGATGCGATCCGCGACGATGTCGACCTCGACGGTTCCGATACCTGCGCGGCGTTGGTGGACACGGCTTCCGGCGGTCTTTCCGCGCGGCACTGGATGTTCTGGAACGCGCTGACGCGCGGCGCGCATCTGGTTGCGCCGCCGGTCTCGGCGCTGTCGTCGGCGTCTTCCGCGTACGCATGGCTGTGCGCGCAGGACATCTCCGCGGTCTGCTTCTCTCCGGCGATGTTCTCGCAGGTGGCGGGGATCGTGCTGGCCTCGCGCAGATCCGCGCTGCGGCTCGCGATCGTGCTTGGCGCCTGCGAGACATCGGCGGCCAAGGCCTGGACCTCGCGCTTCGGCGAGAGCGATCCGAAGATCGTCGCGCTGTATGGTCCCGCGGAAACGGCATGGTCGTCGCTCCGCCGCGCGCTGCTCGAACGCGATGTCGAAAGCGACGGTGGATGCCTGATCGGCACGCCGCTGGCGGACACGGAAGCCTTCGTTCTCGACGCCGCCGGACGGCTGCTGCCGACCGGTGTCGTCGGCGAACTGCACATCGCCAGTGTCCGTCCGTTTGCTGCGGCCGACAACGGCGCGGCGCATCCGTTCGCGCCGGGCGTCGGATTGCTCTCCACCGGGTTGCGTGCGCGGCGCCGCGCTGACGGCAGCCTGGAGTCGGCAGGTGCGTCGACAGCGGCCGTGGGCGGCGAGGTCGCCGCGGCTGTCGAAACGTCGGAGTCCGTATCCGAGGCAGGGAAGGGCGGGCCGCCGGCCAGCGATACCGAGCGCCTGATCGCCGCCGTGTGGTCGCGGATCCTGCTGACCGAAGTCGTTTCGGTGGACGACGACTTCTTCGCGCTGGGCGGCGATTCGCTGCTGGCGATCCGCGTGGTGTCGCTGCTCGCGAAGCAGCATGGCGTCAACGCCAGCGTCCACGATCTGTTCGATACGTCGACGCTTGGCGAATTCGCGATGCAGGTCGATGCGACGAACGGCCGCCTGCAGCCGTTGGCGGCCGGCGTCGAGGCGCTCTGAACAGAAAACGCTTCCGACCGCTTCTTTTTTCCGACGATCCCGACCCTCCGTCCCGACGACGCTGCCCGCGCGGCAGTGTCGTCGGGGTATTGCCGCCACGCATCACCGAGTCCGCATGTCATCTTTCTTGCCCTGGTTTCCCTACACGACGAAATCCGACGATTGCCGGCGGTTGTTCTGTTTTCCGTATGCCGGCGCGGGCGCTTCGGTGTTCCGGTCGTGGACCACGCGGACGATCGGCGGCTACGAGGTGCATCCCGTGCAACTGCCGGGTCGGGAACGCCGAGCCGCGGAGGCGGCGGTGGACGATCTGCCGCAGCTGATCGACGCGCTGTTGACCGCGATCGATCCGCTGTTGGACGCGCCGTTCGCGCTGTTCGGGCACAGCAACGGCGCGCTGATCGCATTCGAACTCGCGCGCGCGCTGCGGCGCACCGGTCGCCCCTGTCCGGAGCATCTGTTCGCTTCCGGTCGCGTGGCGCCGCAGGTCGACGTCGGTCGCTTCAGCCGCCACGAACTTCCCGACGATGCGTTCTTGGCGTTGTTGCAACGCTTCAACGGCACGCCGCAGGAAATCCTGCGCGATCCGGACATGATGGAATTCCTGCGTCCCATGCTGCGCGCGGATTTCGCGCTCAACGACCGCTACCGTTACGCGGTGGAAGCGCCGCTGTCGTGTCCGATCACCTCGTACGGCGGCATCGACGACGATCTGGTCGAACCGGCAGGTCTCGCCGCCTGGCGCGCGCAGACATCCGATGCGTTCGAACTGCACATGCTACAGGGCGGGCATTTCTTCCTGAACGATGTGCGCGACCGTCTGATCGCGCACATCGACAGACGCCTGAGCGCGGAAGGTCCGGTATTCGCATGACGTTTGTTCGCATGACGTTTATTTGCATGAAGTTTTCCGCGGAACGTCGGACAGCGAGCGCGCCGTCTGCCGGCCTGCGTTCGAACGGATCGATCCGCGATCTCTCGATGTCGCCGTCGCGGCATCGGCTCGAGGTCGATGCGTCTTACACACCACATAACTTGGACTGATGTTCTGCTCATGGATGAATCCAGCCGAGATCTTCATATCGCCGCGCCGTGCTTTTCGGGTCCGGGCACGGAACCGGCCGTTCTCGTGGTCGGCGATTATCGTTACGAGGACACGTTCGTCTCCAAGGCCTGGGAGCGGATCTGCATCGCCTACCGCCAGCAGCCCGACGAGCAGCTTTACGGCGAAGTGCCGGCACCGTCGCGGACGATGACGCCGCATCCGCGCGCACTGGCGCCGCTGCGGCGGATCCCGCGCGATGCGCTTCCCAACCTCTATCCGGTTCCTTTTTCCGATCTCGGCGACTGCGCGAGGCCCGACGTGGCCGAACGTCTGTATCAGTATCTGTCGCATTTCGACGTGTGGGCGGTGATCGCCTGCGGTACGGCCAGCAGCACGCAGGGCTTGCTGCGGACCCTCCAGCCCTCCTCGCTGCCGGTCTTCGTCACCGTGGACAGCACGGCCGACATGCCCGCTCCGAAAGAACAGCGGCTGTCGTCTTATCGCAACGCCTTGCGCCTGATGCCCAACAACGACCTGCAGGCGCAGGCGATCCTGTCCAAGCTGACCAGTCTGGTGGAGCAGGGCGCGGACATCGATGTGCAGGTGCTCTGCCACGGCGAGAACGAAGAGGCCGAATACGTGCGCGATCTGCGCAAGGCGCTGGAATCGCATGCCAGCAAGGGGCCGGGCAGGCCGCAATTGACGTTCCATTCCGAGATCGATCAGCTGCGTTCAGCCGAAGAGAACGGAATCCTGGTGTGCGTGGGCTATTTCGAAGCGGTCAGGTTGATCGCGAGCACCCGCCACCGCTGGCGCCACATCATTCTGTCCGACGGTTGTTACGAGGAGCGCGTCCGCGCGCACATCGTCGAAACCGAGGGCGGCGCGGATTTCCACTGGTCCAGACCGGCATTCGACCACAGCGAATACGCGCACGACGCCTATCTCGCGATCAACAAGATCTGGCGCAGGATCCATGTCGGGAAGCGCAGCGGCGCGGTGGAGCAATCCCTGATTCCTTTCGAACGGCGCGTGCGCGGCGTGCTGCAGCGCGACCGGCCGACCCATTACCGCTTCCGCGGCGCCGACAATCAGCACGGCGGCTATCTGATCGAGAAGGTCCGATCGGCGCAGCGCTTGGCGATCCGGATCTACGACGCGCGACTGCAGCGCTCCAAGCATGAACAGCCCGTCTATGAACTCTGAATTGCAGCCCATTTCGCGGCAGAAGCGCACGAACGCGGCCGCCTTCTTCAACGCTGCGGGCGTCGGATTGCCTTCGGAAGAATCGTTGTCGGCCAGCCTCGAACCCGCGGGCGATTGGGACGCGGTACTGACCGAAGTGCGCAGTCATTTCAGTCATCTGCTGGGCATGCCCGAAGAGCATGTCACGCTTTTCCACAACACCACCGCGGGAATCCAGCGCGTCTTCCTGCGGATCAGCCAGTTGCTGCGTTCGCGCAATGCGGTGCTGCTGACCACGGATCTGGAATATCCCGGCACCGTCGCGATGGTGGACGAGTGCTGGCAAGGGCCGATGATCATCGCCGAAGTGGCACATCTGCTCTGGGAGGGGCGCTGCGCGGAGGTCACCGAAGTTCTCAAAGCGGCGTTCCTGCGCACGCGACCTGCGGTGATCTACATCAGCCATGTGGCGCGCGCATTCGGCTACCCGGTGGACCTGGAGTTCCTGCGGTTCGCGAAGGAGGTCAATCCGGGCGTTCTGATCGTCGCCGATGGCGCACAGGCGATCGGCAATATCCCGGTCGGCCGTGACGTGCTGGGTCTGGTCGATTTCTACGTGACCAGCGGCCACAAATGGCTGTGCGGGAAACCGACCCTGGGGCTGGTCTGCGCCGATCCGCGCTGGCACATTCCGGACCAGGCGCAGGCGTATTCGAGGCTGAGCGGATCGGGCGGTACCGGAAATCTCGAAACCCTCTGCGCGACCGCGGTGGCGCTGCGCGATTTCCACGATATCGAATCCGGTGCGGGCGCGCGCTCGTCGCGGATCCATGCGCACAACGCCGATCTCGCGGCCTTGTTCTGCGACTTGCTGGAGGAAGCGCAATTGCCGCTGTCGCCGTTGCGGTGTCTTCCCGGCAATCGCGCTGCATGGCCGGTCAACGGCATCGTCGCGGTTCAGGGCGACCTCGCCAGATTCTCGCCGGTGATCGACACCAGCGGGGACCTGCGCCGGTTGGGGCAGACCGCGAGCGAAGGCCGGGTGCTGGCCGCGCATGTCCAGCGCGAACCCTGGGTCGTCTCGCGCAGTCCGGGCCACCGCGCACCCAGAGCGCTGGCCGTGCGTCGCGACGATCATGTCGCGCTGCAGGCGATCTGTCTGCGCGACGACGCGCTGTCCGTGCCGATTCCGGACGGCGGTCTGCTGCGCTTCTGTTTCCATTATTTCCATGCCTCGGAAGACGTGATCGGACTCGTCCGGCTGCTGAAATCCGCCGCATGAGCCGCACCTTCCGGAGGGCGCGCTGCGGCGCGATCCGTCGGGCATCCCCAGTTTTTTCCAGAGACTACGAAAGCACATGATCCATACACGTTCGGCCATTCTGTCGCTGGCGATCGCGGCGCTACTACCTGCCGCAGCCGCCAACGCCGCGACCAAACTCCTGCGTTTCCCCGATGTCTGCGGGAGCAATGTCGTGTTCACCTATGCGGGCGACCTGTGGACGGCCTCCACGTCGGGAGGCCGGGCGCAGCGTCTGACCGCGGCCGCGGGTCTCGAACAGAGCGCCAAGTTTTCGCCGGACTGCCGGAAGATCGCGTTCACCGGCCAGTACGGCGGCGGCGATCAAGTGTATGTGGTGGATGCGCAAGGCGGCGAGCCGCAGCAGCTGACGTTCTATCCCAGCCTGGGGCCGTTGCCGCAGCGCTGGGGTTTCGACCATCACGTGAACGATTGGACGCAGGATGGCAAAGCGGTGCTGTTCCGTTCCTGGCAACAGGCGTCGGCGCTGCAGAAGCCGCATTTGTACACGGTTCCCGTCGCGGGCGGACTTCCGACCCGGCTTCCGATGGACCAGGCCGGCTCGGGCAGGTTCTCTCCCGACGGCAAGCAGTTGATATACAGCCCCAAGTACCACGACTTCCGCACATGGAACCGGTATTCCGCGGGTTGGGCGCAAGACCTGTACATCTACGACATCGCAAGCGCAACGGCGCGCAATGTGACAAGTCATCCGTTCAGCGATCGCGATCCGGTCTGGAACAGGAACGGTATCTACTTCCTGTCGGATCGCGACAACTACATGAATCTCTATCGCTACGATGTCGCGAGCGGAGAAACGAAGCAACTCACGAGCCGCAAGGGCGCCGACGCGCGCTGGGCCAGCGGCGATGCCGACGGCAGCATCGTGTACGAAGTCGACGGATCGATCCATCTTTACGACACCGCGAGCAACGTCGAGCGTCCGATCGACATCGACGTGCCTGCCGAACTCGTGCGCGCGCGCGCCGAGGAACGCAGCGTCGCCGGGAACATCGAAAGCTCGACGATCGCCAACGACGGCAAGCGCGTCCTCTACGTGGCCCGCGGCGATATCTTCAGCGTCTCCGTGGCGGACGGATACGCCCGCAATCTCACGCGCACGCCCGGCGTCCACGAACGGGAGGCATCCTGGTCGAAAGAGGGCGGTCGTGTCGTCTACGTTTCCGACAAGAGCGGCGAAGAAGCCGTCTGGATCTGCGATGCCGACGGCGGCAATCACAGACAGATCACCACCGCCCGCTACGGACGCCTTTACGCGCCGAAGCTCTCGCCGGACGGCAAACGCATCGCGTTCGTCGACAGCGGTCTGCGCGTCCAGATCGTGGATGTGGCCACCGGTCGCGTGCAGACCGTCGCCAAGGATCTGACGTACCCGCGTCAGGACTACGCATGGTCCGCGGGCGGTCGTTATCTTGCGTATGCCACGCTCAGCGAGGACGGGCATCGGCCGCAGCTGCGCATCCACGATACCGCCGACAATCGCAGCCGCACCCTGGTCTCGGAGTTCGTCGACGGTTTCCTGCCGGCGTTCTCCGCCGACGGCAATTATCTGTTCTTCGTCGCGAATCGCGAATGGGTTCCGCAGCTGTCCTCGATCGAATGGAATTATGCTGCAGACCGCACATCCGGCATCTTCGGCGTGGCCCTGCGCGCGGGCACGGAGAACCCAGTCGGGCCGCGCGACGCTGCGTCGGAACCAACCGATGCGGCGGCTTCGGGCGCCAAGCCGGCCGCCGACGCGATCGACTTCACGGGCATCGCCGACCGCGTGTTCCGCGTACCGGTCGAGAACAGCAATATCGATCGGCTGTTCGTCAACGATCAGGCGCTCGTCTATGTCGTGTCGGGCTCGAAATACTACGGACGCGATCCCTCGCATCCGAATCGCCTGATGTCCTACTCGTTCTCGGAACGCAAGGAAACCCAGCTCAGCGACGCCATCGACAACGTGAGCGCCTCCGTCGACGGCAAGTGGCTGCATACCGGTGCGGGCACCGACTACAAGCGCATCGATCTTGTCGAGGGCGGCGATCCCGTCGCGGTATCCACCGCGGGGCTGCATGCTCTGGTCGATCCGAAGGCGGAATATGTCGAGGTCTTCAATGAATCCTGGCGGCGCTTCCGCGACCATTTCTACGCAGCCAACATGCACGGCTACGATTGGGACGCATTGCGGAAGAAGTACGCATCCATGCTCGTGCATGTCGGCGACCGCAGCGATCTGAATTATCTGCTCGGTCAAATGGCGGCCGAACTGTCCACCTCGCACACCTACGCCAGCGGCGGCGACCTCGGCCTTCCGGAAAGTCCGAACGTGGGCCTGCTGGGCGCGGAATTCGAGCTGGACGTCGCCAACGGCGCCTACCGTATCGCCAGGATCCTGCGTGGCCGGAACGACGAGGAGAAATACCGCTCACCACTCACCGAAGTCGGCGTGAACGTCCGCGAGGGCGACTATCTGTTGGCGATCAACGGCCGCAGGCTGACCGCGAGCGATAATCCCTACCGATTCCTGCGTACGCCGCCGGGCCAACCGATCGAGCTGACCGTCAATCGCAGCCCGACGGAAGCCGGGGCCAGGAAAGTGCTGGTAACGCCGATCGCATCCGAACAGGCCCTGTATTACTACGCGATGGTCGAAAGCAAGCGCGAGATCGTGAACAAGGCCAGCGGCGGGCGGATCGGTTATCTCCATCTTCCGGACATGGAGGCAGGAGGCATCCGCGAGTTCATCAAATGGTTCTATCCGCAGATGCGCAAGCAGGCACTCATCGTCGATGTCCGCGACAACATGGGCGGCAACGTGTCGTCGATGGTGTTGGAGCGTCTGATGCGCAAGCCTCTCGCGGTGCAATACGAACGCGACTCGACCCACGTCACCACGTATCCGGCGCAGTCCTTCATCGGTCATACCGCAGCCCTCATCAATGGCACTACCGCGTCCGACGGCGATCAATTCGCCTATGCGTACAAAGTGGCCGGTCTGGGCCCGGTGATCGGAACCAAGACCTGGGGCGGCATCATCGGCTTCAACGACTGGGGGCCGGTGATCGATGGCGGCGATGTGAAGGTGCCGCAGTTCGCGCCGGGCAGCCTCGCGGGCGCCTACGTGGTCGAGGGTGAGGGCGTCGCGCCGGATATCGTGCTCGAAGCGGACGTCGGCGATCTGATCTCGGGCCGCGACAAGCAGCTGCTGCGCGCGGTTTCCGAACTGGAAGCCAAGCTCGCGCGCGAGCCCGTGCAGCTTCCGGGCATGCCGGCCGACCCGATCAAAGCGCCCGTCGAAATGCGCGCCGGGCAAACGTCGCCGCAATAGCCGTCGCCGCGATAACCGTTCCCCGAAAAATCGCCACACCATCCACGCATTTTTCCACGCCACATCCACGCCCCGCCCGTCGAACGGTGCGGGGCGTGGACGACTTCAGGAATACGGTCCGCCTGTTCCGAGCATCGAGGTTCCCGTCCATGCGCTTCACACTCCACGCCATCGCCAGCAGCCGGGCGCAACAGCGTCCCATCGAAACCCTGTCCGTCGATCCCCCACGGGCGTCGACGGTCGAATTCATGGTCGATGGCGGCTACCGCAACTATGTCGCGTCGGATGCCGACATCAGACACATGATGCGGCAGGCGATCGATTCATCTCTGGGGAAATCGAACATCCGCCCCGACAGGATCGAGGCCATTCTCCTCAGTACCGAGAGCTTCTGGGACAGCGGCCTGGGCGAAACCTCGCACCGGTCGATCCCGCCGAGCGAACGTCTGCGCGAGATGCTCTGCGAGGAAATCGCCCATGCCGGCCTGGTCAACGCCATGCCGTTCGGCAACTGGATGTCCGCCTGCTCGAACTTCGGCTCCACGCTCGCGCTGGGATCCGCATTGCTCGAATCCGGGCGATATCGTCGCATCATGGCGGTGTTCGCCGATCGGACGCCCGAAACGGAATCGCGTTTCGTGCGCGATGGCAGTGCGCTTTACAGTGATGTCGCGGCGGCCTGCATCCTGGCGCCGGACGCGTGCGGCTATCGGATCAGACATATCGTCGGTCATTCGGGGCTGTCGATGCTGTGCCTTCCGGAAGGCTTGAATGCGCGCGAAAGGAACCAGCATTTCCGCGTGCAGATGTCCGAGTTCAAACTCAAGATCCAGGTCAGCACGGGGCGCGCGATTTCCGACTATCCGTTGCTCGTCACCGACAATCTGCATCCGATGTTCACGGACCTGATGTGCAATCAGTTGGGCATCGATGCCGCTGTCCTCGTGACCCCGACGCGCGAGACGCTGGGGCACGCCTATGCGGCCGACTGTCTGCTTGCGCTCGGCGAACTGGAAGCGTCCGGTCGCATCAAACCCGGGGAGGTCGTCGGCGTGCTCAACTTCGGCACGTCGACCTTCAGTTTTCTGGAACTCGAACTCGTTCCGTCGTGAACCGACGCCGCGCGGCGATGTCGGACACGCGTCCCGCGCATGGCGCACGGGACGCGGCCATCGCGCTTCACATCCGCGCGGCCCAATGCGGCGGATAAAAGCCTTCGACGACGGCATCGACGGCATCCGTCGCGTTCGCGATCTGGTCGAGCACCATGTCGGCGAGGGCCATGTCGAGCACGCCCAGCCCGAATGGACTGAAGATCGTGGGCGCCTTCAGCTTGCGGCATGATTCCGGGCGCTCGATGGCGTCCACCAGGCCGACGATGAAATCGGTGTGCCCGACCTGATCGAACGCGAGATGCACCGATGTCCTGGCCCTGCACACGTGGTCGACATCATCTGCGACGTTGTTGCACGACAGGATGATCTCCGGCGCGAGATCGCGCAGCGACAGGTGCAGGATGACGGCTTCGTCGGAAACGCCTTCGAGATTTTCGATGTGCGGCGTTTTCGCGGTCGTGGCGAGGATGCTCAGCGTGGACGACGACAGGGCTTCGTTCGAAGTTTCGGCGAACACCACTTCCATGTCGGGCCACATGCGCCGACATGTCTCCGCGAACCTGTCGAAACGCGCACGGTCGATGTCGTGGGCGTGGATGCGGCGGATCGAAGGGAATTCCTCGCGCAGGAATCGCACGGTCTCCAGACCGATCAGGCCCAGGCCGATCAGACCCACGGAAACGACGTTCTTGTCCGCGTGAAGATGCGAGGCCGCGAGCGCTGCGCTTGCCGCCGTCCGCTTCGCGCTGATGATCGACCCTTCCATGACCGCCTTGACGCGGCCGGTCTCGCGATCGTTGATCGCGATGATCGCCGAAGCGCGATCCAGCCCCCGGGACTCGTTCGATGGAATGGATGAAATCCATTTGATGCCGGCGACTTCCCGTTCGCCGCCGATATAGGCGGGCAGGGCGATGATGCGGTCGGGCGAAGATTCGTCGAACGTCACGAACGTCGAGTGAGGCAGACAACTCTGCCCCCGCGCGAAGTCGAAGTAGGCGGAACGGATGCGATCGATGATTCCCCGCTGCTTCCCGTCGAGGATGCGGTCGATCGATTCTCCGGTAACGATGGTCATGCGATTGTCATGCATAGTCCAGATCCAGCTTGGTTTCGAGTGGTGTGCGGGGCGTAGGACTGCCGAGATTCGTTTCGACCCATGCGTCGGAGTAGATCGAATCGAGGTAGCGGTCGCCGCGATCGGGCAGCAGCAGAACGACGTCGGTGCCGTCCGGGATTTCGTCGCGGATCTTCTCCAGCGCGGAAACGATCGCGCCGGAAGATCCGCCGGCGAGAACCGCCTCGCGTTCGAGCAGATTGTGGCAGCCGATGACGCATTCCATGTCGGTCACGCGCACGACCTGCGAGACCAACGAGGTGTCGAGCAGCTTCGGCACGAGTGCGGCGCCGTGGCCGGGGATCAGGCGTTTGCATGGCTGGTCGCCGAAGATCACGCTGCCTACCGCGTCGACTGCGACCACTTTCGTGTCCGCTCCGATCTCCCTGAGATACTCCGCGCAACCGCGCAGCGAACCCGTCGTTCCGGTGGCGCAGAGCAGATAATCGGGCGCTTTGCCCAGTTGCTCGATGATTTCGCGCATCGTCTGCCGGTGCGCGGCGGGATTGTCGAGATTCGCGTACTGATTCGGCCAGAAGCTGTCGGGAATCGATTCGCACAATTCGTGGACGCGCTTGAGCCGCGCCGGCAGGAATTCGTTGCTGACCGGATCCGGCGCAGCGACGATATCCAATTCCGCCCGGTAGGCGCGGAGGATATTCGCGTTCTGCGGCGTGATCTTCGGATCGACGACGCAGATGAACCTCAGCCCGTGATAAAGACATATCTGGGCCAGGCCGATGCCGAAGTTTCCGGAACTGGATTCGACGACCGTCGTTCCCGCCCCGATCTTGCCCGAAGCGATGCTCGCCTCGATGATCTGCAGCGAAGTGCGATCCTTGATGCTACCGCTCGGATTGAACGACTCGAGCTTCGCGTGAATACGGAATGCCGCGGTCGGCCTGAGCCTGTCGAATTTGACCAGGGGCGTTCCGCCGATGGTGGTAAGTACTCCTGAAAGCATACATTTCCTTCTGATTCTGGACTTGTTCCGCGGCCAGTTCCGCGTGCTGTCGTGTTGTGGTTTCGGATCCGTGCCGTGTCCCGGCATCGCGGGTCCCGGCGGAGGTGCGGTGCGCGCGTCTCCAACGCATGAATGATTCAGATATCGAACCGATAAGCGATCTTGACCAATAATTGCTCGTTGTCGCGAAGCGCGAATGCGTCCAGGAACTCCCGGCCCGCACCATGGCTTCCGCTGAAGGACTCCTCCGCCAGCGATCCGCCGCGCACATAGGCGACATACAGGTGCGAGAGCGGCGCCAACTCGTAGCGATAGCGGATCTGGAAGCCGAGCGTGCGCAGGTTGAAGCCGGCGATCGTGTCGCTGGTCGGCTCGAGTACCGCATCTGGGCGGGCCCGCCATGCGCGCAGCGCTTCCGCATCCAGCCCGAGCGCTTCCAGGCGCACGCGCAATTCCTGCCGCGAGCCGATCATCCACACGCTGCTCATGTTGAGCTGGACGAGGCTGGACGAATACGTGCCGAGCCGATCCTGCTCGAGCCACAGCAGCCAGTCCGGATTGTGTTGCACGAGCAGGCCTGCGGACACGTTGAGGCGGTCGCTGAAGTGATATTTCGGCTCGATGTAAAGCTCGATGCCGCCGGCGTCGATTCCTTTTTGCCCTTCGGCGAAATAGCGCGCGTACCCGTACCAGTCCAGCGATTCTTCCTCCTGCCGGGGACGGAAGCGTTCGTAATAGGCGGATACTTTTTCCGGAAGCCTGACGGAACCGTTGCCGCGCGTGATCAGGTCGTCGGTATACGCACCCCATACGCCGAGTTCCAGATAATCCTGGCCGCCGTTGAGCAAGTTGCCGGAACGGCTCAACTCCGCTTGGGTGGAAAGCGCGTTGCCGTGGTCGTCCCTGAGGTGCGCGAACTCGAGTTCCCAATCGGTCGCGGCATACCCGGACGTGCGCGGCGCCGTGAATCGACGCGAGATGCCGTATCGCGCTTCATTCAGATTGTTCCGCGCGAGGTAGCCGAAATCGTTCAAGGACAGATCGGCGCCGAGATGGAGCAGGTAAAGCTGTTGCCGCCAATCGTTGCCGCTATCCCGGTTCACGAGCACTTGCGCGCCGCTGTCGTCGGTGCGCGTGCCCGCGGCATCGATCTGCGAGCCCACCATGGTGCTGCGGATCGACCAGCCTTGTCCCGGCGACCATCGATGATCGATCGCATGCACGTCGGCCCGGCGGTCGATTGCGGAGTTGTCGACCCGCGTCCACAGAACACCGATGCCCTGAGTGGCGAAGTCGCGGGTCGCGCGCAGCGCGTAGAATCCGCGCCCCCCGTCGCCGTCCTCGTCGGCGGCGAATATGCCGTAGTTCAGGCGGCCGACATTGCCGTTGAATTTGACGGCCGCGCCGACGTCGGTGGACCCGCCGCCGTCAGGGCTCAGGCTGCCGATCCGGCGGGTGTGGATCAGTCGATTGTTCGAGCCGAGCGAGCCGAACGAAACGTCGAAGAGACTCTGGTTCTCGGTGAAAAACGGACGCTTTTCGTCGTAGAACGTTTCGATCGCGCCGAAATTGACGGTCAGTCTGTCGCTTTCGACCTGACCGAAGTCAGGATTGATCGTGGCGCCGAGCTGGAAGCGGCCGCTGGGTTTCCAGTAGAGGTCCAGGCCCGCGTTGAAATCGGAGCGACCATCGATATTGTCGTAGATGCCGACCGCGTAAGGCGTCAGTGAAAACAGCGATTGACTGTAGGCGGGGACTTCGATCTTGTTGAAGTTGGAGATGAAACGCTGACCCAGAAAATCGATCGCGGGCCACGCCATGCGTTCGCCGGTCGAGCCGACCACGCGATCGAGCATGATCCCGAGCTTGCGTTTCCCGTTCTCGCCCTCGCGCATCGGAGCGATGTGCCATGGAATCAGCAATTCGGCCGACCACGCGGTTTCGGTTTCGCTGGTGGCATGCAACCAGTGGCCGTCCCAGTCGTTGGAGATTTCGTTCTCGTTAGCGATGGTCGCATCGACGATGCCGTCAGCCAGCGAGACGCGGAAGTTGTAGCCGACGCGGCCGTCGCCGTCGAAATCGACGTATACGTTGACGCGATCCAGTGGCGCGGACTCATCGCGCTGCGTGCGTTGGCGGGTTCGCGCGACCGATGCGGGTTGGGTGCAGTGGAAGGCGACCGCAAGACCCTGCGGCGTTGCCTTTATCCAGGCTTCCGTCGCATACGGGGCAGGCGCGAGGGACATCGGCTGGTTGAGGCGGAAGTCGCTGATGCGTTCTGCATCGTTCCATTCCGTGGGATCGATTTTTCCGTCGATCTCGATGGCCTTCGCTGGTGTCGCCGCCGCCGACAGTAGCAGCAGCAATGCCGCGAGGTTCCATAAACGCATGCCAAACTCCATTTATTCGCACATCATGAAGTGTATCACACGGCATTGTCGTGTCATCGACGTTTCAGTGTCGTGAATGATCGTAAAGCGTGGCGTCTTGACATGTGTTTTCTTGTTTTGTATGGCGCGTCCTGATGCGCATGCATCCATCCAATGGAAGCGTATGCCCGCTCCGGCAATACTGATATGCGGCCTGTCGTTATTTTTCGACAACGATTCCGGTCATCGATGAAAACGATCAGGACCGGATCGCGCCGGAACGATTAGAATGGCGCTTCCCGCGCGTCGGGAACGATGATGGAACGCATGGTGTCCGATTGCGCTCCCGGCCAGGGAGAGTCGCAAAGGATGCTTGATCGGATCACGGTTCATTTGAAAATACGAAGAGAGTCGAGCGAATGGAAATCGAAGAAGTCGGCATGGATTTTGTATCGGTGTTCGAGCGGCGGGCACGGGAATTTCCGGAGGCTGTCGCAGTGGTCGATGGCGAACGCAGGCGGACGTATCGCGAGCTCAACGCCGCCGCCAATCGGTTGGCCAGGCGTTTGCATGCCGAGGGCGTCCGCACCGACGGCATCGTGCCGATCCACGCAGAGCGCAGTCTTGAATTTCTCGTCGGTATTCTGGCTGTGTTCAAGGCTGGCGGGGCGTATCTGCCCATCGACCCGAACTGGCCCGTTGGGCGCGTATCCGAGGTGTTGTCCGAATCGCGGAGCGTAGTGGCGCTCGTGTCGGACGCGACGTCGATCAAGATGAAGGACGCGGCGAACCTCGCCGCGAATCATGGTCTTCGCATCGTCGGTCTCGATGAGGATGTGTTGGCGCACGATGATGGAGACCTGTCGACAGGCGTCCGCCCCTGCGATCTCGCCTACGTGATCTTCACGTCGGGTTCGACCGGCCGCCCGAAAGGCGCCATGATCGAGCATCGAGGGATGTTCAATCACTTGCAGTGCAAGCTCGACGAACTGCACATGACCGATCGCGATCGGCTGGTCCAGAACGCGCCGCAGTGCTTCGATATCTCCGTATGGCAGTTCCTTTGCCCCTTGCTCGTCGGCGGCGAG
This sequence comes from uncultured Thermomonas sp., assembly GCA_966203835.1. Taxonomy (GTDB): domain Bacteria; phylum Pseudomonadota; class Gammaproteobacteria; order Xanthomonadales; family Xanthomonadaceae; genus Lysobacter_I. The sequence continues at coordinate 59,908 of CBIHKW010000007.1, forward strand.
GTGCATATCGTCCGCGACGCGATCGCGCACGACCCCCTCGCCCTGTTCGACTATGCGGCCTCGGAAGACATCACGCTGCTCGAAGCGGTGCCCTCGCTGATCAAGTCGGCGCTCGACATGTTCGCGAGCGAACCGCTGCGTCCGGGAGCGATGGACGCCCTGCGCTGCCTGATGCTGACCGGTGAAGCGCTCGATCCGAGTGTCTGTCGCGGCTGGCTCGCGCGCTTTCCGGATGTTCCGATCGTCAACGCCTACGGGCCTACCGAATGCTCCGATGACGTCACCCACTTCTGGGTGCATACGCCTCCCGACGACGGCGACATCCGTGTGCCGATCGGTCATTCGATCGCCAACATCCGTCTGTATGTTGTTGAGGAAGGAGTCTTCCCGTTACGGTTGTGCGCGTCGGGCGACGCTGGCGAGCTTTGCGTCGCTGGCATTGCGGTCGGGCGTGGGTATGTGAACAATCCGGATGCGACCCGGAAGGCGTTCATGGACGATCCGTTCGCGGAGATATCGCCGCCGGATCGGCTGTATCGCACAGGCGATCTTGTCCGCCAACGCGACGATGGTGCGTTCGAATATCTGGGGCGCATCGACAGACAGGTCAAGATCCGCGGCCGTCGGATCGAGCTCGAAGAGATCGAGCAAGCGCTGCTGCAATCCGGCATGGTGCGCGATTGCGCCGTCGTCGCGCGCAATCTGCGGCAGGGAGCGGGCGCGACCGGCGACATGCTGGTTGCATTCGTACTCGCCCGGGACGATTTCGATCATGCGACGTTGGAGCGCTCGCTGCGCGAGCGGCTTCCTGTCTATATGGTGCCTGCGCACATCGTTCGCGTGGATGCCATGCCTCTCACTCCCAACGGCAAGATCGACATTTCCGATCTGATGTCGCGCGAGATCGCCGCACAAGCATGCGATGCCGAAATCGCTTACGCCACGGAATGCCAGGCTTGGCTTGCGGGCATCTGGGCGTCCGTGCTGGGAGCGGAGCGTATTCCATCGCAGGCCGACTTCTTCGAATTGGGGGGAAGTTCCCTCGATGGCATGAAGCTGCTCTACGCGATCAAAAAGGAAACGGGCATCGTGTTGACGTACGACAGCATCGAAGACTATCCGACGCTGTCCGGCATGGCCGATATGCTTGCGCCTATCCGCGCACAGCATGCATAAGACCATACGGGTGCGAATGTGTCGATGGCCGCGGCCCTGACCGTCGTCGCATGCAGCGATGAGCGCGCACATCCCACAGGTATCACTGTAGCGGGACGGAGACGGGTTTCGCATTCGATGTCGCATCGATCAGAAATGTTGGCCGGGATCCGCGCAGATTACGTTACCTACCCAAGCAAGCCGCCAATTCGGGACCAGCCGCTCGTTGTCTCATTAATATAAAATGCGAGTGCTAGGATTCCCGCACTGGGGTAGGGGATGAGGCAGAGCTTCCTGGGGGACCGGGATATCTGCCCGATGCAAGCACGATAGAATTTCGCAGGTGGTCAAGCGAAATCAAAGATCGGGTCGCGCCATCGAAAGTGGCGCTCCGTCTGCGTGTTTGCAATCGTTTTCACGGATGAATGTTTCATGGATGAAATAAGGGGTTGCGGATGGATCGAGTCAAAAGTTCTGTTGGGCCTGCGCTTTCCGGATTGAACCGTTCTGGTTCAATGCTCTTGAAATCGGTTTCATGCGTCGATGCTGCCCAAGCGCCCAACGAAGCATTTCCACTTTGCAGTCCATGGCCGCAGCCATCGTCGATCGGCTGTCGGCCGC
>CBIHKW010000008.1:0-50909 GCA_966203835.1 uncultured Thermomonas sp.
ATTACTGGCAGCAGTACCACTCGTTGACCGAACGCCGCGGCGTGACCCCGGCGGCGGCCAAGAACCTGCTGCGCTCGAGGCCGGCGCTGATCGCCTCGCTGATGGTGGAGCGCGGCGAAGCCGACGCGATGATCTGCGGCCTGGTCGGCCGTTTCCACAAGAAACTCGGCTACCTGCGCAGCGTGTTCGACTTCGAGCGCGGCGTCACCGGCACCTCGGCGATGACCGGCGTGATCAACGACCACGGCGTCTGGTTCTTCCTCGATACCCACGTGCAGGTGGATCCGTCCGCCGAGCAGATCGCCGAAGCCACGCTGCAGGCCACCTACCGCCTGAAACTGTTCGGCATCGAACCCAAGGTCGCACTGCTGTCGCACTCCAACTACGGCAGCCACGAAAACGCCAGCGCCGCGAAGATGCGCCGCGCCTACCAGCTGATCCGCGCGCGCGCGCCGAAGCTCGAAGTCGACGGCGAAATGCAGGGCGACACCGCGTGGGACGAGATGCTGCGCAAACGCACATTCCCGAACACCACCCTGCACGGCCGCCCCAACCTGTTCGTGCTGCCCAACCTCGACGCCGCCAACATCACCTACAACATGGTCCGGGTGATGACCGACGGCGTGGCCATCGGCCCGATCCTGATGGGCCTGGACCAACCCGCGCACATCCTCACCCCCGCCTCCACCCCGCGCCGCGTGGTCAACATGACCGCGATCGCCGCGGTGGACGCGCAGATCCGGCAGCAGCAGCGTTGAGGGTGGGGATCACTCCTGCCGCAACTTGCGGCGGGAGTGATGGTTTGCGGTGACCGCAGTAGGCGCGGCCTCCCCGCCTGTAGGAGCGCCGGAAGGCGCGACCGATCCCTCATCGTGCGACCACATCCGGTTCCCAGGCACACCCCCAGAACGGGTAGGCCTCCAGATTGTCCGCCAATCCCGCCCGGAGCGGATTCTCGATGACATAGCGAGCGACCGTCTGCAGGTCTTCCTCGCGGCGTATCGCTCGGTCATGAAAGCCACGCATCCATATTCGACCACGGCCATGATCGCCGCCAATCGCCGCATGCGCAGTCACCGACTTCATGCGATTCATCAAATGCGACAGCGACTCGCTGCATCCCAGTCGCAAGAGAATATGAAGATGATCGGGCATCAGCACCCAGCACTGCGGCGTCGAATCGCGCCAGATGCGCTCCTCGCGCAGAACCGACGCTGCAGCAGCAGCGCATGTCGGATCGGCAAAATGCGCGCTGCGACATGCGCAGACAGTGGTCACGAAGTAATAGTGGTGCGCGAGCGACACGCGGCCTTTTCGCAACGATCTTTGTCCGGGGGCTTGGCCGAATGGATTCATACCGGCAGCATCGAAGAGATACCCAGCTCTGTCTGTCGGGGAAAGCCCTACAGCGTTCTCGGAGTTTCGCCAATGCAGCGACAACAGGCTGCGTCGCTTCGTTCTGTCGCGCCTTCCGGCGCTCCTACAAAGGCAGGCACCGAAGAAATCGAATTCTTCGCACCCAACCCCAAGCCAAACGCCCCCGTACGGGGCAGCCCGCGCGCCCGCTGCTAGAATCTCGGCTCTAATCCGAACGACCCCCACAGGATGCGGCCATGCGGCCGCAGCGGAGCCCAACGCATGAGCTGGTTGAACGAACTGCTGCAGAACGACCCCGACCCCACCGAGACCCGCGAATGGGTCGAGTCGCTCAAGGCGGTCATCGACGCCGACGGCGCCGAGCGCGCCCACCAGCTGCTGCAGGGCATGGTCGAACTGACCCGCCGCGCCGGCGCGCATCTGCCGTTCACGCCCACCACCGAATACATCAACACCATTCCGTCGCACCTCGAAGCGCGCATGACGGGCGACCAGCACATGGAATGGCGGATCCGCTCGATCATCCGCTGGAACGCGATGGCCATGGTGGTCCGCGCCAACCGCAAGCCCGGCGACCTCGGCGGCCACATCGCCAGCTTCGCCAGCTCCGCCACGCTCTACGACGTCGGCTTCAACCATTTCTGGCGCGCACCCAGCGCAGACCACCCGGGCGACCTGCTCTACACCCAGGGCCACAGCTCGCCCGGCATCTACGCCCGCGCCTTCCTGGAAGGCCGGATCAGCGAATCGCAGATCGACCACTTCCGCATGGAAGTCGACGGCCGCGGCGTCAGCAGCTACCCGCATCCGTGGCTGATGCCGGAGTTCTGGCAGACCCCCACCGTCAGCATGGGCCTGGGCCCGATCGCCGCCATCTACCAGGCGCGCAACTGGAAATACCTCGAAGGCCGCGGCCTGATGCCGAAGACCGACCGCAAGGTGTGGTGCTTCCTCGGCGACGGTGAGACCGACGAACCCGAATCGCTGGGCGCGATCTCGGTCGCCGGCCGCGAAGGCCTCGACAACCTGGTCTTCGTCATCAACTGCAACCTGCAGCGCCTCGACGGCCCGGTGCGCGGCAACGGCAAGATCATCCAGGAGCTGGAAGGCGGCTTCCGCGGCGCCGACTGGAACGTGGTCAAGACCATCTGGGGCAGCTACTGGGATCCGCTGCTGGCCAAGGACAGCACCGGCCAGTTGAAGCGGCTGATGATGGAAACCGTCGACGGCGAATACCAGAACTGCAAAGCCTTCGGCGGCGCCTACACGCGCGAACATTTCTTCGGCAAATATCCGGAGACCGCCGCGCTGGTCGCCAACCTCAGCGACGACGACATCTACCGCCTCAACCGCGGCGGCCACGACCCGCACAAGGTCTACGCCGCATACCAGAACGCCATCGACACCAAAGGCCAGCCCACGGTGATCCTCGCCAAGACCGTGAAGGGCTACGGCATGGGCGCGTCGGGCGAAGCGCTCAACCCCACCCACAACACCAAGAAGCTCGACGACGACGCCGTGCGCACGTTCCGCGACCGCTTCAAGATCCCGGTCGGCGACGATCAGCTGAAGGACGGCGCGGTGCCGTTCTACCACCCCGGCCCGAAATCGCCGGAAGTCGAATACATGCTGGAGCGTCGCCGCGCGCTGGGCGGTTCGCTGCCGCAGCGCCGCCGCAAATCCACCGAATCGCTGGAAGCGCCGAAGCTTGAAGTGTTCGACCGTCTGCTCAAGAGCAGCGGCGACCGCGAGATCAGCACCACGATGGCGTTCGTGCAGGCGCTGAACATGATCCTGCGCGACAAGGCCGTCGGCCCGCGCTGCGTGCCGATCGTCGCCGACGAAGCGCGCACCTTCGGCATGGAAGGCCTGTTCCGCCAGCTCGGCATCTACGCGCCGCAGGGCCAGAAATACAAGCCGGTGGATCGCGACCAGCTGATGTACTACCGCGAAGACGCCGCCGGCCAAGTGCTGGAAGAAGGCATCACCGAATGCGGCGCGTTCTCGTCGTGGATGGCTGCGGCCACCAGCTACAGCACCAACGACCTGCCGATGCTGCCGTTCTACATCTACTACTCGATGTTCGGCTTCCAGCGCATCGGCGACAGCGCCTGGCAGGCCGCGGACATGCGCGCGCGCGGCTTCCTGCTTGGCGCCACCGCCGGCCGCACCACGCTCAACGGCGAAGGCCTGCAGCACGAGGACGGCCACTCGCACCTGTTGTCGGGCGCGATCCCGAACTGCAAATCCTACGACCCGACCTTCGGCTTTGAAGTCGCGGTGATCCTGCAGCACGGCATGCAGCGCATGCTTACCGAGCAGCAGGACGAGTACTACTACCTCACCCTGATGAACGAGAACTACGCCCACCCGGACATGCCCGAGGGCGCGGCCGACGGCATCATCAAGGGCATGTATCTGCTGAAGGATGCCGGCAAGCCGAAGAAGGGCGAACTGCGCGTGCAGTTGCTGGGCAGCGGCACCATCCTGCGCGAAGCCATCGCCGCAGCGGAACTGCTGGACAAGGATTTCGGCGTCACCGCGGACATCTGGTCCTGCCCCAGCTTCACCGAACTGCGCCGCGACGGCTTCGACGTCGAACGCTTCAACCGTTTGAACCCCGAAGCGAAGACCCCGCGCAAGGCTTATGTCACCGAACTGCTGGAAGGCCGCAGCGGCCCCGCCGTCGCCGCCACCGACTACGTACGCGCGTTCGCGGACCAGATCCGCGCGTTCGTGCCGATGCGCTACACGGTGTTGGGTACGGATGGATTCGGTCGTTCGGATACGCGCGCGAACCTGCGTCGTCACTTCGAAGTCGATCGCTACTACATCGCGCACGCCGCGATCGATGCGCTGGCGAAGGAAGGCAAGATGACCGGGAAGGATGCCGCGCGCGCGATCAAGCTCTACAAGCTGGATACGGAACGGGCGAATCCGATCGGCGTTTGAAAAAAATTCTAGTAATAAAATTTATGCCACTCACAACGACATTGGAGGTTAAATGAAGGCTACTTCAATAATCAATTTCAAGGGTGGTGTCAGCAAGACAACACTGACCTTACACTTGGCCTGCTTCCTTGCCAGGAACTCACGAGTACTGGTTATTGACGTAGATCACCAATCAAGCCTTTCAATCGTTGTTCTAGGTCAAAAGCTATGGGACGAAAATGTCGAGAAGCGGCTAACGATCAACCGCGTATTCGAATCCTTTGCCAATCGAAAAATCGCAATGCCCATGAGTGAAATCATTGTAAGAAATGCATTTCATCAACGAAATCCCGGTTTCGATTTTTACCCAAAACTTGATTTTGTATCAGCTCAATTTGAGCTCGATGATACTGAAATTGACTTGGCTTCAACCACATATGGAGTTGCAGCTCTTTCAGACTGGGAAAAGAGAACGCTAATCTCTTCTTGGCTAGATAACATCAAAGCACAGGATGAATATGACTATGTGTTGTTTGATTGCCCGCCCGCCACAAAAATTGTCAGTCAGAACGCTCTTGCAGCAAGTCATTGTTATGTGGTTCCAGTAATTCCGGACGAATTATCGAGTCGCGGCGTAACTCATTTCCAGAGTCTTGTCGAAAGAAAAATTGACGATAAACTTTCCTACCTAAGGAACTCTGCCAGAGTGCCAGATGCAGATGTGCCTTTTTGCTACGTACCTAAGACAACTATGGCTGCAATCGTTCCATCACTTGTCAAATCCGCAGGTAACGCTGCATCTGGAATGACAAATATCCATACTGAACAGTTAGCAGCACTTCGAAGAAAATGGGGCAGCTCCGTAACCACGACGATAGGAAAGCATTACATTGGAATCCCAGAATCGGTAAATGCGGGTTGGCCTGTATGGAATTTCTGGGGCGGCAATGCAAAATCTCAAGTCAAAAACATGATGACCCAAATTTGCTCTGAATTGAAAAACAGGATTGATGCGTCGTGAAAAAGCAAGACCAGAAAATCAATTCATACAAGGTTATTGCGCGCCACTTACAGAACCTTTCGGCGTTAAATATCGACGCCAGCGGAAATGCAGAGTTATCGGAAGCATTAGACCTGCTTTCGAGATACCTGGCAAAGACATCTCCGGCTATAATTGAAAAGACGATTAGGCAACTTTCTATAAAAGAACATAACTATTTAGACACCGTGGCTATCGACGCGCTTGATTGGGATGATCTGGAAAAGATGGTTAAATCCGTCGAGACCCCTCGTCGCACCTTGGAAGAAATTGCTATAAAAAGATTTGGTGTCCCCTCTGGCTCAATGAGGAGCTTTCCGAAAGTAGCTATATTAAAAGAGAAAATTCTCACACTTATCGAAAATGAGCGCGCACATTATGTGATAGGTGCCGCAGCCAAAAGAAGTGCTGACTAGCAAGTAGCGCGAGTAAGGCCGTAGGTCGGACCGGCGGCTCTTGAACTTAGAGCCGAGGGGAAATAGCGGGTTGCTTCCCGCGCGCGGCCGAACCCATCCGCCGACCGGCACGCTCAACGCCGCTGCTTGCGCACCCACCGCATGATCTCGCCGAAGGTCGCGGTCCAGTATTCGTCGCGGTGCGCATCCAGCCAGGCCAACAGCGCTTCGTGCGCCTCGTTGGAGGTCTGCAGGTAGTCGCCGCCGATGCCGTGGAAGGTCAGGTTCACCATCGTGCCCTTGCGTCCGGCCTCTTCCACCAGCGCGATCAGCTGCGGGCCGCTCAGGCCTTCGGGCGCCAGCACCGGGACCGCGGCGGGATCCAGCGTGGTCATGTCAGCCACCACCGCGTCGCCCGGCACCTTGATGCCGACGAACCGGCCGGAGATGGCGTCCACGTAGTCGCCGTCGCTGGCCCGGCGATCGCCGCAGGGCACGGTGAAGCTGCGTTCCTTGCTGCCGTCGATCTGTTCAAGAAGCGTATCCGCGAACGCCACCTGCACCACCATCTGCGCGACCGTGGTCGCGTCGAGATCCTGCGCCGGCGTCACCCAGTCGCGCTCCGGCGCGCGGCCCGAGCACTGGTGGAACAAGGTGTGGTTGCCCAGCTCGTGCCCGTTGCGCGCCGCCGCCCGCCAATCGTCCGTGCGCGTCCACACCAGCCCGCTCGATAACTGCAGATAGAAACTCGCCTTCAACCGATGCCGGTCCAGCGCCGGAAGCGCATGGTCCAGCTGCGACTCCAGCGCATCGTCGTAAGCGAGACTCACCGCCGCCTTGCGACCTTCCGGCCACGCGAACCCGTCTCCGGCCAGCGCGACGCACGGCCACAGCGCCAGTCCACACAACAGCAGGCGTGCATGCATTGCGAGTCCCCTCTCGTAGGATCGTGGCGCCCGCACGATGGGCAGTTCACCCATCGCCTCGGCGACAATCGCACGATACCGCCAATGGGCCACATCACGGCACAATTGCCCATGCCCATCACCCTCGACCACCTGCGCCGTTATGCCGTGGCCCGCACGCTGTTCAAGCCGACTACGCTCGCGCGTGCGATCGATAGACTCGGCTTCGTGCAGGCCGATCCGATCCGTGCCCCGGCGCGCGCGCAGGACCTGACCCTGCGCCACCGCGTCGTCGACTACCGCGCCGGCGATCTCGAACGCCGCTATCCGAAGCTGCCGATCGAAGAAGACTTCTTCGTCAACTACGGTTTCCTGCCGCGCGCGCACCACCAGCTGATGCACCCGCGCACACCGCGCGTGGCGTGGACAGCGGCGCGCTGGAAGCAGGCGCACGCGGTGCTGGACTTCATCGCCGAACGCGGCGCCGTGCATCCGCGCGAGGTCGACGCGCATTTCGCGCACGGCAAGGCCACCAACTGGTTCGGCGGCTCGTCGAACGCGAGCACGCAACTCCTGGACGGCATGCACTACCGCGGCCTGTTGCGCGTGGCGCGTCGCGATGGCGGCACGCGCGTGTACGCCGCGCGCGAAGCGAGCGACCCCGCGCCGGTCGACGCCGACACCGCGAGTACACGCATGGACGCGCTCATCGATATCGTCGTGGGCAAATACGCGCCGCTGCCCGCGCCCAGCCTGGCGCAACTCGTCAGGTTCCTGGGCGGCGGCGCGCCGCAGTGGGAGCCGCTGCGCGCGGCTGCGTTAGCACGTGCCAAACAGCGCCTCGGCCACGCGCGCGTCGATGGCATCGATTGGTACTGGCCCATCGACGAAAACCCGGCCTCAGCGCGCTGGAAACCCGACCACGCCGTGCGCCTGCTCACCCCCTTCGACCCCGTGGTCTGGGACCGCCGCCGCTTCGAAATCCTCTGGGGCTGGACCTACCGCTTCGAGGCCTACACCCCCGCGCCCAAGCGCAAACTCGGCTACTACGCGCTACCGCTGCTATGGCACGACCGCGTGATCGGCTGGGGCAACCTCAGCGCCAGCGATGGCGTGCTGGTCAGCAACTTCGGTTACGTCGACGGCCGCGCGCCGCGGGATGCGCACTTTCGGGTGGGGCTGGAGGAGGAGATGGAGCGGATGGGGTGGTTTTTGGGATTGGAAGAATGACTTGCGCACTGAAAGGATCAGCGAGTAGCGAGTAGCCCGGGTAAGGCCGCAGGCCGCACCCGGGGCTCTTGATCTTGAGTCACGGCGGATACGTGCCTGCTTAGGTTCTCCCGGATGCACGCTGCGCGCTTACCCGGGCCACATCCGCGACGAAAAGAGCCAGGTGCACTTCCTGCACTTAGTGGGACATCGCTGCTTTCACGACACATTCCGAATCTATTGCATCTTAGCGCCGCCGCACGTCACTCTCGTGGAAGCGGGATGTTGGTTTGCAACCTGAGTGTTCATACGCTCCAATAAGGCATTGATGGCGCACGTGGGCGGCTCGTGAATCGATGAAAACCTGGGTCTACTTCTTGCTGTGCGAGAGCGATGCGCTATACACGGGTACTGCGATCGATCCGTTGAGCAGGTTCAGGGACCACTGCGCGGGGCGTGGAGCGCGGTTCACGAAAATGCGAAAACCCATTCGATTGCTCGGCGCATTCGTCTTCGAGAGCCGAGGCGAGGCGCTATCGAACGAGTATCGGTTCAAACGCCTGCCCGTCCTCGAAAAACGCCGGTTCGCAGCGTTGGCGTCTGAGAATCCCGCTTGGCTCGCTTACCTGATGCAGCACGAAAAGAGGTGAGAAAGTAGCCCGGGTAAGGCCGCAGGCCGCACCCGGGGCTCTTGATCTTGAACCTCGACGGATACTTGGCGGCTTACGTTCTCCCGGGTGCGCGCTGTGCGCTTACCCGGGCTACGTCAGGGAATTCTGACGGGCGAATGGGGATTAAGCGATACCTTCGGATCGTGTGCCTGGCTACGATGGCATCATGGTCAATTATCGTCGCAACCGCATTCACGACGGCACGTATTTCTTCACGGTTACGCTGAGGAATCGCCGCTCGGATCTGCTCGTGCGTCGCATCGATGCGTTATTCGCCGCATGGCGTGGCGCTCGGCGTCGGGTGCCGCATCGGGTCGTCGCATTTGTGGTAATGCCCGACCATTTTCATGTCTTGGTCACGATGACGGATGGGCGCGACGACTATTCGCGCCTCATACAAGATGTGAAGAAAGGCTTTACGCGACGCATCGCTTGCGGAAAAAAGATTGACTCGCCCTGGCAGGCCCGGTTTTGGGAACATACGATCCGAGATGAGCGCGATTTTCGCAATCACATCGATTACATCCACATCAATCCATTGAAACACAGCGTGGTCAAAAAGATCGCGGACTGGCCTTATTCGACATTTCAACGCTACGCGCGGAACGGGTGGTTGCCTATGAATTGGGCTGGTGATTCGCTGGGCCAATGACACAGCCTACTCGCTGAGATTCTGGAACGACGATGTTCTGATACGAACCGGGGAGGTGTTGGAGGCGATCACTTCGGCAGTCGCCCTCACCCGCCCTGCGGGCACCCTCTCCCCGCAAGCGGGGAGAGGGAGGCGTCGCATTGATGGCCGATCAATCACTGATAGCAGTATTGTTTAGCTTCTCGTAAATCTAACCCGTAAGACGGATCAATTTTTCTCGCAGGGTATCGACGATTATCTAGGCTTCAATCAAAGCCATAGCTGGAATAAATCTCGAACCGCTCTACCCGGCCGACCTTCTCGATGGCTGCCTGCACGCCGGGACGCGCGAGCAGCGTCTGCAGCGCTTCGTCATACGTGCGCCTTCCGGGCTGCGGAGCGGCGTGACGAAAGGTCTGCGCCCACAGCAGGGCATCTGCGCGCTGGGCCGGATCGTCGAGCAGTAGCAAATACAAACGCTCGGCCTCGCCAATATGACCTGCCCACAGCAGGCCTTCGACCACCACGTCCGGGCGGTCCGCAGCGTAGCGACGGATAACAGCAAGAACACTTTCGACCTCCCCGCGGTCGTCACGCTGCGTGGCCGCGCAGAGATACACAAGCGCTTGGACAAGCTTGCCGTAGTCGGACATATCCTTGACGCGCGAAACACTCTCAACCGCCTCCCGAGAGCGACCGCTGTAGCACTGCAACGTGCCGAGATTGAGCGACTGGCTGATGTTGGGCCCTTGCTTCGGATCGAAAACGACTGCACGTTCGAGGTCCGCGATCGCGTCACCCGTGCGTCCAAGCCGATGACTCGCGAGAGCACGGTTGTTGAGAAGCCAGAGGCGACTGTCCAGGCTCTCGTATGCCTTCGACTTGTTGTTCGCGGCGTTCTTGCCGTCGCTCGCATCGAGGAGTTGCGTCGCCAGGGTCACGACTTGCTCATTTTCGCCCGCATTCAGCATCGCATACGTCAACTGCACCCAGACGGCGAGGTCGCGTGGGCGCGCATCGGCCTTGCGCCGGAGCGCTTCGACGGCCCGCTTCGCCTGGAGTGAGACATCGAATCCATATCCGGTGCGATCTACGATCGCATCGAAACGGCGGTCGATGCGCATGCGCACGATGCGCTGCGGACCAATGATGCGTTTGGCTGCCAAGCGGGCGTTGTCGATCTGCCCCCGATCAATGTACAACCGTGCCAACTGGAACCACATCTCGCTGTTGTCTGCAGTCGGGTCATCGAACATGGCGTCGAACATGGCCTGCAACAGACGTAGCTGCCGCTCTGGCTGGTGCTTGTGTGCGTGATAAAGGGCCCAAGCAAGAGGGGTGTCTTGCTCATCCGCCAACTCGGGCCAGCCGCTGATGTAATCGAGAAAAGCGTCCAATGAGGTCTCATAGCGCTCGAGGTTGTACGTAGCGCGTGACAGTTGGAAATAATCATCGGGCGTGGCGACTTCGCGCGTTGCCCGCTGCAGGTACTCGGCAGCCTTGGGAAGGCGGTCGCAATTCCACATCGCCCGTCCGGCATTGCTGAACAATGCGCGGCGCTCCTCAGGGGACAGCGATGCCAAGCGCTCGTCAGCCACTAGCCGCGGGTAGCTCCGGCATGCCTTGGCATATTCCTGGCGGCGATCATCAGCTTTCGCGGCATCGATTGCGCTGCGATATTCGGCCATTTGCCGAGCGATGGCCGGCGACTGCACAGTATTGGCGGAAGCCTGCGCCATCGTTTGGCAGGAGGCACTGACGGCCAGGCACCCGGCCAGACATAACGTGGTGATGTGCTGCATCGTCGCCCCCTGAGCGCTAGTTACACATAGCATGAAACAAGACTGATCTATCGGCGTGCTAGCGCCTGCTTCACAAGCTACACTTCGACCGAATCATTTGGAAAGGGGCACCGGGACCGTGCGCTTCTGGTGGGTCAACCAGAAACAGACGTACCAGCACGAAGTGCCGGGCGGCTACCTGTGGTCGCCAAAGCGCAAGAGCAACGGCGCACACAACCCCTTCTACGAGTACATGCGCGAAGTGTCGCCTGGCGACATCGTGTTTTCGTATGCAGATAGCATGATCAAGGCTATTGGTATTGTCGGTTCGCATGGTTACACCGCGCCCAAGCCGGCGGCGTTCGGGGCCGCAGGGGCGTATTGGGACTTGGTCGGATGGCGGGTGGACGTGCAGTTCCGCGAACTGAAGGCCGCAGTACGGCCTAGCTCAGCCATGAATCGCCTCGCACCGTTGTTGCCAAAGCGCTACGCGCCGCTGCTGCCTGACGGCCGGGGCTTGCAGAGTGTGTATCTCACTGCATTGCCCGACAACTTCGCGCATGTCCTTGCTGACCTGATCGGCCACGAAGCGCATGTGCTGATTCGCGGCCTGCGGGTATCGGAATCACTCCAAGCACCTGTTAGCGTCGGCCAAGCGGCATGGGAAGAACATCAGATCGCCGAAGTCATCCAAGATACCCATCTTCCGGAAACTACACGGCAGGCCATCGTGCAGGCGCGCCGCGGACAAGGGCTGTTCAAAAGGCGGGTATCGCAAATCGAATCCCATTGCCGCCTCACCGGCGTGGATCGTATCGAGCACCTTCGCGCTAGCCACTGCAAGCCTTGGCGTGACGCTGACAACCAAGAACGGCTCGATGGCGAGAACGGCCTTCTGCTTACCCCTGATGCCGACCACCTCTTCGACGCAGGCTTCCTCAGCTTCGAAGATCACGGTGGCGTGCTGATCTCGCCGGTTGCGCATATCCCTTCAATGCAAAAGATGGGTCTAGATCCCGCAACCTTGGGCAACGTTGGGCACTTTAGTGAGGGACAGCGCCTTTATCTCGATCATCACCGCGAGAACGTGTTCCTGAAGGCGAGGCTGAGCGGTTGATACGCTCGACCCATTCATCGCCAACGACGACCGCATTTTTTACGGCCTCATCCTTGATCAGGCAGATGAAAGCCAAACAGCCCAAGATCAGCGTGAAGATTCCAGTGATCCAGCCGAAGGAGGATTCATGTCCGTAATGCGATGCGATCAACGCGGCAAAAATGGCAGACATCGCAGCGGCGAAGTAACCTGCAATCAACAAAATGCGGTTCGCTTTCCGCTTCCCGAGCGTGCAATGCCGACGATGCAACCATTCCACCGTTCGCGCGTTTCGATCATAGCGAAATAATGGCCAGAGCTCAGACAAATCAATTAGGGATTGGCTTTTGTCGGGCTGCTCCATCGCTAGCCGGATCACATGCGCGGGAAGGTAAGTTCCCAACCAGTGCCTTACCGCAGCCTCCAGCCACAGATCGTCCTGGCTGCGCACAGGATCCCAAAGCTCAAGAAATTCCTTGCGATTTTGGCTTCGGCGGCCATGCCATCCAAACAGGCTACGACATAGATAAAGCACGATTGCAAACAGCACAACGGGCATGAGATAGGCGGCTCCGCCAGCGTCCAGAATCTCCTTCATTTTTCGTCCTTTTCAACCTCTCCGTTGAAGCGAGCTTACATGGCCATACCTGCGCAGCAAAAACGTCCGGATAAACAAGCGTCGAGCCTGTGGCGGGTTCCCTCAACGGGATTCAAACAATCTCCCCACGCCCATCCCGCGCATGCCGGAATTTCGATAGCGCTTTATAGATCTTGATGCGGGCGCGATTCAATCCACCCAACGGCGCGTGCGCAGGCAACACGTGACCGGGAGAAAACGCCAGCGATTCGGCCAGAGCATCGCGCTGCTTTGTGCGGAATTTCTGTTTGGGGATGCGCAGCGTCGCGACTTTCAGGAACGGCGACGCGGTTTCGTCCCAGCGCGGGGCGGCGTCTTCGATCGGCATGCCGTCCTGCCGCAGTTGTACGCAGAAGTCGAAGCTGGCCTCGGATTTCTCGAGATGGCGCTGCATCGCTTCGCTCAGGTAGAACTCGCCCGGCGTTTTCGGCATGGGGCTGCGGTGGCGCGAGGTGGGGATCAGCGAGTACTTCACGGCGCGGCCCTTGCCGAAGCGGTAGGGCGTGGTGCTCCAGTATTGGATGTCCAGCGGCGATGTCGGGCGGATGCGCAGCGCGGCCAGTCCCAGCAGTGCGCGCGCATGGCCGCGCAACAGGCTTTTGGCGGCGAACAGCACTACCGAGCTTTCGATGGTGTAGTACACCGCATCGCGGAACAGGGCGACGGTTCCGAGCGGCATGACCGGAGTGCTCAGCAGCACGAAATCCTGGCCCAGCGGGGTTTCGTCCTTGCGCGTGGCGCCCGGCGCCAGCAGCTTGATCGCGAAGCCGCGCGCATCGCCGATCGCGTCCGACTGCGGCTTGCCGCTGGAGTTGGACGTGCGGATCCAGCAGTCGTAGGTCTGCGTTTTGGCGAACAACCCAACGCGCAGATGTTTCGGCAGATCGGGTTCCACCTCGAAACGGCCGCGCAGCAGCCCGGTGGCTTTCGGGTGCGCATCGCGGCGGGTGTCGCCCGCCTCGTAATCGCGCGCCATCTTGCGGCGCAGGATGTCGATCATCTCGGCGGTCAGCGCCGCTTCGCCAGGTTCGCGCGTGTCCAGAGAGGTCTGCATACGTTTACGCGGCGCGCGCTTGCTTGCGGTGACGCCACAGTCTCCGGGTTTTCCGAGATGAAGGCCGATCATACATGCCGACTTCATTCGGAGAGTGGAGGGATGCAGGACTGCGTGATGAGAAGACGTCGCCCTGTAAAGCGGCGGGCTTGAGCCCGCCCTACGGATGCTGCTCCGATTCGCCGCTAAACTATCCGCGCCAGCGAGCGTCGCCGCCGCCATCGCGTCGCGGCATTCCTCACTGGAGTTCATGCATGTCGTCTTCCCTGTCGCCCGCCGGGCGCCTGTTCGCTATCGCGGCCTTCGCCGAAGGCCTGACCTGGGCCGGGCTGCTGGTCGGCATGCTGCTGAAATACGGTACCGAAACCACCGATCTGGGGGTGTGGTTGTTCGGTCGCCTGCACGGCGCGGCGTTCCTGTTCTATCTGGCCGTCACCCTGATGTCGGCCGTGCGTCTGCGCTGGCCGTGGTGGGCCTGGATACTGGCCTTGCTGGCGGCCGCGCCGCCGCTGGTGACGGTGCCGCTGGAAATGTGGTTCCGGCGTATCGGCCTGTTGGGACAGAAGCTCTGACGGCAGGCGCGTTGGGCATGACCCGCGCCGTTCGTCGGGACGATGGCGGGCTTTAGCCAGCCTCTGCGACTGAAG
The DNA here is from genome assembly GCA_966203835.1 of uncultured Thermomonas sp. GTDB lineage: Bacteria > Pseudomonadota > Gammaproteobacteria > Xanthomonadales > Xanthomonadaceae > Lysobacter_I. The sequence continues at coordinate 14,374 of CBIHKW010000008.1, forward strand.
GAAGGAGGACGGCGCACCGCAACGGGCGCCCTCCCCGCGCATCGCCAAGCGTTACAGGCGGCGCGCGACCCTTCCATTCCGATCAAGAGGATTACTGTCATGAAGACCGAACGTATTGCCGCCGTTTCCTAGCTGTTGGCGCTGGGCGCGGTGTTGTCGCCGCTGGCGGCCGCCGAGGATGTCGCTGTCCAGACCAACACCGGCGGCGTTCCGATTTACGTCAACACCGTGTGAAGCGCAGCGACTCTGCCTTTCAGATCATCGAAATCGTCCATGGCGCCATACCTCATCGTCGGAGTGGCGCCGAGTATAGAACCGCTTCATGCATCGATTCGATGTCGGCATTCCGCGCGATGCACCGTGCATTTCGCACATGATGAAAAACGACTGAGCGCGCCCGGCGCGTTTCACTTCACGTTGAGAAAGGCCGCTGGATACTCGGCTTCCGAACCAACGGAGGAAACGCCCATGAATCACAAGACCGATATCGTTCTCGATCGCAGCTTCCCGCAACGCGCGCTGCTGGGCATCGGCCTGGTGGCCGCATTGACCGTGGCCGGTCTCGCCTCAGCGCAGGATCCCGTGCACAACACCATGACCGAAGCGCAGATCAGGGCATCGCTGGAAACGCAGGGCTATACGAACATCAACGATGTGAAGTTCAAGGATGGCGCGTGGAAAGCCGATGCGCGCAGCGCCGACGGCAATCGCGTCGACCTGCGCGTGGATGCCATCACCGGCAAGGTCTATCCGGAAACGCAGGTCGCGAATCTGAGCAAGGCGGACGTGGAAGCCAAGCTCACCGCAGCAGGCTATCTCAAGGTCCACGATGTGGAATTCCGCAACGGCGTGTGGGAAGCGGAAGCGGAAAGCGAGAACGGCAAGGATTTCGAACTGCGTCTCGACGCCAAGACCGGCGACGTCATCAGCAAGCGCAAGGATTGATCGCACGGCCCACATCGATCCCGCAGCATGCGGATCGATGTGGGTCGCGCAGTAAAACGAAGCGGTACGCACGATGCGGGTCGGAACCCGCATCGTGCGGATATCGTCATGTCCGCTTGTAGAACCGCAGCATCATGTTCTGCATCTGCAGCACCGCCTGGTCGCCGCCGTAGGCCATTCGCTGCAGGCGTTCGGGGACGGTGTTGCCGTCGCGGCATTTCTGCAGCGGATTGAGCTGGATCTTGGCGAAGACGATGAAGGCCTTCACGTCCCTGATCGCCACCGCGTAACAGAGCGGCGTATCGCCGCCGAGGTCGGGATGCGGCCGGTTCAATTGCGACGCATGCGCATTCGAAGCCAGGATCCGCAGGACATCGGTGCGCCGCCAGCGCAGCGCGCAGACCACCAGCGCGGTGGAGGTCGCCTTCGGGTCCGGCGTGGCGTCGGCGGTGATCTGCGCCAACTTGCCGCTCACGCCGGAGCGGCAGACCGCCTCGGCCAGCGTGCGCGGGTCGGGATTCATCTGCATCGCGCGACGCAGCGCCTGCTGGCTCATGGCGAGAGGCTCGCCGGTCTTGCCCACGTTTTCGGAGGCCTTGCGCATCAGCGCGGCCGACACGATGGGGAATTTGCGGGTGGGAAGCCACGCATCGGGCACCGGTTCGACCACGCCCAGTATCTTGTCCGCGCGGCTGTCGTTCGCCAGCAGATATTCGGCGTAGTCGAAGCGGAAATTCCACGCCTCCGGATGACGCGCGATATAACCCTCGGCGATGCGCGGGTAATCGGCCATGCGGCTGATCTTGCGCAGCGTCGGCAGCAGGTTGGTCAACGCACTGTGGTGCGTCAGCGCGATGCCCTCCGGCTTGGACAACGCCGTCTGATAGTGACGCACGGCTTTGGCGTACTCCAGCTGCGCGAACGCCAGATCGCCCAGGTAGAAGTCCATGCGCGGATGCTCGGGTTCGATGGCGCGCACGCGCTCGTACAGCGCGGCGGCTTCCACGTCCTTGCCCTGCAGATATCTCAGCCGGCCCTGCATCATCAGCGCGTCGGCGTAATCGGGCGCCAGCTCCAGGGCCTTGGCCAGACGCTGGTCGGCCTGTTCGTAGTTGGGCGTATCGATCACCACCCGCAACTGATCCGGCGGCAGCGGCATCGCCGGCGCGGTCATGATCGTGGCTTCGCCGATGAGCGCGTGGATTTCGGGGTTGCGCGGATCCATCGGCTCGGCCTGGAGCAGCTTGGCCAAGGCATCGGCCGCCGCCGCGGAGCCGCCCACGTCATGCAGCAGGCGCCGCGCTTCCACGACCAACGCTTCCTTCGCGGGCTGGCCGTCCGCCTGTGCGGTGGCGGGTCTGCTTTCCTTGAAACTTTCGACCAGCTGCGCGTACCACTCGCCGGCCTTGAAATCGTAGGCCGCGCTCAGCGCCACGTAGTAATCGCCGCCGAAACGGCTGTCGGCGAACGCCAGGAATTCGGCCAGATCGTCGTCGGGGACCTTTTTCAGTACGGGCATCAACCAACCCTCGACCACCACGGCCAGGGCGGGCAGCGCGGCGGCCGCTGGCGCGGGATTCGATGCGGGCGCGGCCTGGGGATCGAATGCGGCGACCAGCGCCGCGGCGCCTTCGCGGGCCACTTTGTCGGTGTTCGCCTGCGCCTGCCGCAACGCCATCGCCGCGGCGATTTCGCCCAGCATGGCCTTGCGCTCGGGCGTCATCTCCTCGTCCTCTTCCTCTTCGGAAGCCACCGGCGTACGACTCCAGATCGCGGTATTGATCGCATGCATGTCCGGATCGCGGGACCATGCGTCCAGCGCCGCGACGCCGCTGGCATCGCCGGCCATCTTCACGAACGCGCAGGCCGTGCGTTCGCGCAGGCGCTCATCGGAGAACGATGCGTCCAACACCGGTTTCAGCAGCGCCAGCGTAGCCGGGTCGCGCTTGGAGAGCAGAGCTTCGACGGCTTTGCGATGCTGCAGGAAGCGGCTCGAAACCTGGTCGATATCGCCCGATCGGTCCATGGCATGGGCGAGGCGCCCGAACGCTTTGGCGTCGTACTCTCCCGCGGCTTTGCAGACCGGCACGGGCAGCAACGGCACCTTCACTTCCTCCTGCTTGCCGCAGGCGGTGGCGAACACGGCGACGGCGATACCGAAGCCCACAATGGCTGAACGCATCTCTCCACTCCGCTCCATGGGAAGCCGTCAGGATAATGCCAAAGCGCGGCGATGCGACGACAGCGATGGCGACAGGACGCCAGCGGTCGCGGCCACCACACTTCAAGCCTCGATCCGCGCGACAATCCGCCGATGCCCCGTCCGCCCGAACGCCCCGCCAAGCCTGCCGCCAAGCGCCCATCGTCCTCGCCGACGGGCCTGCATCCACGCAATCGCCATCAGGGCCGCTACGATTTCGCGGCGCTGACGGCGGCATCGCCGGCACTGTCGTCGTTCCTCGTGAACACGCCCGGCGGCGAGACCAGCATCGATTTCAGCGACCCCGCGGCGGTGCGCGTCCTGAACCGCGCGCTGCTGAAGACCCAGTACGGCATCGCGCACTGGGATCTGCCGGAAGGCTATCTGTGTCCGCCGATCCCAGGCCGCGCCGATTATCTGCACGGTCTCGCCGATCTGCTGGCGTCGTCCGCCGGCGACGCGCATGCGCACGCCATCCCGCGCGGATCGTCGGTGCGCGTGCTGGATGTCGGCACCGGCGCGAATCTCATCTATCCGCTGCTCGGCCATCGCGAATACGGCTGGCGTTTCGTGGGCACCGACATCGACATCACCGCATTGCGCGCGGCGGAAGCGATCGCCGATGCCAACGGCCTGCGGAAGATGATCGAACTGCGCCATCAGCCCGAACCCGCGCGGATCTTCGACGGCCTGCTGCGCGACGACGAGGTGTTCGACCTCACGCTGTGCAACCCGCCGTTCCATGCCTCAGCCGCGGACGCCGCGCGCGGGAATGCGCGCAAACGGCGCAACCTCGGCCAGCGCAAGGCGGTCGATGCAGCAGGCGCGCGGCTGAATTTCGGCGGACGGTCCACGGAACTGTGGTGCGCCGGCGGCGAAGTGGCGTTCGTGCGGCGGATGATCCGCGAAAGCGCGGGCATCCCGACGCGCGTGTGCTGGTTCAGCACCCTGATCGCGAAGTCCGAACACCTCGTCGACGTGCGCAAACAGTTGCAGCAGGTCGCTGCGCAGGACGTCCGCGTGGTCGCGATGGCGCAGGGCAACAAGCAGAGCCGATTCGTCGCGTGGACCTTTCTCGACGCGGCGCAGCGCGAAGCCTGGCGGGCATCGCGCTGGCAGAAAAATCCATAAAATCATCGATAGAATCGCCGACCATGACAGATCACAGCGCGACCGAGCTCGTCTCCGCCAGCAAATTCCTCAGCCTCGTCCTGCGTCACCAGCCCGAAATCATCGGCCTGTCACTCGACGCGGAAGGCTGGGCCGACATCGACGAACTCATCCGTCTCGCGCAGGGCCGCAAGCCGCTGACGCGGGCACTGATCGCTGCCGCCGTCGAGCACAACAACAAACAACGGTTCGCGATCAGCGAGGACGGGCAGCGCATACGCGCCCGCCAGGGCCATTCGATCGATGTCGATCTGGGCTTCGTGCCGGTGACACCGCCTGCGCGGCTGTACCACGGCACCGCGACGCGCTTCGTCGAATCGATCCGGCGCGAAGGGCTGGTCAAACGCAGCCGCCAACACGTGCATCTGTCGGCAGATGCCGACACCGCAACGAATGTCGGCTCGCGCCACGGCACGCCAGTGATTCTGGTCGTCCAAGCCGCGGAGATGGTCGCGGCGGGACATACGTTCTACCGCTCCGAAAACGGCGTCTGGCTTACCGACGCGGTGCCGGTGGGCTTCATCGATTTCGACAACGCCTGAACGCCTTGCTTGAACGCCTTGCCTGAACGCAGTGCCCCGACGCGAATCAGGGCACTGCGCCGAGTCAGGCCACTTTCCGCGGCGCCGCGTCGTTCTGGGTCTGCTGCTGCGTCGGCTGCTGCACTGCCTGCTCGGCGGCGCGTTCGCTGGTGCGATCGACCTGCTGGGTGCTGGCCGCGAGCGGCTGTGCCTGGCCCTGCGCCACATCGGTACCCGCGATGCGGTTGTGCGCGGCCGACGGATCCTGATTATCCGAAGCGAAGATCCGGGCGTTGCCCGCGCCCGGGTCGACGCGGACGATGCGGGTCAGGCCCGCGTCCACGGAGTCGGCGACCAGCGCGCCCGCCAACTGGTTGCGCTCGGTCTGCGGCATCGCGTTGAACGGCGTGCCCAGCGCATTCACGCCGCGCTGCGCATCGCGGTACATCGCGTTGTTCGGATGCGCGGCATCGTCCAGCAGCGGCGATGCGGGCGGCGTCAACGGCCGCACGGGCGCGTCGATCGACGGCGGCACGGCCCCGTCCTGGGCGCGGGCGGGCGTCGCCAACAGACGCCGCGCTTCGGCCTCCTGCGTCTGGATGACCGATTGGAGGCTCGGGGCCACCGTTTCCATCAGATGGCGTTGCAGCGCCTCCTGACCCGACGGCATCGCGTTCTGTCCGAACGTGACGGTCTGGCCGATATTCGAGAGGCTGTACGGATTCTGCGGACCATAGGTGGTGGCGAGACCGCCGACCAGCCCGAGGCCCGTCCCGACCACTGCGCCGGCGGCGGGCGCCTGGTCGGTCACGCCGCGGACCGTGCGACCCGCGACATCCGCGCCGTCCTGCAGGGTCGCGCCGACTTGCTGGCCGGTCTGGCGCGCGGTCGCGGCGATGCTCGCAGCGTTTTCGTCGATCGTGCTCGCCACCCCGTTCGTGCCTTCGCGTATCCGGCCAGCATCGGCACGTGCGGCTTCCACCGACTGCCGGGCCGCATCGCGGTTATGCGCCAATGCGGCGTCGCCATAGGCTTCCACACCCTGCGCCTGCCGGCCGACCCAACGCTCTGCATCTTCCGGCAACGCGCGCGCGGCCCAACGCATGGCGCTGGCGGTCCAGGAGGTCGCGGTCTGCTGGACATGCCCCTGGGCGAGATCGATCCCGGCGCCGACATTGCCGACCTGGGTGCGGACCTCCGCGACGACCTCGCCGCCGGCCCGCACTGTCGTGCTGCCGATCGTGCCCACCGCACCGCTCATCGTCGCCACAGCCTCACCCTGGAAACGCGCGGTGTAGTCCAGTGCCGTGCCGCCGTAATGCAGCGCCTGCTCGACACCCTGGCCTGTGACCTGCACGCCTTCGCCCACGGCGCGTCCTACGCGGCCGCCGACCGCCGCAGTGTTCAATACGTCGACCAGAGGGCCAGCGTACGTCATGAGTTCACTGACCGGCATCTCGTTGGGCCGGGCCACGAAGCCGTCGCCCTGCGGCTGCATCGCCGGCATCAACGGCTGCACATTGCCCGCGGCGGTCGGCACGTCGCGCAGCAATTGCGCGCCGGGCTGCGTGGCCAGCAGATCGATCGCCGCCATCGCGGGGCCGCGCGCGTTCTCCGGCAGCATGCCGTCGATCTGTCCCTGCACGCGGTCGCGGATGCCTGGCGTCTGCAGCACTTGGCCGATGTTGTTGGCGAGCGCGCCGCCCTGTTCGCGGCTGGCCTCGCTCATGCGCTGGGCGCCGGTCTGACTGTCGGTCAGCACGTCGCCGTTGACCTGGAACGCGGTGATCGTGGCGGGCAGATCGTGAACGGCTCCGCCGTTCTCCTGCACGTAGCGGGCCGCCGTGTTGGGATGCAGGCCGGCGGCGTTGAAGGTGGTGGTCTGCACGCCGGTGACTGCACCCGCGGCCGAGGCGATACCGCCGCCGAGCGAGTGACCGGTGATCTCGAAGTTCAGTCCGGGCTGGCTCTGCAGCAGACGCGCCGCGTCCATCGCGCGATCGTAGTAATCGGCGCGCAGGCCGAGGCCCTGCGGAATGTTGTTGGCCAGATAGTCTTCGGCGCCGCTTTCGCGTCGGCCGCCGGGCGCGGCGGGATCGACGATCGGACCGGTGGAGCCCTTGACCGCGAACACCGGTCGCGCATCGGGGCCGAGGGTCGCGGGATCCGGCAGATAGATTTCGGCGCGGAACCCGGAGCCTTCCGGCCGCAGCATTTCATTGATCTGTTCGCGGCTCAGCCCCGGGGCGAGCGCCTGCAGGCGTTCGGGATGCTCGCTGGCGCGGGCCCAGCCGGGCGGCGGCGCACCTTCGCCGGCCGCAGATCGATAGACGTCCTTGGCCAGGCCGGCCATCTGCAGTCCGTGGTAGTTGACCGACAGTTGATCGGCTTCGGTGGCCCTGCCGGCACCGCGCAACTCCGACAGCAGTTGCTGTTGGGCTTCGCGCTCGGCGCGGACGGATTCGTTCGTGGGGTCTGGCATGACGTGGCTCCTTGCGCGGACGTTTGGTCCCATCCTAGCCCAGCCATGCGCCGAAAACGCACGCGGGCCACGTTTTCGGCCACGAGTCCGGCCCATGCCCGCAATGCTCACGACGAATCAATCGTTTACATAAGCGATTCGTCGTAACAACCGACCTTCTCCGGCCCGGGGCTTCTGTTGTCTAATCGACTGCCGCGACGACCACCGCCGCGGCCATCGCTATTCCAGGAAAGGGAACTTCCGCATGACCATGCCCATCCGCATTCTCGATCTGCACGTCCATCTGTTCAACGCACGCTATCTGCCGCTCGCAAGCATCATCGCGGACGCGATGGACAAAGACGAAAGCCGGCTCGCCAGAGGCATCGCGAAACTGCTGTACGCCCTGACCGGCAGCGCCTACGAAACACCCGACGCACTCGCCGCACCCGCGGCGATGCTGCGCGCAGCGGGCGAAGATCCCTATGTCGATGCGATCTGGGAAGTCACGCGCCACGAACTGCTGCTCGCGACGCGATCGCCGGCGCTGATGCGATCCGCGGGCCACACGTCGGACACGGTCGAACGCAACGACATGTCGATCGCGCGCATGCTCGATTCGGAGCTGATGGCGATCATCCGCGAACTGGACGAGATCGACTATGCCGCCGAAGGCTGGCTGGAAGACGCGGACTCCGCAGTCGCGGCATCGAATGCAACGTTCGCCTCGCGCGATGCGCTGTCGATCCTCGGCAGATCCGAACGCATCGTGAAAAAGGCGCTGCGCATCGTCAAGGCGCTGATGAATCCGGACGCATGGGGCAAGGCGGAGAATTACCTCGAATTCTTCTTCACCCTGCTCCGCAACGAAGACCGCATGGTGGACCGCTTCTACCGCATCTACGGCGATGGCCTTCCGCCGATCGAAGCGGTGCATTACATGATGGACATGCAGCTGGCCTATCCGGTGCCGACGCCGCCGTACTATCCATTCGAGAACGATCAACTCCTGCGCATGCAGGAATTGCAGCGACGTTTCCCCGGGAAGATCTACGGATTCTGCGCGTTCGATCCGCGTCGCGCATCGTGGCGGAGCATCGCGGACGAAGCCCGGCAGCGCGGCCTGATCGGTTTCAAATTCTATCCTGCGCTCGGCTACAAACCGTCCGGCACCGCGAACGCGACCCTGCAGGCCCGGATCGACGCTTTCTTCGAGTATTGCGCCGACAACGACATCCCGATCTTCGTCCACTGCACGCCGATCGGTTTCCAGACACGCAAGCAGGAAGGCTGGAACGCGCATCCCAAACACTGGGAGCCTGTACTGGCGCGTCACGGCAACCTGCGCCTGTGCTTCGGGCATGCCGGCGGCGGGCGGGCGAGCAACCGGGACCCCGACACCGGCCTCGTGATCGAGTCCCCGGGCTGGGACGCGAAGGACGAAAACGAATGGACGCGCGACGATAATTTCGCCCGACTCGTGGCGGATCTCTGCACCCGCTACGAACATGTCTATTGCGAAGTCGGGCATCTGACCGATCTGCTGGAGGACGGCGGCGCCGACCGCTTCATGCGCAATCTCGAACGCGCCCGCAAGAGCAGCGCAGGCCCGTGGAATCTTCTCGAGAAACTGGCCTACGGCACCGATTGGCATATGCCGGCGATGACCGACAACACCCGCGCGTATCTCGAAACATTCATCCGGATCTTCGACCACCCGGAACACCCCGAATACGCCGACTATCGCGAGCACTTCTTCTGGCAGAACGGCTACCGCTACCTCGGGCTGTAAACCGCCGCCACAGACTGCGGTGGCATTCGCGCTGCGATACGCCGCACGACATGACCGCGACACCGGAACGGCGATGCCGCCCGCAGCTTTCGCTGCGGACAGCATCGTCGCATCTTCCAACTGATCGTTATCCGCGAATCAGCCGCCGCCGCACTTCGGCCAGCAGCCGCCGCCGTTCAACAGCGGATTCGGCAGATCGGGATGCAATTCAGGCTGCGCCGTGTCGATCCGTGGCGGATTCGAGATGTCGGCCTTCATGTCCGGATAATCCGGATCGATGAGCATGATGGTTTCGTTGGGATCGCGCAGCGTTTCCGGATCGACTTCGATGGCCGTCCAGCCCTCGACCGTGCGCACCGTCGCGTTGCGGATGCGCTCCCAGGCCTTGATGTCCCCTTCGGTGGGTTCGCCCGATCCGGTGTCGGCGTCCGGATTCACGTACCAGTCGTCGATGATCTTGCCGTTCTTGTCCTGACGCAGGCCGTGGCCATCCGCGCCGTCGTAGATGAAGTCGCCGTTATCGAGCTTGTAGCCGGTGGCGCCATCGTCGTAGTTGTAGATTTCCACGACGTTTGGGAGATCGAGATCCTCGCCCTCGCCCGCACTGATCAGATCGACCCTCACGCCACCGACGCGCCGCTCCGGAAGACCGCTCTTGGGGTTGTTCTGGAGCACCAGGGTCAGACCGTCGAACTCGGCGTCGTAGCCGTGCTTCGCCAACAGCTCGGTATCCAGGCCCATACGGGTCAACGCATCCTTGCGCTCGCCAAGCGGAAACGCAGCCAACGGCGATTCCTGTTCGCCGATCCGCGCTTCCAGTTCGGCCTGCAATTCGGCCGGATTGACGATGATCCTGCCGACACCGAACTCGAAGGTCGGCAGCATCTGCGCGCCGATCAGATCGACGATCAGCGATAACCCGGGACGGCTCTTCGGATCGTAGGGATCGCTGCCGGCGACGATTTCGTCGGCGTCGTTGTAACCATCGCCGTCGGAATCGACCACGTTCCAAGCGTAATAGCAGGCGGAAAGGTCGCAGACGCGGAGGTGGCGGAGTTCGGGGTCCGCGGCCCGGACAGAGGACGCGAAAGACATCGCGCTCAGCGCGGACAGCAGTGCTGAAGTGAGGAGTGTTGTTTTCATGTGATATCCCATGATCGTGTTGCATCCTCCGGCCGATGCTTTCGGCCGGGCCGGCTCGCGATATGCGACCGGCTTGCGGGAGAACGCCGCGGATCGACCGTGCAGGCCATGGCGCGCAGGCACTGCGCGACGTGGATCACACTTTTTCCAATAGTGTCCTGATGCCGTGATTTACCGCGTTTTCAGCGCCCGCGCGCGTGAAGCGCGCCGAAAATCGACGCTGCGAAACGGTCGCGTCGCGCACAGAATGCCGCGTCCTCGACGCCTTCCTCGCGGCGGGCACTGGTGTACAGTCTCCGCGTCCCATCGCCGGAATGCCCATGCGTCGACTGCTCATCGCCACACTCTGTCTGTTCGCCGCCATCGCGCAGGCCGCCGAACCCGACCGCCGGATCACGGTGACCATCGACGATCTGCCGTGGCAGCGGATGGCGACGACCTCGCCCGACGCGCTGCGCACACGCCACGCCGCACTGCTCGAACAGCTTCGAATCGCCGACGTGCCGGTGGTCGGTTTCGTCAACGAGGACAAACTCGAAATCGACGGCTCGGTGCAAGCCGAGCGCGTGGCGATGTTGGAGGCGTGGCTCGACGACGGCCACGCGCTGGGCAATCACACCTACGGGCACGTGGATGTCCACGTGGTCGGCATCCCGGCGTTCGAAGACGCGATTCTGCGCGGCGAGCACGTGCTGCGTCCGATGCTGGCGAAACGCGGGCAGACGCCGCAATGGTTCCGTCATCCGTATCTGCGCGCCGGCCGCACCGCGGAAGACAAGGCCGCATTGACGAACTTCCTTGCCGAACATGGCTACCGGGTCGCACCGGTCACCGTCGACAACGGCGAATGGGTCTGGGCGTTCGCGTACGCGCGCGTGCTCGATGGGCAGGCGGACACACCCGAGCGGGCAGCGCTGCTCGAACGCCTGCGTCTGGGCTACGTGCCGTACATGCTCAACAAGATCGACTACTACGAGCAACAATCGCAGGCGTTGCTGGGCTATGCGCTGCCGCAGATCCTGCTGCTGCACGCCAACGAGTTGAACGCCGAGGCCTATGCGGAACTGATCGCCGGGATCAAGCGCCGCGGCTATCGCTTCGTCACGCTGGACGAAGCGATGCGCGACCCCGCCTATGCCCGCGAAGACGGCTATCACGGCCGTTACGGTCCGAGCTGGCTGCATCGCTGGGCGATGGCGGACAAGAAAACCAAGGACTTCTTCAGCGGCGAGCCGGAAGTACCGAAGTGGGTGCTCGCGCTTGCGGGCGTGGATTCGGAATGAGCCCGCGCGTTGCCATTGTCCTTGGTCTGTGCGCAATGCTTTGCATGGCATCGGCTCAAGCGGACTCATGGATATCGCCACACACGGAACAATACACATCCGCTGCCGGGAACATCCGGGCCACCATCGTGCCGCGTTCATTGGCCGGGAATTTCGAATATTTCCGGCATAAAGCCGATGGAAAAAATCCTGCTGGACCGCGTATCGGCAGCGAAGCAGAACGACCGTTCGCGCGCATGTCGCTCCGAGCGGATGACGGCCAGTGGATCACTCTCTGGCAAAAAGCTCTGGTCAACGATGTGGCGCCGGTCGATGCACTGATCGCCAAGGACGGGAAGTATCTGATCACGTTCGACAACTGGCATCACATGGGACACGGCAATGACGCCGTCGTCATCTACGACGCCCGTGGCCGGTTGATCAGAAAACTCGCGCTCGTCGATTTTCTGCCGCGAGCCTATATCGACACCTTACCGACCTCGGTCAGCTCGATCCACTGGGGTCGCGGGCACTTCCTCGTCGACAGCGACGAAACACTGATTCTGCGCGTCGTCGAACCCAGCCTGGGTTTGGGGGATGACAATGGGTTGAGCGTATCTGTCCGCATTCGCTTGTCAGACGGCGCAGTCACGCTACCGACAGGTCGCGCCTGGGAACGCGCACTGCGAAAATCGAAGAAGACCCGCGCCGAACAGGATGCATTCGCGCGGAAAGCATGCGTGGAATGGGGCGGCGGCTGGTGCTAACCACGCAAGTGACGCTTACGCGATCACCTCGACCGCATCGCCGAGGCACAGCGCGCCGCTTCCGCGCGGAATCAGATTCATGCCGAAGGTGATGCCGGCGGGCGTACGTCGATAGTCCTTGAGGCTGTTCAGCGGCTCGCCGTCGTCGCGCCGCACGCCGCGCACCGGATCGACCGTGGTGAATACGCAGCGGGTGCAGCGTTTCACCGCAGCGAATTCGACTTCGCCGATGCGCACGCGCGTCCAGTCGTCCTCAGCGTGCGCGGCGGTATCGGCGATGACGAGGTTCGGCCGGAACTGCGCCATCACCACCGGGGCGCGGCCGGCATCGGCAAGGCGTGCGTTCAGGCCATCGAGCGCGGCCTGCGAAATCACCAGCAGCGGATAGCCGTCGGCGAAACTCACTTCGTCGCCAGGCTGCGCATAGGTCTGATCGACCGCACGCCGCGCGGCATCGTCCATGCGCACCAGACGCACCGGCCGCCGCAGGAACGCGCTCAGCCAGGCATCGGCGCCCGGATCGGCGCGCTGTGCGTCCACCGTGTCCTTCCAGATCGACACGCGCAGGCGCGGCGCATCGGACGGCGGCAGCGCCACGTCGAGATCGGGCAGACCGGGGGCGGACAGTCGCAGTCCCTCGCCCATCGCAGCGGCGCGGATCAGCACCATCTCCGACACCTGTCGCGCGGTGATGAATCCACCATCGGCATCGACCACCAGCCAGCGGCGGTCGTGGCGCGGCCCGCGCGGCAGGATATCGAAGGCGTCGACAGCGACGCCCGCGGCCGACTTCAGCGGATACAGATGCAGCGATGAGAGGCGCATGATCGGCTCCTTGCGAGACAGTCATTGTCTCCCGGATCGACGGTCGATGTGCCTACGGTTTGCGGTACAGATGCACGAAACGGTCGGTCTTGCCCTTGATCGCGGCATCGAACACGTTCGCGCTGCGGTCGTCATCGCGGTTGCGCAGAGTATCGATGCTGCCGACGAAGGTCAGGCCATGCGCCTTGAAATCGCGGACGGCGAAGGCCTCCTCGATCCGATGCAGGGTCTGCGCATCGGCCTTGCCGGTGCCCTCGCGTGCGGCGTGATCGACGATCAGCAGCCGTCCGCCCGGTTTCAAAGCGGCGACGATCTGGCCGATGAACTGCCCCGCATCGACCGCCGGCCAGCCGTTGTCCGGGTCGACGTAATACAGATCGTGATACGACATCACGATGAGCGCGCCGTCGAGCGTGGCCGCCCCCAACCCCAGCGCCTCGTTCGGCGCGATCGAATAGCGGACATTGGCCAGGCGATTGCCGGCGAGGCGCGGCGCCAGCCCTTTTTTCGCATAGGCGTCGTAGGGCGCGTTGTTGACCAGCAGCACCTGCCCGGTCGGGCCGACGACGCCGGAAAGAATCTCGCTGTAGTAACCGCCGCCGCCGAAGATATCGGCGATGGTGTCGCCGCGCCCGAATTCGGCGAAAGCGAGTACCGTTTCGGGACGGTCGCGCGCATCGCGTTCGCGATCCTCGGCGGTGCGGGACGGCGCGGCGAGCTGACGGGCGACGGCATCGCCGTCGACACCGCCGCCGGTGTGGACGCAACCTGCAAATGCGATGGACGCGCATGCGAGCGCGAGGATGTGCGACAGGCGCATGGACAACTCCCGATGGACGACTGCGGCCACTATGCGCCCGATGGCCGGGAACGGATCCCGGCCGGAAGTCATGGCGGCGCAGACCGCCAAAGGAAGCAAAGACCCACGGTCCGGAGCGCGGAAATGGTCATCGCCGAACGGACGTCACCGCTCCCTCAAGCTTTGCGATCGTTGTGCGCGTAATACACCTTGAGGCAGGCGGTATCCCTCAGGAAATCGACGTCGCCGATTTCGACCCGGACGATCTTCAAACCGGTGCGCTGCTGCAGATCGCTGCGCAGCTCTTCCATGCGATCCGGATGGATCAGCTCGATATTCTCGTAAACGATGGTTTTCTCCATCGTCTTCGTCGCCAGAATCGAGCTTTCGCAGAAGATCGCCAGCAGACACATGATTCCGTTGACGAGAATCAGCTCGATGAAATTCAACTGGCTGACCGCCGACATCAGCGAAATGGCGATCGACACGAACAGGTAGGCCATCTCCAGGGTCGACAGCGCCTCGGTGCGATAACGCAACATCGCGAACACCGCGAACAGACCGAACGCGAAGCCCATCGACAATTCCACGTCGTACAGGAGCGCGGTGACGACGAAGATGCCATTGCCGAACAGCAGGAACCCGCCCAGCGAACCGCGCTGCATCGCGTTCCGGTAATGAATCAGTCTCAACAGCACGAACAACGAAACGGCGTTGATCAGAAACCGGATGAAAAAATCCGACGTCAACGAAAAATCCATATCAAGCATCGACTTGCACTCCCCATGAATTACGATTGATCCTTTCGATTCTCAGCAAGGCCTCCTTGAATCGATTGGCCTTCAAAGCCTCGCCCCTCAATAGGCGCAGGCCGATGCAGTATTTGCTGAAGCCGCAGGCACGAACGCCGCGCCGACGCAGCGCCTTGGACAGATTGGAGCCGCGGTTCAGGAAATTCTGTTTCAGCTCCACGACCACCACATCCCCGATCGATGCCCTGCGCCGATCCGCGTTGTCCGTGTAGGACAGGTTGAAATCGAGACTGAAACGCTCGCCCGTCGACTTGCAATAGAACGCCGCGCGCTGATAGTTGCATTCCTGCGTCTCGACCAGATCTTCGATCCGGGACACCCCGCACTCGCTCAGAAATCCGGCCTGCTCGGCGAGCAGGGACAAGCCGGGCGCGTCGACCGGGATCCGCTGCTTCACGGTCCTGCCCTTGCTGTTCTTGATCTTCACTTCCAGAAACGAAGTGCCCTGATTCATGTACGTACGGCAGCGCACCTTGTGGCGGTTCGCCGCGCCGTTGTGATGCTCGCGATAGAAGCGCAAGTCCGGGCTGTCGTAGTAATGCGTACCGTATCGGGCGATGCGCTGGCCTTCGAGCATCAGCACGCTGAAATGGTCGCTGACCTCTTCCAGAAGCCCGTCGACCATATGCCATGGCAACAGGAACTTGGTATCGATCCGCTCCATCAGCGCCGATTTCGAGATGTCTTCAAGACTGTGCGAATCGAAATCCGACAACCGCGACGAAATGCGGTCGAAATGAGCGATTTCTTCCCGAAACGCGGCCTCCCCGATGGGCGGCGTTTCCCCGATTGCAGCGACTACCGTTGCCATTCCAAATCCCTAGAAGCGGAAACCCCGCAGTGGCGACGCCCCTTGCTCCGCCATGCCCGCGCTTGCGACACGACATCGGCCCGGAGCGTCCGGGCCGATGTCCGATGATTCAACGCATCTCCGATCGTTCAGTTCGGCCGTGCGGCGATATCCGCTTTGAGCTTCGCCACCGCCTTCCTCCACGTTTCGACCGTCACCTGGTCGCTGTTCGCCGCGGAGGCTTCGGCGACCGCAGGCTCGATCTGCGCGCTCCATTCGTCGATGAGCTTGCCCATCGTCGCGGCGTTGAAGTGCTTCTTGTCGAACTCGGCCCTGAGCTCCGCGTACCGCTTGTCGTACGCCGTGATCGCGCGGATCAACTTGTCGCAGGCGGCGGAACGCTGGATCAAGCCGAAAGATCCGGACGGGAACGGCGCGCAGTCGTTCTGGGTCTTGTTCCATTCGCCCACTGGGGTCGCCGGATTCTTCGGCTCGCCCAGGTTCTCGAACGCCATGTCCAGATCCCAGGGGATCAGGCGGATCTGCTTGCTCTCGCTGTTCTGGTACCAGAAGAAATTCTGGTTCGCGCAGGTTTTGCCGTCGAAGCAATACCAGTGGAAGATGCCATCGTCGTTGAGGATCGCGCGATCGACTACGACATAGCGCATCGTCGCTTCGATATCGAACCACTTGCGCATGATCTCATCGCTCTCTTTGCCGCCGAGCCGTTCGATGTCCGCGGCGAAAAGCGCGAAATCCTTCGCGGATTCAGGCTTCTTGCCGCTCTTCGCCGCTTCGGCGATGGCGGCGTCGGCGATGCGCGCGCCTTGGCCGTCGAGCGGCCAGACTTCCTTGTAGAAACTGCCGCGCTGATCCGGGAAATTGCGCTTAGCGAACGCGCCGTCGACTTCTTCCGTCAGCGTGAATACGCCGACGAAGTGGTTGTTGACGTACAGCTTCGCATGCACCGAACGCGAGGACGGCACGCCGAACTGGCTGAAGAGCCAATAACCCAGGCGTTCGTGCAGCATGGTGCGATCGGCATTGTTGGACTGGAAGTTGAGCTTCTTGACCCCGTAGAACTTGTCGCCCGGGTCGTTCCAATCGATCTTCACTTTCACGCTGAGCTTGGAGCAGGTCTTGGAACCGCTGGGCTCGAACGGATTCTTGCCGCTGAGGCAGCCGTAGAAGGAACCGCGCTTGCCTTTGTAGCGGACCCCGACGGCGGGGATCAGCTTGCCGTCGTGCAGAAGCGCGCCTTCGACATATTTTTCGGCGGCGGGGTCGGCATCGAGCGATGCGAGGCTCGAGTCTTCCAGCCAGATGTCGTAGCGCTGCAGTTTGCTCTGGTCGAAGATGACGTTCGAGTCGTGCGCTTTGCTGTGCGCATAGTGCGGATATTTCGCGCGGACTCCGGCGAGGCGCGTGCCGGCGCCGGCCATGCTTTGCGGTGATTGCTTCGCCCCGGCATCGGCCGGTTCAGCGCTCTTCGCGCTCATGCTGACGCCTGCAAGCGCGATGCTCACCAGTACGGCGGCGACAGTTCGTGTTGTGTTCGACATTTACTTTCCTTTTTTGATCCATTTGTCGTTCGACCGGATTTGAATCCTTCACCGCTCGCGATAGGCCTTCATCTATTGTCGACACCTGCAACTCGCAGAGTCCGCCCGAATAACGCGCGCAGACGCTGCAAAGCTTCGCGAGCCACCGTTGGCGGCGTCGCGATCGGAATCGATTAAGTGGCGGCCGCGGTCTCCGTGCGTATCCGGCAGGGTGTGTGTCGCTTCGCGTCCTTTCGACACTCCGGGCATCCTTCGCCTCGTCTCACCCGCCGTTCAAATCCCATCATTCAAGAATTCCCTGCAATACAACATCCCATGCCATCCATCAGGCATCTCACTGGTAACACGCCGCAAAGCCAAGCGTCAATGGTGCATCGGTCACGACGGGGCGTCCCGACGAGGCCGGCCTTGGTCCTGCGTCCGCGGCTAGAGTAGCCGAATCGGCTCTGCCATTCATGCCCGGGTGCGGGAGCTCCCCACCCCGGCTGGCGACTCCCGCGGAACGAGGTACCCGCTCAGGCATGCGATCAGCGCTGAAGCGCGATCATTATCACAAAATAATCGTTTTCCGCTCAGAAACCAAATGGCATTGGAAATACCGGCCGCAGCGGTGCCGCCAAACTCAGGCCAGATAACCGCCATCCACGGCAAGACAGGTACCGGTGACATAACCGGCGGCCGGCGAGCAAAGGAACAGCACTGCAGGCGCGATCTCGTCGGGCTGCGCGCTGCGACCCATCGGAATCAGCTGCGACATCATGCCCATGAGCTTCGGATTGGACGTGATCGACGACGCGAATTTGGTGTCGGTCAATCCCGGCAACACCGCGTTGACGCGGACGCCGTGGCCCGCGAGTTCCTTGGCGAAACCTTCGGTCATGTTGACGATGCCGGCCTTGGTCATCGAATACACGCCCTGCCCGGCCGCGGGCCGTTTCGCATTGACGGAGGCGATGTTGACGATGCTGCCGCCGCCCTTGGTCTTCATGCGTCGCGCCGCCTGCACCGTGGTCCAGAAATAACCGCGCAGATTCACATCGACGGTTTTCTGGTAGCTGCTCAGATCCATGTCGATCATCGGGCCGAAATACGGATTGGTGGCGGCATTATTGATCAGGAGATCGGGTGCGTTTCCGGCTGCGTCGAGCGTATCGAACAAAGCTTCGATCGCATCCGGATCGCCGACGTGCAGCGCATGCGCCTCGGCGGAGCCGCCGCCGGCGCGGATCGCGGCCGCGACGGTTTCGCAGGCTTCGACATTGCGCGAGGTGCAGACGACGTGCGCGCCGTGCGCGGCGAGCGTATGGGCGATGGCTTCGCCGATGCCGCGCGATGCGCCGCTGACCAGCGCGATCTTGCCGGTGAGATCGAAAAGAGGATCGGATATCGACATGGCAGCCCACGAAATCAGGAGTGGAAGGACGGCACGCGGGAAGCGGCTTGCTATGCTGGCGAGACTAGCACAGCACCCGGGCAGCACACATGGACACCAATCGACGACGCATATTGATCACCGGCGCCGGCAGCGGGCTGGGCCTCGCGCTGGCGCATCGCTATGCGCGCAGCGGCGCGCGCGTGGCCTGCGTCGACCTGATCGCCGAGCGCGCCGAAGCGGCCGCGGCGGCGCTGCACGGCAGCGGCCACATCGCGCAGGTCGCCGATGTCGGCGACGATGCGTCGATGCAGGCGCTGCACGATCGCATCCAGCGCGAATGGGGCAGCGTGGATGTGTTGATCAACAACGCCGGCATCGCCTCGGCCGGCGCCATGGTCGACACCACGATGGAAGAGTGGCGGAAGATCATCGACATCGATCTGCTCGGCGTGGTCCGCGGCTGTCGATTGTTCCTGCCGGCGATGCTGGCGGCGCGCAAGGGACAGATCATCAATACCGCGAGTTTCGCCGGTCTGGCCGGCGCGCCGGGCATGATGAGTTACGGCGTGGCGAAAGCCGGCGTGGTCGCGCTGTCGGAACAACTGCGCGCCGAAACCCACGCCAGCGGCGTCGGCGTGAGCGTGATCTGTCCCGCGTTCTTCCGTACCAATCTGCTGGAGACCGCGTTCGCCAGCGACAAGATCAAAGCGAAAGTCATCAAACTGATGGACACTTCGCCGGATACGCTCGATGGCGTCGCCGACAAGGTGTTCGCCGCTGCGGAACGCGGGCAGTTCATGATCATCCCGACCAAACGCGAACCGATGCGCTGGCGGATGAAGCGTTGGCTGCCGGGGATGTACTTCCGGATGCTGCTGAAACTCGCGCGACCGCACGTCAACAGCACCGGCAAGTCGTGAGGCCACGCATGCATCGACGCATGCGCGAGGCCTCAACGCCACGCTTTCATCGCCGCTCTTTCATCGCCATCACCACGCCAAGCCCCGCGAGCAGCGACACCGCAGCGGTGCCGCCGTAACTGAGCAGCGGCATCGGTACGCCGACCACCGGCAGCAGGCCGGAGATCATGCCGGCGTTGACGATCACATAGACCGAAAACGCGAGGCCCAGCGCGCCGGCGAGCAGGCGCGAGTAGGTGTCGCGAGCTTCGCTGGCGATCCACAGGCAGCGGCCGACGACGAACATGTACAGCGCGAGAGTGATGCTCACACCGAGCCAGCCGAATTCTTCGGACAGCACCGCGAAGATGAAGTCGGTGGTGTGCTCGGGCAGATAGTCGAGATGCGACTGCGTGCCTTGGCCCCAGCCCTGACCGGTCCAATTGCCGGAGCCGATCGCGATCTTCGACTGGATGATGTTCCAGCCGGTGCCGAGCGGATCGGATTCCGGATTCAGGAAGGTGCGGATGCGGTCTTTCTGGTACGGGCGCAGGAACCAGAACCACGCCACCGGCGCAGCCGCGGCGACGCTGGCGCCGGCAGCGATGAACCATCGCCACGGCAGGCCGGCGAGGAACAGCGCGAAACATCCACTTGCAGCGACCAGCATCGCGGTGCCGAAGTCGGGCTGCAGCAGGATCAGCAGCGTCGGCACGCCGATGATGGCGCCGGCGATCAGCACGGTGGCAAAGCGCGGCGGCAGCCGTTCCTGATGCAGATACCACGCGGCCATCATCGGCAGACTGAGCTTGAGCAGTTCGGCCGGCTGGAAATAGAACACGCCGAGATTGATCCAGTGGTTGCCGTGCTTGCCGTCGCCGATGAACAGCACCGCCACCAGCGGCAGCAGCGAACCCGCGAACACCAGCGGTGTGATGCTGCGCAGCTGCGTCGGCGAGACCCGCGACAGCAGCCACAGCGCGCCGAGACCGACGCCGTAGCGCGCGCCCTGCGCCATCACCAGTCGCGGGCTTTCGTTGCCGGCGCTGTACAGCACCGCCAGGCCGATGCCCATCAGCGCCAGCAGTGCAGCCAGCAACGGCAGGTCGAGGCTGCGGGTGAAGCGCAGGAACAGATCCAGCAGCCAGCGGACGAAAGAACTCATCGCGCGGGCTCCTGTGCGGCCGGCGGCGACGGCGGTGTCGGTGTTGGCGCCGGTGTCGCGCCGCCGTTGTCGTTATCGACTGCGGCGCTGGCACTGCTGCTGGAAACGACATTCGCGAACGGATTGGCGGCGAGTTGGGCCGCCAGCACTGCCGGATCGGGTTCCGGCATCTTGCCCAGCAGCCAGGCGTCGAGGATCTTGCGCGCGATCGGCGCGGCGGTGCTGGCGCCGTAACCGCCGCCTTCCACCACCACCGCAATGGCGATGGTCGGATTGTCGGCGGGCGCATAGCCGATGAACAACGCGCGATGGCGCAGGTGCATCGGCAGGTTGCGCGGGTTGACGCTGACGTTGCCGCGACGGCTGACGACCTGCGCGGTGCCGGTCTTGCCGGCGATGAGATACGGCAGACCGACGCTGATCACCCGCGCGGTGCCGCCGGGGCCGTGGACGGTGCGGATCATGCCTTCGCGGATCACCTGCAGATTCGCGGCGCTGCGGCTGATCGCACGCGGCGCTGGCTGTTCCACCATCGTCCACGGTTTGTCGAAATCGGTACGGCGCGCGCTGACCAGATGCGGCCGGCGCAGCAGACCGTTGGCGGCGAGCGCGGCGGTGCTCTGCGCGAGCTGCAGCGGCGTGGCTTTCCAGAACCCCTGGCCGATGCTGGAGATGATGGTGTCGCCGGGATACCACGGCCCCTGCTTTTTCGCGTTCTTTTCCTTCCACTCCGGCGAGGGCAGAATGCCGCCGGTTTCGCCGGCCAGATCGATGCCGGTCGGCGCGCCGAAACCGTACAGCGACAGATATTCGTCGAACTTGCGGATGCCCATGTCCAGCGACAGTCGGTAGTAATAGGTGTTGACCGAATCGCCGATCGCCTTGCGCGCGTCGGTCCAGCCGTGGCCGCCGCCGTGCGAGTCGCGATAGCCGCGCTTCTGCCCGGCGATGCGGAATTCGCCGGTGGACAGCACCTTGTCGTCCGGCGTGCGCAGGCCGCTGTCCAGCCCGGCCAGCGTGATCAGTGGCTTGAGCGTGGAGCCGGGCGCGACGCCGCCCAGCACGTTGCGGTTGAACAGCGGCCGCGCCGGATCGTCCATGAATCTGCGGTAGTCGGTGTGCGAGATGCCGTTGACGAAGAGATTCGGGTCGTAGGTCGGCAGACTGACCATCGCCAGCACTTCGCCGCTGCGCGGATCGATCGCCACCGCCGAACCGGTGAGCTCGCCGAACGCGATGCTGGCGGCGCGCTGCACGTCGGCATCGATGCTCAGACGCAGGTCGGCGCCGGGCGTGGCGGGAATGCGGCCGAGGCTGCCGATGACGCGGCCTTCGACATTGGTCTCGATCTGTTCGTAGCCGATCGCGCCACGCAGGCTGTCGTCGTAGAAACGCTCGATGCCGGATTTGCCGGTATGGCTGAACGCGGCGGTGCCTTCGCCGAGTTTCTCCAGATCCTGCTTGTCGACGCGGCCGACATACCCGATCACGTGGCCGAACAGATCGCCATACGGATAACGGCGAGTGAGGTACGGCACCAGTTCCACGCCGGGATAACGCCAGCGGTCGACAGCGAAGCGCGCGGCCTCTTCGTCGTTGATGCGCAGCCGCAGGGTCACCGGCAGGAAGCTGCGGGTGACGCGGCGGGTGTCGTTGAAGCGCGCGATGTCCTCGGGCGCGAGCGCGATGATCTTCGACAGCGAGGCGACCAGCGCGTCGATGTCGCCGGCCTCGGCCGGCACCACGTCGAGGCGGTACGCCGGCACGTTGTCGGCCAGCACCCGACCCTTGCGGTCGTAGATCAGACCGCGCGCCGGGACTTCCGGCCGCTGCTTCACCCGGTTGTCCTGCGAACGCTTGGCGTAGTCGGTGTGATCCAGCACCTGCAGCTTGAAATACCACGCCGCCAGACCGCCCAGCGCGAGCACGACCGCCAGGAAACCCAGCGCGGCGCGGCTGCGGAACCGCTCCGCTTCCTGCGCGGAATTCCTGACGTAGTGGCGGCGCACGGCGTCAGCCCGAGTGCTTGCGGCCCACGCGCAAGCCGTCCAGCAGCACGAACAGCGGCGGCCACAGCGCGGCGCCGATCAGCGGGGTCCACCACTGCATCCAGCCGCGGATCGGCTGGCCGAGCACGAAATGCGCGGCGGTGACGATGATCTGATCGTTCAACAGCAGACCGCCGATGGCCAGCGCCTGCTGCGCCATCGGATAGAAGCGTAGCTGTGGCCGGAAGCGCTGCAGGATGAAGGTGATCACCGTGAGCCGCAGCGCCTGTTCGCCGAGCAGGCTGCCGAACGCGACATCGGCGAGCAGGCCGATGGAGAACGCCAGGCCGAGGCCGACGCGCTCGTGATCTTCCAGCAGCCAATACGCCAGCACCAGCGCCAACCAGTACGGACGCAGCGGCTGCAGCATCGCCGGCAGCGGCAGCAGGCCGAGCAGCAGCGCGACCAGAATGCTCGCGGGAAACAGCCAGGGGCGGCGCGTGCGGCTCATCGGGCGGGCGCCTGTGGCGGCGGCGCGACGGCGCCGGCCTCTGCAGGCACGACCTGCGTATCCGTCGCGGCCGGCGACGCCGACCGCGTGTGCCGGAGCAACAGCACATCGCGACCGCGATCCAGCCGCGCCGCCGGTTTGAGGTCGCCGACCAGGAAGGCGCGGCTTTCGTCGCGGCGCAGCGCGGTGATCGTGCCGACCGGGAAACCCGGCGGGAAACGTCCGCCCAGGCCGGAGGTGACGATGCGGTCGCCGACCTTCACGTCGCTGGACGTGGGTACGTTGGCGAGTTCGAGGCGGTCGCCGCGGCCGTAGGCGACCAGACGGATGCCGTTGCGCGACACCGCCACCGGCACCGCATGATCGGGATCGGTCAGCAGCAGCACGGTCGCGGTGGACGCGCGCACCTCGATCACCTGGCCGATCAGGCCGCCGGCATCGATCGCCGCCTGCCCCATGCTCACGCCCTGATCGGCGCCGATGTCCAGGATCACGCGCTGGCGGGTGGGATCGAGCGCGATATCGAGGATCGGCGCCAGTTGCACGTCCAGACCGCCCTGCTCCACCGCGCCGAGCAGGCCGCGCAGGCGCGCGTTCTCGGCGGCGGCAGCCTGCAGCCGGGCGATGCGCGCGCCGCTGATCAGCAGCGCGTTGCGCAGGGTTTCGTTGTCTTTCGCCAGCCGCGCGCGGGTAGAGGCGTCGTCGCGCACAGTGTCGCCGAGCTTCGCCGGCAAACCCGCCAGCCGCCACAGCGGCTGCACCACGACTTCGATCTGCGCGCGGATCGCGGTCAGCCAGCCACCGCGGTGGTCCATCACCATCAGCGCGATCGCCAGCGCCAACGCGACCAACAACCGCAGCGTGCCCGCGATCTCGTCGGAGCGGTGTGCGGAAGGGCCGGCGTAGGAAGGCACGTCAGGGAGTGTCGGTAGGCGTCGCGGAGGGTAGGAATGAAGCGGTGGTCCGGTCTACGCAGGAACCTGTTCTTCTCCTCCCCTTGCGCATCGCGCAGGGGGAGGTCGGGAGGGGGTTGAAGGCAAAACTAACCCCTCCCCAGCCCTCCCCTCCGCCTACGGCGAAAGGGAGGGAGCAGGGCTCGTCATTCCGGCGAGAAGAACTCGTTGCCGTGCATGTCGACCAGCTCCAGCGCGCGACCACCGCCGCGGGCGACGCAGGTCAGCGGGTCGTCGGCGACCTGCACGTGCAGGCCGGTTTCCTCGCTGATGAGTTTGTCGAGGTCGCGCAGCAGCGCGCCGCCGCCGGTGAGCACGATGCCGCGTTCGGCGACGTCGGCGCACAGTTCCGGCGGGGTCTGCTCCAGCGCCAGCTTGA
Organism: uncultured Thermomonas sp.; assembly: GCA_966203835.1. Lineage (GTDB taxonomy): Bacteria > Pseudomonadota > Gammaproteobacteria > Xanthomonadales > Xanthomonadaceae > Lysobacter_I. The sequence continues at coordinate 38,693 of CBIHKW010000008.1, forward strand.
CCGCGCTGGTGATGCCGCCCAGCGGCTCGCGCAGGGCGTCCAGCACTTCGTTGGAGTTGAGCTTGATCATCCGCGGCACGCCCTCGGCGAGATTGCGGCCGGAGACTTCCATCTCCATCACCGTGGCCTGCGGGTAGGCGCAGCCGATCGTCAGCTTGATGCGCTCGGCGGTGGCTTCGCCGATCAGGGTGCCGTGGGCGCGACGCACGTAATTGATGATCGACTCGTCGAAACGGTCGCCGCCGATGCGCACCGACTGGGCGTAGACGATGCCGTTGAGCGCGATGACCGCGATCTCGGTGGTGCCGCCGCCGACGTCGATGACCATCGAGCCGCGGGCTTCGGTCACCGGCAGGCCGGCGCCGATCGCGGCCGCCATCGGTTCCTCGATCAGATACACCTCGCGCGCGCCGGCCTCCTCGGCCGATTCCTTGATCGCGCGGCGCTCGACGTTCGTCGAGCCGCAGGGCACGCACACCAGCACGCGGGGGCTGGGCTTGAGGAAGCGCGATTTGTGGACCTTGCGGATGAAGTGCTTGAGCATTTCCTCGGTGTAGGTGAAGTCGGCGATCACGCCGTCCTTCATCGGACGCACCGTGGTGATGTGGCCGGGGGTGCGGCCGAGCATCTGTTTGGCTTCGCTGCCGACCGCCGCGACCGTGCGGTTGCCGCCGCCGACGCGATCATGGCGCACCGCGACCACGGACGGTTCGTTCAGGACGATGCCCTGGCCGCGCACGAAGATGAGGGTGTTGGCCGTGCCCAGATCGATGGACAGGTCGTTGGAAAACATGCCGCGGAACTTTTTGAACATCGGGAAGCGTGCCGGTGGGGGAGCGTTACGGAGGGTGCCGGAGGGCAGAGGGCGCAAAACCGCAGGAAGAACAATCCGGGGGAAGACTTGAATGACCGGAAAAAACTGCCGGGTCATCGCGAAACCATTCCTTGGCGTCGCGGGCGGTTTCGGCAGCCCGTTAGGGTAACAAAAAACAGGTTCCACGGCGGGAACGGCATGCGAAAAACGTGCATCTTCCGCAACACGCTTGCGGCATTCCGGGCAGCCGGCGGGCCGCCCGTCGACAGCCCGCCCGGACTGCGCCGCGAGCGTGCCGCATCGGCAGCCGGCCGGGCGTGATGCTGGTCTCGCTGCGGGCCAACGGCTACCCTATCGGGCTGTTTCCCTGGAAGAAGACACGACACGATGGCTGCCCTGATCTGCGGTTCCTTGGCCTACGACACCATCATGGTGTTCCCCGACCAGTTCAAGAACCACATCCTGCCGGACAAGGTCCACATCCTGAACGTGTCGTTCCTGGTGCCGCGGATGCGTCGCGAATTCGGCGGCTGCGCCGGCAATATCGCCTACAACCTCAAGCTGCTGGGCGGCGACCCGATCCCGATGGCGACCGTCGGCCAGGACTTCGGCCCGTACCGCGAATGGTTCGCGGAAATGGGCATTCCGCTGGACCAGGTGAAGGAAATCCCGGAGCTGTTCACGCCGCAGGCCTTCATCACCACCGACCACGACAACAACCAGATCACCGCCTTCCACCCGGGCGCGATGATGCGGTCGTACGAGAACCACGTGCGCGACGTGGCGAACGTGAGTTTCGGCATCGTCAGCCCCGACGGCCGCGACGGCATGCTGCAGAACTCGAAGGAATTCGCCGAGGCCGGCATCCCGTTCATCTTCGATCCGGGCCAGGCCATGCCGCTGTTCAACGGCGAGGAACTGCGCGCCTTCATCGAGCAGGCCGATTACGTGACCGTCAACGACTACGAGTCGAGCCTGCTGCAGGAGCGCACCGGCTGGAGCGAGGACACCATCGCCGGCAAGGTGAAGGCCTACGTCGCCACCCAGGGCCCGCGCGGCGCGCGGATCTTCACCGGCGGCAAGACCTACGACATCCCGCCGGCCCACGAACGCCGGGTCACCGACCCCACCGGCTGCGGCGACGCCTTCCGCGCCGGCCTGATCTTCGGCATCGAGAAAGGCTACGACTGGCCGACCATCGGCCGCATCGGCAATCTGATGGGCGCACTGAAGGTCGAGCACCCGGGCACCCAGAACCAGCGTTTCGATTACGCCGAGTTCGCCGAACAGTTCAGCCAGCAATTCGGCTACGCGCTGTAACCCACCGAAATCCCTGTAGAGCGGCCATAAGGGCCCTGGGTAGGCCCCCACCCATTAGCGCGGGGGGCGCATCTCCCACCACCCCAAAGCCGGGGGGGGCGGGGGGGGGGGCCGCGGCCCTCAGGCCGCTCTACGACGATCGCGACCGGCTAATCTGCGCGTTCCCCCTACTGGAACCCGTACATGACCATCGCTTACTGGTGCATCCTCATCGCCGCCGTCCTGCCCTACGTCTGGGCCTCGGTCGGCAAATCCGCGATCCGCGGTTACGACAACAGCGATCCGCGCGGCTGGGTAGCGAAACAGACCCATCCGCGGACCCAGCGCGGCAATGCCGCACATCTCAATGCCTTCGAGGCTTTCGCGCCGTTCGCGGCCGGGGTGCTCATGGCGCAGGCCGCGGGCGTCGACCCGGGGCGGATCGCCGCGCTGGCGGTGGCCTTCATCGTCTGTCGCGTCCTGCACGGCCTGTTCTACATCGCCGACAAACACGCGCTGCGTTCGCTGGTATGGGCGATCGGCATCGGCTGCGTGGTGGCGCTGATGGTGCAGGCCGCGCTGCGGGTGGGATGAAACCACGGGTTGTTGTTGTAGAGCGGCCTTCAGGCCGCTGATCGCGATGCAGGGGCTCAGCGGCCTGAAGGCCGCTCTACAAAGGCGCACACATTTTTCGGACGCACAAAAAAAGAGCGCGCACATATAGTGCGCGCTCCCGGAGAAGATCATCCTGACGTCACCCGTGCAGGTGCGTTCCCCCCCTTGCAACCTCCGTATTGCAGCCAGCGTCCCTACCGGCTGGAGAGAGAATACCGATGTGATTTCTGCTGTGAAGATGGGGGGTACCCGGAAAACAGCCAATCCCGGTGAGCGCACTTCAGGAAAGCGCGCTATCTGACTGATTCTCATGCTATCAATAGTGGCATGCTACCAAAAGCAGACAATGTAAGGACAACATTGGTAGCGAGGTGACTATTGATGGCAATTCGAATATCTTCAACGAAAGTGTTTCGATAGAACCGAATTCACCCCATTCAGTGAACTGAATCACAAAAAAATGAACTCTCAGGACAGAATCCGGCTCGCACGCCGGCACTCGGGCATGTCGCAGGCGAAATTGGCCGAGGCGATCGGCGTTCAACGCAGCGCAGTCAGCCACTGGGAGTCGCCCCAAGGCAAGAACCCCAGCGTCGATCACCTGCGGTCGGTGGCGATGGTCGCCGGGGTCACGTTCGAGTGGCTGGCGACCGGTCGCGGCAAGATGCAGCTGTCCGAGGACGCGATGCTGGACTCGGTGTCGGCGGCCGACGCGATCCTGGTCGAAGACATGCTGGAGCTGCGACTGGTGCAGGGCTTCCGCGATGCTTCGCCGCGGACCCGCATCGCGCTGGTCGAGATCGTCGAGGAGCTCACCGCCAAGCGGCTGGGTCGCACCCGGCCCAAACGGCCCTCGCTGGGCGGCGAATGACGCGACCACCGCCGGCGCCAGCCCGCGCCGACGACCGGAACTGATCGTTGCGGAGGCTGTCCGAGCTTCACTCCTTGCCCCACTTCATCTCTGTCCTACACTGGCCCGCTGGGCCCCTGCAGACACCCGCGCCCGGACTGATTCCCATGCTCTCACTCCCCCGACGCCTCACGCTTTCACTGGCGTCACTGCTGCTCTTCATTGCTTTGCCCGCCGCCGCGATCGACGAATCCGATCTGTTACCGGTCGACGAGGCCTATGTGCTGAGCGCGGAAGCGACCGCCGCGGACACGGTGCGGATCCGCTGGAAAATCGCCGATGGCTACTATCTGTATCGGCATCGCACCAGCGTGCAGACGCTCACGCCCGGCGCGCGCAGCGGCGCGCTGAAGCTGCCGAAGGGCGAGCCGCACGAAGACGAATTCTTCGGCAAGACCGAGACCTATCGCGACGAACTGCTCGCCACCCTGCCGAACATCGTTGGCGCAGACACCACCGTTTCGCTGAAGATCAAATATCAGGGCTGCGCCGACGCCGGCATCTGCTATCCGCCGCAGACTCGCACGCTGTCGGTGAAACTGCCGTCAGCCGCCGCTTCAAGCGCCGCTGCCGACACCGGCGACTTCAATCCTCTGGCATCGCGCACGGGCGCATCCGGCGCGAGCCCGCTGGGTGGCGTATTCGGCAACACCGGCAAGGCCGAACCGCTGCCGGAGGAACGCGCCTTCGCGTTCGACGCCATCGTCGGCGACGGCAACACCCTGCTGCTGCGCTTCACGCCGGCGCCGGGCTATTACGTGTATCGCGACCGCACCACGCTCAAGCTCGATGCCGACGGCATCACACCGGGCAAGCCGCTGTGGCCGACCGGCGTATCGCACCGCGACGAGCATTTCGGCGAAGTGACCGTGTACTTCTCGGCGGTCGATGTGAAGCTGCCGCTGCATCGCACCCGCGCCGACGCGCAGGCGGTCACGCTGCGCGCGACCTTCCAGGGCTGCCAGAACGACGGCATCTGCTATCCGCCGATGACGCGCACGGTGAAGATCGCGCTGCCCAAGGGCGAAGTGAGCAAAGCGCCGGCCATCGAAGTCGCCACCACATCGACCGCGATGGATGCCGGCACGACACCCGCATCGGCCGCGCCCATCGCCGCCGACGCAGCAACCGCAGCCACCGACACAGCGCCCATCGAGGCGGATACAACCACCGCCCTGCCCGCGCCCAGCGACACCCGTTCGACCGAAACCCTGTTCTCGGCGCTGCTGCTGGCGCTGCTGGGCGGCCTGATCCTCAATCTCATGCCCTGCGTGCTGCCGGTGTTGTCGCTGAAGGCGCTGGGTCTGGCCGGCAGCGGCGAAAGCCCGCAGCACGCCCGTGCGCATGCGCTCTGGTACACGGCGGGCGTGCTGGTCAGCTTCGTCGCGCTGGGCGGGCTGGCGCTGGCGCTGCGCGAGGCGGGTCTGGCGCTGGGCTGGGGTTTCCAGTTGCAGCAACCGCTGGTGGTGGCCGCGCTGGGCCTGCTGATGTTCGGTTTCGGCCTGAGCCTGTCCGGCGTCTGGCACGTCGGCGGGCGCTGGACCGGCGTCGGCCATCGCCTGGCCAGCCGCAGCGGCGCGGCCGGCGATTTCTTCACCGGCGTGCTCGCGGTGGTGGTGGCCGCGCCCTGCACCGCGCCGTTCATGGCCCCGGCGCTGGGCTGGGCCTTCGCCGCGCCCACCGGCTCCGCGCTGCTGGTGTTCGCCTTCCTCGGCCTGGGGCTGGCGCTGCCGTTCCTGCTGATCGGTTTCGTACCCGGGCTGGCGCAGCGCCTGCCGAAACCCGGCGCCTGGATGGACACCTTCAAACAACTGCTCGCGTTCCCGATGTACCTCACCGCGATCTGGCTGGTGTGGGTGTTGGCGAAACAGCGCGGCGCCGATGCCGTGGGCTGGTGGGCGCTGGCCGCACTGGCGCTGGCGTTCGCCGCCTGGGCGTGGACGCATGCGCGCATGCGCGGCACCCGCTGGGGCCAGATCGTCGCGGTCGTCGCCCTGCTGGCGGCGCTGTGGCCGCTGTGGTCGATCTCGAAACTCTCCGCCGCCGACGCCGCGCAGGTGCAACTGCCCGCGGATTCGCGCGCGGTGCCGTTCTCCGAACAGCGTCTGGCCGATCTGCGCAAAGCCGACCGCGTGGTGCTGGTGAACATGACCGCCGACTGGTGCGTCACCTGCAAGGCCAACGAGAAAACGGTGTTCGCCCGCGACGGTTTCCGCGAAGCCCTCGACGCGGCCAACGCCGTCTACATGGTCGGCGACTGGACCGATGTCGACCCGGCCATCACCAAGTATCTGCAGCGCTACAAGGCCGTCGGCGTGCCGCTGTACGTGGTGTACCCGCGCGGCGGCGGCGAAGGCAAGGTGCTGCCGACGGTGCTGACGCCGACGATGGTGCGCGAGGCGTTGGCGGAAGCGGCTCGATGATGCGCCGGGCCGTATGACGAACGCGCTTGCGTACGTGCTGCTGGCTCCGGAATCTGCGCCGCCGGAGATCTCCGCATTCAACCCGTTTCGCGCCGTCGTCATCATCGAGCGGCCGGTCTCCCCCGCTTGGCAGGCCCGGATCAGCGATTGGCTTGTGCGGTCCGGTTGCCTGTACATGATGGCTTGGGGCGAAAACTGCAGCGCCTGGGATGATTCTGTCGATATCGCAAATCTGGAGCACTTCGACTTCGATGACATCCCTGAAGACAGCGACGTGATGACCACCTGGCACACGGAGGAATCACTCGATGAAGTGTTCTGGTTCGCAAAGCACAGCGCATCCCATCCAACCGTCGATCTTCGGCAAACCCTCCTGATCCATATCTCCACCATTTCCAAAGAGCCGGAATTCGTGCAAGCATTCAACGCGACATAGGGCCTGTCTTGGGCTTGGATGTCGCATGGCATAGCCCGGGTGCGCACGCAATGCGTACCCGAGACGTCATTGACGCAGACCTCACGGACGATTCCCGGGCGCGGCCTTCAGCCCCACCCGGACTACGTCGCTGCTCCCAAAGTGAACTCCGCTCCGCGGCCGCGCTCAATCCAAACGTCAGATGCCATGAAACACTCCGACAAGTCGGCTCGCACATCACCGACGGAAGCGTGGGACGAATCGGAGCGCCGGAAAGCCCGCTCGGAATGTCCTATCGACGATGCATCGCTCGCGCGGTTTTTCGGCGATCTGCAGGGGCGCGTCGAGACGCATGGGTGCCTCCGCGATACGCGGCACGCGCAGGCGATCATCGATGCCCTCGCCCTGCCGGACGATTCCGCAGACGCGCTGCTTGATTGGTGCTGCGCGCATGGCGGACTGTGCGATTGTGAAATCGCCGCCAACACCTTCGACCATTGGGAACAATGCCGTGATCGCAGCTGACAGCGCATCCTTCAAGCGGTCCACGCGATGAAAACCCGCAATGTCCTGCTGGTCGCCACACTCGCCGCCATTCTCGGCGCCGTCGCCGGCCTGCTGGTCTCCGGGCCGGGGCCGCTGTGGCGCAGCAAGCTCGGCCAACAGGCACTGCAGGGCGCGCTGGAGGCGAATGCCCCGGCGCCGCCGCCTGGCGTGACCGTGGCGAAGACCGGCGAACCGATCCCGCCCCTCCGGCTACCCGATCTCGCCGGCAGCACGGTGGCCGTGCCCGAAGCCTGGGCCGGGCGGCCGCTGTTGATCAACGTCTGGGCCAGCTGGTGCGGCCCGTGCATCCAGGAAATGCCGGAGCTGCAGCGCTACGCCCGCACGCAGGGCGCGGACGGGCTGCAGGTCGTGGGCATCGCCTTGGACGAACCCGATGCCGTGCGCGACTTCCTGAAGCGGGTGCCGGTGGATTATCCGATCCTGATCGATGCCCCAGGACCGGCCGACGCCGGCGTGCGCCTGGGCAATCTCAAGGGCGTGCTGCCCTATTCGGTGCTGATCGGCGCCGACGGCCGGCTGCTGGCGCGACGGATCGGTCCGTTCGCGGCCGGCGAACTGGAAGCGTTCACCGCCGCTGCGCGCTGATACCGGACAAGCCCGATGCCGACACATTCGGCGAAATTCCGGCTTTGCCCTTCGCGGAAAGAAACGACACAGCACGGCACCCGGCTGCCCCGCTGCGACAGGTGACCTTGCGCGCTACCCGCCCGGCACGGCCTCCGCCCGGCAGTGCAAGCCCGGCAGGTCCATGTTTTTGCGACAGATTCCCGTTCGCGCCGCGCCGCGGAAGGCGCTGGCAGGCGGGCGCCCGGAATTTGGCACGAACAATGCTTTCGTCCTGCAATAAGCGCATCGCACACCACGATGCGCCCTCTTCCGCCAGGTGCGGCTCCGCGCCTCCCTCTCCACCCAGGTACGCCTCATGTCCGCGAATACCGTCCCGTTCCCCGTGCAAAGCCGGTTGTTCGGAAAGTATTTCGAATACAGCCGCTACAACGACGTGGTTCGCGTCATGCACGGCATGCTCGCGGGGATCCCGGACGGTCAGGCGTGCGTGCTGTCGAACCTGGAGGGGCACCACCTCGCCCATGCCGCCGCGCCGATGCTGGACGCGCCCCGTCTGGCCGCTGTCGCCAGCTCGCTGGTGAACATGGCCGAAACCCTGACCCGCGACCTGGGCCAGCATGGTTTCAACGACATGACCGTGCAGACCGACGCCGGCATCGTGGTGATCCAGCGCGTGCCGCGCCCCGGACAGCAGATGGTGATGCTGACCGCGACCGGGCACGAAACCAATCCCGGCCTGGTGGCCAGCATGACCCGCCACTGCGCCACCGCCATCTCCACGCTGAGTTCCGCGGAACGCTGACCGGCCGATCGAATCCTTCCCGCGGTACGGCGCCACGCCGGACCGCCCGTCGCTACCGGCCACGCCGCCGGACCGACACACCGTACAACCCGTGCAGGGCGACGGCCCCAGGCAGCAATGCCGGGGCCGTACTTTTTTCCGGCGCCCGCGCACTGATGGGCTGCATCCATTGGCATCGATTCAAACGATGATCGTCAAACAATCATCGCCGGGATCGAGACCGGATGGCCGCGAATTGCTGGTAGCTTGATGCCGCAATCCACTGTCCGAGGTCTGCGATGAACATGTCCGAAGACGAGGCCGACTTTACTGCGTCGCCCCGCTCCGGCCCCGCCGCACCCGGCTTTCGCGAAGCGCTGGGGTTCTGGTTCAAGATCGGCTGCATCAGTTTCGGCGGACCGGCGGGCCAGATCGCGCTGCTGCACCAGGAACTGGTGGAACGTCGGCGCTGGATCTCCGAGAAGCGGTTTCTCCATGCCCTGAACTACTGCATGTTGCTGCCCGGCCCGGAAGCCCAGCAGTTGGCGACGTACATCGGCTGGCTGCTGCATCGCACGCGCGGCGGCATCGCGGCCGGCGCCCTGTTCGTCCTGCCGTCGCTACTGGTCCTGATCGTGCTGTCCTGGCTGTACATCGCGTTCGGCGATGTGCCGGCGATCGCCGGGTTGTTCTACGGCATCAAACCCGCGGTAACGGCAATAGTGCTGCATGCTGCTTACCGGATCGGCTCGCGGGTTCTCAGGAATCAGTGGCTGTGGGGGATCGCGATGGCCTCCTTTGCAGCCGTTTTCGTGCTCTCCGTTCCGTTCCCCGCGGTCGTGGCGGTGGCGGCAGGCCTTGGCTACCTGGGTGGGCGCATCGCTCCGGGCAAATTCGAGCCCGCGGGCGGAGGCCATGCGGCCGGCGGCGTGCCAGCAGGCCCTGCGTTGATCGACGACGACACCCGCATCCCCGAACATGCCCGATTCCGGTGGCGCCGACTGACCTGGGTGTTGTCGATGGGTGCGCTGCTGTGGGCACTGCCGCTGGGCACGCTGACCGCGACACTGGGCTGGCAGCATGGCTTCACGCAGATGGGATGGTTCTTCACCAAGGCGGCGCTGCTGACTTTCGGCGGCGCCTACGCGGTGTTGCCCTATGTCTACCAGGGCGCGGTCGAGCACTACGGCTGGCTCACGCCGACCCAGATGATCGACGGCCTGGCGCTTGGCGAAACCACGCCCGGCCCTTTGATCATGGTGGTTGCGTTCGTCGGCTTCGTCGGCGGCTATGCCAATCAATTCATGGGGCCGGAAGCGCCGTTCCTGGCCGGCGCGCTCGCCGCGTGCCTGGTCACGTGGTTCACGTTCCTGCCGTCGTTCGTGTTCATTCTCGCCGGCGGCCCCTTGGTCGAGTCCACGCGCGGCAACCTGCGCTTCACTGCGCCATTGACAGCGATCACCGCTGCAGTCGTGGGCGTGATCGTGAACCTTGCGATGTTCTTCGGTTATCACGTCCTGTGGCCGAAGGGATTCGCTGGCGCGATGGATGTCGCCGCAATGGTGATGCTGGCCGCGGCGGCGCTGGCATTGTTCCGCTTCAAGGTGGGGGTGATCCCGGTCATCGCGGTATCGGCGCTGACAGGCTGGCTTCTGAAAACACTCATGGGATGAGGTTCGCGCGGGAATGTCCCGGCGACCCCGGCGCGCGGCGTTATCCGAAGAGTTTCAGCCCGAAGCCCTTGTCGAGGGCGAGCGTGCCGCCGTAAGCCAGCGCCGTGCAGGCCACACCGGCAGCCATGGCGGGCCAGAAACCCCAGCCCGCCTTGATGCCGAACGGAAACACGAGAAAGAACAGCAGCGACGGCAGCACCAGCCAGAAGATGCCGCTTGCGAGATTTGCGGCCTGCATGGCATCGCCGGTGTCCCGATACAGCCAGACCAACGCCAGCAATGACGTCAGTGGAATGGACGCCAGCAGCGCGCCGGCCAGCGTGCTGCGCTTGCCGATTTCGCTGATCGCGACCACCAGGATCGCGGTGATCAGAATCTTGAACAACAACGTCGCCATCGAATGCCTCCCATGAATCGCGAACCGGCGCGGCGCGGCAGATAACGGATCGCCGCGGATCGGCCGAATCGACCGATCCGCGCCGTGGCGATTACTTCTTCTCGCCTGCGGCCTTGGCCTTGCGGGCAGCGGCCGCCTTCTCGGCGTCGCAGCGCGTCTTCAGCGCCTTGATGTCGGGCTTGGTCAGGTCGTTGGAGTAATGCTCGGTATCAGCCAGTTGCGCGCAGGTGGTCGGCACCTTGGTCGGCGCCGGCGCGCTCTGCGCGTGCAGGCTCGGGTCGTGGGCGCTGGCGGCGAAGGCCGACAGGCCGGCGGTCAAGGTGGCGGCGAGAAACAGGGAGCGCAGGGTCATGGTGGATCTCCAGTGGAAAGGGGATGGAACGTGATGGCGTTGGTGCGCCGGGTGGATGCAGCGAGTTACGGGATGCGCATGAGCAGTCATGGCCGGTAGAGCTTTTCCTGGACACCGGTGGCCTCGATTTCGACGGTGACTGGATCGGCGCCGCGGTTCTGCCAGTACCAGCCGTGGCTGCCGTCGAAAGGCGCCACGAACGTGCCGGCTCCTTCGCGCTGCACGGCCTCCACCGCGTAGCTGGTCCAGGCGTTCTTGATGCCGGTGCGCTCGCCGTGCATGTCCAGCGCAACGTCGCCGCTGGCGGTCCAGCGGAACACCATGCCGTCGCCGGCTTTCAGCATCGCCTTGACCTCGGCGCCCTTGCCCGGCGGCAGCGTCACGGTCAGCGTGTCGCGCCGATAGGGCGCGGCACCCAGCGAAACCGCTTGCGCGTCGAAGCTCTGGCCAGCGTTGGCACCGAAAGCTTCGGTCGCCTTCGCGGTGAGGGCCGCGTTGGCCGCGGCGCTGTCGTCGGTGACCGGCCCGGAAGTCGCTGGCGGCGCCGGTGATGGCGCGTCGGCGACGTCGGCGCTCTCGGCCAGCGCATCCAGCCCCAGGCGAGCGCCCATACCGGTGGGATCGATGCCGTATTCGGCCGGCAGGACCGTGGTGACCAGCAGGATCGCCGCGACGGCGATCGCGACGGCCGTGGCTTTCAACAACTGGCGGCCGGAGGGATGGGACCGGGTGTCGATGATGGACATGAGAACCTCTGGAAATTCAATCAGTAGGCTTCGATCGGGAGACTTCGATCAGGAAACGAAATAGCCGGTGAGCTGATAACCGATCAGCACGAAGCCGGCGATCATCAGCACGGTATTGGCGGCGAAGGCATGGCTGGCGAAGGACGGCCGGCGTCGCCAGACGCTCATGACGATCAGGATCGCGGCGAGCGCAAGCAGCTGACCGATTTCCACGCCCACGTTGAAGGCGATCATGTTGGGCACCAGCCCGTCCTTGGACAGCGAGAAATCCTGCAGCTTGGTGGCCAGACCCATGCCGTGGAACAAGCCGAAGATCAGCACCGCAGCCTTGGTATTCGGCTGGAACCCGAACCAGCGTTCGAACGCGCCCAGGTTGTCCAGCGCCTTGTAGACGACCGAGAACCCGATGATCGCGTCGATGAGGAATGCGTTGACATGCCAGCCGCCCAGCACGCCCGCCAGCAGCGTGATGCTGTGGCCGACGGCGAAAAGCGTCACGTAGATGCCGACATCGCGCATGCGGTGCAGGAAGAACACCACGCCGAACAGGAACAGCAGATGGTCGTAGCCGGTGACCATGTGCTTGGCGCCGAGGTAGGCGAACACGATGAGCTGGCGACCGCTGCTTTGTTCGAGGAAGGTCTGATCGCTGCCGGTG
>CBIHKW010000009.1:0-50615 GCA_966203835.1 uncultured Thermomonas sp.
GCATAGGCCAGCAGCAGCGTCTCGAACGGCCAACGCAGCGCGAGCAGCAGCGACACCGCGATCAGTGCGATGTTCAGACGGTCGATGTGGTGCGCTGCTGCGGGATGTGACACGGCGTCGGGTGGATTCGGGATCGTGTCCCGATGTTACCGACGGCGATGGCTGCGGCCAAGCTGTCCGATGCGCATGTCGCCCGGCGCGTCTGCCGGGCGAGGATGTCATGGCGGGGCGGTCACTCGCCCAGCGCTTCGGCCACGAACGGCGGCAGCGTCGCCGCGCCCTTGTGGATGTCGGCACTGTAGTACTTCGAAGCGAAAGTCTTGGCGCGCGCATCGGCCTCGCGGAAGTCGAAGCCGCCGTGCGTTCCATTGGCCTGCTTGCGGGCCAGCGTGCAGCTCCACCAGCCCGTCGGGTAGCACGGCTGCGGGAACGGCAGGGTCTGGAAGGCCGCGAAGCCGGCCTTGCCCATCTCGGCGCGCATTTCCTTGATCAGTTCGAGCAGCACCAGCGGCGATTCCGACTGCTGGACCAGGATGCCGTCGTCCTTCAGCGCGCGGAAACAGCTGGCGTAGAAGGCCTTGTTGAACAGACCTTCGGCCGGGCCGACCGGATCGGTGGAGTCGACGATCACGATGTCGAGGCTGCCGGGCGCGCAGTTCGCCATGTAGGCGATGCCGTCGTCGAACAGCAGTTCGGCGCGCGGGTCGTTGTTGGAATCGCACAGTTCCGGGAACCACTTTTCGGCCATGCGCGTGACCTGTTCGTCGATGTCGCACTGCACGGCCTTCTTCACGCCCGGGTGCTTGAGCACTTCGCGCAGGGTGCCGCAGTCGCCGCCGCCGATGATGACCACCTGTTCCGGATTGGCGTGGGTGAACAGCGCCGGGTGCGACATCATCTCGTGATAGAGGAAGTTGTCGCGGGTAGTCAGCATCATCGCGCCGTCGATGAGCATCAGATTGCCCCAGTCGGTGCTTTCGAAGATCTCGATCTTCTGGAACGGCGACTGCACTTCGTCGAGTTTCCGGGTGATGCGATAGCCGATGGCCGAGCCGGCGGGCTCGAAGTTCTCGTAATGCCAGGTGGTTGCGGTCATCGGAATCGGTCCGGAAACGGTCTTGGGGCGCGAATTGTACCGGACCCGGTTGACGCTTCCGCTACGATGGCCGGCCACAGGAGGCGCGGATGACGGCGAAGGCATCGGAACAGCGGTACAAGGCCCTGATCGAGCGGCTGCAGGCGCAGGCCCGCGAGGCGCCGCAGGCCTATCGCACCCGGGTGATGCTGCTGGCGGCGCTGGGCTATGCCGTCATCGGCGCGGTCCTGCTGGTTGCGGTGGGTCTGCCCATCGGCATCGTGATCGCGCTGCTGGCCACCGGGCGCGAGCTCGACCCGTGGCTGCTGGTGGTGCTGGTGCCGCAGGGCGTCTTCGCGGCGATGGTGGTGCGCGCGCTGTGGCTGCGCTTCGACGCGCCGTCGGGCTATCGCCTCGCACCCGGCGAAGCGCCCGAGCTGGAAGCCGAAATCGAACGCCTGCGGCAGGCCGCCGGTGCGCCGCCGCTGGAGGCGGTGGTGATCGACAGCGATCTCAACGCCGGCGCGGCGAGCATGCCGCGGCTGTTCGGTCTGCTCGGCGACCATCATTATCTGGTGATCGGCCTGCCGCTGATGCGTTTGCTGGATGCCGCCGAACTGTCGGCGGTGATCGCGCACGAGTTCGGCCATTTTCGCGGCGGTCACGGCCGTTTTTCCGCGTGGATCTATCGCGTCCGCATCAGCTGGTATCGCATGGCCGAGGCGATGGCGGGCAGCGGGGGGTCGATGTCGCGGCTGTTCCTGAAGTTCTTCGAGTGGTACGTGCCGTATTTCAACGCCTACAGCTTCGTGATGGCGCGCGAGGACGAATACGCGGCCGATGCGGTGAGCGCGCGCGTGGTCGGCGAGGCGGCGCGGGTGTCGGCGCTGATCCGCCTGGAACACGCCTCGCAATGGATCGAACTGCGCTTCTGGCCGAAGCTGCAGGCGCGGATGCGCGCACAGGCGCATCCGCCGCCGCAGTTCAACGCGATGCTGGCGGCGGCGCTGCGCGAATTGCCGCCGATCGATATCGCAGCGCTGCTGAGCAGCGCTGAACGCGAGAACGACCTCACCGATACCCATCCCACCTTGCCGCAGCGCGTCGCGGCGACCGGCGGTTCGCCCGCCTTGCGCGAACAGGCGGTATCGGCGATCGCGATGCTCGGCGAGTCGCTGTCGCGGATCGAACGCAAGCTCGACATCGCCTGGCGCGATGACATCAAGCAACCCTGGACATCGCAGTACGCGGCGGCCGAGCCGGAGCGCAATCGGCTGGACGCACTGGAACGCCGCGGCGCACTGGACCCCGCCGAAACCCTGCAGTACGCGCAGTTGGTCGAGTCGCTGCGTCCGGACATCGAACCGCTGCGCTACTACGAGCGGGCGCTCGAAGCTGCGCCGGACAGCGCGACCGCACAGTTCATGGTCGCGCTGCTGCGGATCGAGGCGGGCGATGCCGCGGGTGTCGAACAACTGCGGCAGGCGATGACCCTCGACGCCGGCGCGATCCGTCCGGCGTTCGAAAAGCTGCGTGCTTATGCGCGCGACGGCACGCTCAATCCCGGCCTGGCGGCCGCGCTGTCCGCGCTGCGCGACGAATTCGCCGACCGCGCGAAATCGCTGGAGGCCCGCGACGGCGTGGCCGGCGACGACGATCTGATCGCCCACGGTCTCGACGATGCGACGCTCGACGGCCTCTGCGAGACCCTGCACCGGATCGAACAGGTCGGCCAGGCCTGGCTGGCGCGCAAACGCTTCGATCTGGCCGACGAGCCGGCGCACTACGCGCTGCTGGTCACCTGGCGCGGCTCGGTGGTCAGCGAGACGGCGGGGCTCAAGCGGATCGTCGCCGCCCTGCGCCTGCCGGGCAGCGTCAGCGTGTTCACCGAAAGCGCGCACAAGGCCGAGGCGCGGCGCGTGCGCGCGTTGTGCCCGGGGCCGGTGTACCGGCGGGGAAGCTGAACGGGGCTGTGGAGGTGAGCGGGGGTTGGGAAGGCGAGCGGCGGGCTTGAGCCCGCCCTACAATGCGCGTCCCCGCAGCGCCCTGGAAACATGCCCATGACCGCTTGGTCCATCGACCTCGCCCGCAAGACCTATTCGATCCCGCACTGGGCCGAAGGGTATTTCGATGTCGATGCGGAGGGCCGCATCGTCGTCCATCCGCAGGGTCCGCAGACGCCGGGCGCGGCGCTGTCCGCGGTGGTGGACGCCGCCCAGGCCAGCGGCGCGAAACTGCCGCTGCTGGTGCGCTTCCCGCAGATCCTCGGCGACCGTCTGGGCAAGCTGCAGGCCGCGTTCGCGCAGGCGCAGCAGGAATGGGATTACGCCGGCGGCTACACCGCGGTGTATCCGATCAAGGTCAACCAGCACGCGGCCGTCGCCGGCACCCTGGCGTCGCACGCGGGCGAGGGCTTCGGCCTGGAAGCCGGCAGCAAGCCCGAGCTGATGGCGGTGCTGGCGCTGAGCCGGCCCGGCGGGCTGATCGTCTGCAACGGTTACAAGGACCGCGAATACATCCGCCTCGCGCTGATCGGCCGCAAGCTCGGCATGCAGACCTTCATCGTGGTGGAGAAACCGTCCGAACTGCCGCTGGTGATGGAGGAAGCCAAGGCGCTGGGCGTCACGCCGGGTCTCGGCGTGCGCATGCGGCTGGCGTCGCTGGGCGCCGGCAAGTGGCAGAACAGCGGCGGCGACAAGGCCAAGTTCGGGCTGTCGCCGCGCCAGGTGCTGGATCTGTGGAAAACGCTCCGCGACAACGACATGGGCGATTGCCTCGGTCTGCTGCATTTCCACATGGGCTCGCAGATCAGCAACGTCCGCGACATCGCCAACGGCATGCGCGAAGCCACGCGCTATTTCGTCGAGCTGTCGAAGCTGGGCGCGAACGTCACCCACGTCGATGTCGGCGGCGGCCTCGGCATCGATTACGAAGGCACGCGCTCGCGCAGTTATTGCTCGATCAACTACGGCATCCACCAGTACGCCTCCAGCATCGTCCAGCCGCTGGCCGAAGCCTGCGAGGAATACAAGATCGCGCCGCCGCGCGTGGTCACCGAATGCGGCCGCGCGATGACTGCGCACCACGCGATGCTGGTCACCAATGTGTCCGAAGTGGAGCGCGCGCCGGAAGGGCGCGTGCCGCCGGCGCACGACGATGAAGCCAACGTCATCCGCCATCTGCGCGAGATCTACGCCGACATCGACACCCGGCCGGCGGTGGAGTTGTTCCACGAAGCGCAGCATCACCACAGCGAAGGCCTGTCCTTGTATGCGCTGGGCCAGCTCGATCTGGTCGGTCGCGCGCGTCTCGACGATCTGTTCTACGCGATCGCGCATGCGGTGCGTGCGCGCCTGACTTACGACGAAAAGAGCCATCGCGATCTGCTCGATGAACTCAACGAGCGTCTGGTCGACAAGTATTTCGTCAATTTCAGTCTGTTCGAGTCGATGCCCGACGTGTGGGCGATCGATCAGGTGTTCCCGATCGTGCCGATCGAGCGTCTCGACGAAAAGCCCGACCGTCGCGGCGTGATCGCCGACCTCACCTGCGATTCCGACGGCAAGATCGATACCTACGTCGAGAACGAAGATCTGCACAGCTCGCTGCCGTTGCACGGGCTGCGTTCGGGCGAACGCTATCGCATCGGTTTTTTCCTGCTTGGCGCCTATCAGGAAATCCTCGGCGACATCCACAACCTGTTCGGCGACACCGATGCGATCGAAGTGCGCGTCGGCGACGACGGCTTCAAGGTCACCCAGCAGCGCCGCGGCGACACCACCGACGTGATGCTGGATTACGTCGGCTACAAGCTCGACGATCTGCGCCGCATCTACCGCGCCAAGGTCGGCGCCGTGGACCTCAGCAAGGGCGAGGCCGCGCGCCTCAACGAGGCGCTGGAAATGGGTCTGACCGCGTACACCTATCTCAGCGACGAGCCCTTGTCGTAACGGATGTCACATCGCGCCCCGGGCGATCCCGGGCGCGCGGACACGCACTAGAATTCCGCTTCGCGACGCGCCTCGTCATTCCGACCGCAGGGCTGGTTTCGCGCCCTGACTGGAGTGTTCGATGCGCCTGCCCGGCCTGGATCTGCTGCGCGCCATCGCGGTGGTGTGGACGATGCTCTTCCATTCGTTTCTCGTCGGCGGTCTGGGCGAGGACTGGGCCTGGGCGCAGCAGTACGGTTGGATGGGCGTCGATCTGTTCTTCGTGCTCAGCGGTTTCCTGATCGGTTCGCAGGTGTTGAAGCCGCTGGCGAATGGCGGTCGTTTTTCGTTCCGCGAGTTCTACCTCCGCCGCGCGTTCCGCATCCTGCCGGCGTTCTGGGCGGTGCTGGCGGTGTATCTGCTGTGGCCCGGGTTCCGCGAGGCGCCGGGCATGGAACCGTGGTGGAAGTTCGCCGGCTTCTTCACCAACCTGTCGATCGATTACGCCAACAACGCCGCGTTCTCGCATGCGTGGTCGCTGTGCGTCGAAGAACATTTCTATCTCGTGTTTCCGGTGCTGGCGTGGCTGCTCGCGAAGCGCCCGTCGGTCGCCGGCTTCGTCGCGCTGTGCGCGGCGATCGTGATCGGCGGCATTGTCCTGCGCACGTCGATCTGGCTGCACTTCGACGCGCTGCAGCCGGCGCGCGCCTGGTTCGTCGAAGACATCTACTACCCGACCTGGAACCGCCTCGACGGTCTGCTCGCGGGCGTGATCCTCGCGGTGTGGAAGACGTATCGCCCGGACAGTTGGACGCGCGTCGCCGCGCGCGCGAACCTCGTGTCGCTGGCCGGACTGGCGACGATGGCGCTGGCGTTCTGGCTGTTCCGCGAACGCGCCGGCCTGCTCGGCAACAGCGTCGGCTGGCCGGTGCTGTCGCTGGGATTGGTGCTGCTGGTCTTTGCAGGCGCGCAGCCGGGCAGTTGGATCGGCCGCCGCGCGTTGCCGGGCGCGGGCTGGCTGGCGGCGGTGTCGTTCAGCCTGTATCTCGTACACAAACCGGTCTACGGTCTGGTGGAAAGGCATCTCGGCGATGCGCTCGACGGCCGGGGTTTCGTGGCGTTCGCGGTGTATGGAATTGCATCGCTGCTTGCGGCGGCAATCCTGTACTACCTCATCGAACGGCCGGGGCTGCGGATGCGCGACCGGATTCTGGCGCGGCGCAGGCCAGTCCCGGTGTCGACGACGGCTGAGCCGTCTGCCGGCTGAGCGTTCGGCCGATCAGGCGCTTGGCGCGGCGTCGCTGGCGGGTGGCTTGGATGGGCTGCGCCACGGCGCCGCGACCATCAGCACGCCGACGATCATCAGGATCGCGCCGACGATGCGTACCGGATCGGCCTTGCGCGGCGCCTGCAGAATGCCGAAGTGGTCGAAGACCAGCGATGCCGTCACCTGGCCCAGGATCGCCAGGCAGATCAGCGACGCCGCGCCCAGTCGCGGCATCAGCAGGGTGAAGCAAGCTACGTAAAGCGCGCCGAGCAGGCCACCGGTCCAGATCCATGGTGGCAATCGGGTAGCGCCGCCCATCGCGAGCGGTGTGCGCGTCAGCAGCAGGTAGGCGCCCAGCAGCACCGTGCCGATCAGGAACGAGACGAACGCGGCCACGACCGGGCCGCCGACCTGCGCGCCGAGCCGCGCGTTCACCAGCCCCTGCAGCGGCAGCATCATGCCGATCGCCAAGGCCATCAGTGCAGGCAGCAGCAGATGCATCGTCATGCGTCCCGCGCGATCTGGAACCCCGCGAACGACTGCCGCACCGGCATCACTTCGATGCGGTTGACGTTGAGGTGCGGCGGTAGATTGGCGATCCAGAAGATCGTCTCTGCGATGTCATCGGCGCTGATCGGCTCGGCGCCCTTGTAGAGCGTGTCCGACGCGGTGCCGTCGCCGCCGGTGCGCACCAGCGTGAATTCGGTTTCGGCCATGCCCGGTTCGATCGAGGTCACGCGCACGCCGGTGCCGTGCAGATCGCTGCGCAGGCCCAGCGAGAACTGCGAGACGAAGGCCTTGGTGCCGCCGTAGACGTTGCCGCCGGCGTAGGGATAGGTGCCGGCGATGGAACCGACGTTGAGGATCGCGCCTTTGCGCTCGATCAGGCCCGGCAGCAGTGCGTGGGTCAGGGTCACCAGCGCGGTGACGTTGGTATCGATCATCTGCCGCCACTGCGCGAGATCCGCGCGCTGCGCCGGCGCGGTGCCCAGCGCGAGGCCGGCGTTGTTCACCAGCACGTCGATGGCGCGGAAATCCTGCGGCAATGCGTCCAGCGCGGCGCGCATCGCGGCCTCGTCGCGGATGTCGAAGGCGGCGGTATGCACGCGGTCGCGGCCGAGTTCGTCGGCGAGGGCGTCGAGGCGTTCGGCGCGGCGGCCGGTGGCGATCACGCGCCAGCCGGCGTCGACGAAACGTCGGGCGGCGGCGCGGCCGAAACCGGACGTGGCGCCGGTGATGAGAATGGTCTTGGTCATGCTGCGGATTCTAGCCGGGCGCGACGCAGACCGATGCACGGGTCGTGCGACTTGGATCGCGCGGCTTGGGTCACGCGGCTTGGATCATGCCGCCTGTCTGAGCCGCAGGCTGCGGTGGGTCTTGCCCATGGTGCGTACCCGGGTTTCGCGATGCCGCGCCAGCATCGTTTCGGCCAATGCCATGTCCCGGGCCAGCGCGCCGGCGCTGCGTGCCTGCGCGAGCTTCGCTTCCACCCGGCGCTCGTCGGGATGCGGCAGCAACAGTTCGCGGATCGCGTCGCGCAGTGCGGCCTCGCCGCCGCGTCGGAGTTGGCGCTGCCGGCGCTGCCGGAAGCGCAAGAGCAGGGCATCGACGACAGGTTTCAGGGCGGGCCTGAACAGGGCGGCTTCGAGCGTCATGGGCGTTCTCCTGTTGGTGGAGAATGATGCCCGCGGGGCGTCTCAGGGCTTGCGACCGCGCCGATGGATCGCTGCATGGCTTCGACCTTGTACGTCGAACCGGCGGCTCAATCCATCGTGTCGATCAGCTCGATCTTGCCGCTCTTCACCGACCACATCATCTTGTTGTCGATGGTCATGATCATCATCGGCACCTTGGCGTAGAGACTCACGAACACGTGGGCTTCGGTCGGCTGCGGATCGAGCAGGTGGGTGAACATGGCGGAGCTCGGCGTCGCGCCCTTCGGCAGGCCTTTCGGCGAATCGTGGTGTTCGATGCAGCTGTTGGTGAATTTGCGCGACGACAGGATTTTCTCGCCGGCGCCGTCGATCTCGTACAGGTGATACCCGCCGAGCGGGTAGACGCCGTGTTCGGCGAATCCGGGCATCAGATAGACGCGCATGCCACTGCTCGATGGCAATACCACGGTGTTGTATTTCCGGGAGCACTGCATGAAGGATTGCGATGTCGCCAGGTTGCGCGCGCGCAGTTGGGCGAGATGATCGGCGGTCAGCGGCGTCGGCGATTCCACGGTCGCTTCGGAGAGGCGTTCGGCTTCGTCGACATCGATTTCGTAGAGCCGGCGCGGGGTGTCGTCCCTGCTGAGGAAGATCACGCGGACGCCCAGTGCGGTGGGCTCGGTGACCCAGCCGCCGATGGCTTTCTGCAGTTTGCGCATGCGCTTGTCGGCCAGCATCGCGTCGGTCGCGAGCCAGGCGGCGCGGTCGTGCAGATAGAGTTGACGGCCGAGGAATTCGGCCCGGGTCACCGCGGATTGAAGCTCGGCGGGAACCGGCTGCGGCGCCTCATCGTCGTCCTTGTCCTGCGCGCGGGTCGGCGCGACGGCCAACATGGCCAGCAGTGCGATCGAAACGAGCGGAACGAACATCCAGCGACGATGCGGCATATGCGATTCCCCTTGCTGTGATCCGGATTATTTGGCCTTGATCGCCATCGCCGGCAATCCGCCGCCGGCGAGTTTGCGTTTGGCTTCGGCCAGGTCGGTGGCGGTGCCGTACGGCCCCATGCGCACGCGGTACACGGTCTTGTCCTGGATCTGCGCCGATTCGACCCGGGCGCTGAGGCCCAGGAACGCGATCTTGGCTTTCAGCGCCTCGGCGTCGCCCGATGCGGCGAAGGCGCCGGCCTGCAGCAGGTAGCGCCCTTCGCTGCGCGGTTCGGCGGTAGCGACGGGTTTCGGCGCTACCGGCGTGTCCACGGCCACCGGAGGCGTGGTCGTCGGCGCATCGATGGCCGGCGGCGTTGCGGTGTCGGGCTTCGCGGGTTTCTGTTCCGCGGCGTCCGCGGCCTGCTGGCGTGCGGCTTCTTCGGCGCGCGCGCGTTCGGCCAGCTCGCTGTCGCTCAGCGCGGTTTCGTCGCCCGGCAGCAGGGTGTAGAAATCGTAGTCCTGCGGCTTCTCGGTCGGCTCGGTCGCGGCGGTTGGGCTGCCGTTATCGGCGACGATGGGGTCTTCATCGCTGACCGCATCCACCGCCGGTGGCTGTGCGTCGGCGTTCGGCTTCGGCCGGAAGAAACTGTCGGCGCCGTCGCCGCCGAGGAATTTCGGCGCCATCAAAAAGACGCCCACGCCCAGCGCCAGACCGACCACCAGCCACGCCCAGCCGGGCATGCCGCTGTTGTTGCCGCCGCCGGTATTGCGGCGCGCCTGCGATTTCCCGCGCTTGGCCGCCATTACGCGGCCTCCGCTTTGTCGTCGAACTGCATCTGTTGCGGAGCCGATACGCCGAGCATCGCCAGTCCGTTCGCGAGCACTTGACGGGTGGCTTCGGCCAGCGCCAGCCGGGCGTTGCGGGTGTCGGCATCGTCCACGAGGAACTGGTGGTCGTTGTAATAGGACTGGAACGTCTGCGCCAGCTCGACGAGATAGATCGCGATCTGGTGGGGCTCCAGCTCCTTGCCGGCGACCTCGACGATCTCCGGGTAACGCGAGAGATCGATCAACAGGTTGCGAACCGCGGTGTTGGCGATGTCCAGCGGCTGCGCCAGCCCGGCGTCGCGGTCGTAGGACAGGTCGCGTTCGGCGAGCTTGCGGCCGAGGCCGCAGATGCGCGCATGCGACAGCTGGACGTAGTACACCGGATTGTCCAGCGACTGCGAACGCGCGAGGTCGATGTCGAATGTCAGCTGCGAATCGGGTTTGCGCGCGATCAGGAACCAGCGCACGGCGTCGCAGCCGGCTTCGTCGATCAGATCGCGGAGGGTCAGGTAACTGCCGGCGCGCTTGGAAAGCTTCACTTCCTCGCCGCCGCGCATCACCGTGACCATCTGGTGCAGCACGTACTCGGGCCAGCCCTTGGGAATGCCGCAGTCCAGCGCCTGCAGGCCGGCGAGCACGCGGGCCAGCGAGCCGTGGTGATCGGCGCCGAGTTCGGTGATCGCACGTTCGTAGCCGCGCTGCCATTTGCTGAGGTGATAGGCCACGTCCGGCACGAAATACGTGTAGTTGCCGTCGGACTTGCGCATCACCCGGTCTTTGTCGTCGCCGAAGTCGGTGCTGCGCAACCACAGCGCGCCGCCTTCCTCGTAGGTGTGGCCGTGGGCGATGAGTTCGCGCACGGTTTCTTCGACCTTCTGGTCGCGGTAGAGCGAGGATTCGAGGAAGTACACGTCGAACGACACGCCGAACGCGGCGAGGTCGAGATTCTGTTCGCGGCGCAGATAGGCCACGGCGAAGCGGCGGATCGCGTCGATGTCATCCGCATCGGGAGCCGCTGCATCGCCGGCGGCGGTGACGATGATGCCGTCGACTTCGACCGCAGCGCCGTCGAGGTAGGCCTGGGCGACATCGGCGATGTAGTCGCCGCGATAGCCGTCTTCCGGCCAGCCGGCGTCGTCGGGCTTCAGGCCTTTGGCGCGCGCCTGGGTCGACTTCGCGAGGTTTTCGATCTGCACGCCGGCGTCGTTGTAGTAGAACTCGCGCTTCACGTTCCAGCCGTTGGCGTCGAGCACGCGCGCGATGCAGTCGCCGATGGCGGCGGCGCGGCCGTGGCCGACGTGCAGCGGGCCGGTCGGGTTGGCGGACACGTATTCCACGCCGGCGGTGCGACCGCCGCCGCTGGCGTTGCGGCCGTAGGCGTCGCCTTCGGCATGCACGCTGCGCAACTGGCGCTGCCAAGCGGCCGCGGTCAGCCGGAAATTCAGGAAGCCCGGCCCGGCGATCTCGACCGAAGCGATGTCGTCGTTGACGGGCAGGGCGTCGATCAGCGCCTGGGCGATCGCGCGCGGGTTGCTGCGCGCGGGCTTGGCCAGGGTCATCGCGGCATTGGTGGCGAAATCGCCGTGGCTGCGGTCTTTCGGGCGTTCGACCACGAAGTCCGGGGCGGCGAGGTCGGCGGGCAGGGTGCCCTGACTGCGGAGATTGGCGATGCCCTGTTCGATGAGGGCGCGGAGCTGGAATTTCACGGAGTATTTTCGCCAGAAAACGGCGGTGTTTCGAGGGTTGGGCATTGTAGCTGAGGGCGCTGGCGGCGAGCGGCGGGAATTGGGGGGGGCGGGGCAGTGGGCGGGGCTCAAAACCACTGTCATCCCGAACCCGGCGCAGCCGGGGAGGGATCTGCTGATCGCTTCATGGCTTCCCGAACCATTCCGAAGCCAAGTCATCCCATCTCGGGTTCACGGTCTCGATCAGGCGTATTTTTTTCTCGCGTCGAAGCCCTTTCAGGGTTTTTTCCCGTTCGATGGCCGCGTGAACATCCTCTGTTTCTTCAAAGTACACCAGCCGGTTGATGCGATATCGCGCAGTATGGCCGGGTACTGCATGAGTGCGATGCTGATGTGTGCGTCGCAGCAGATCAGAGGTCACCCCGATGTAGAGGGCTCTCGATCTGCTGGAGAGGATGTAGACGGAATAGATTTTGGGTTCGCGCATGGTCTTCGGCATCTGTAACAGCAGATCCCTCCCCGGCTGCGCCGGGTTCGGGATGACAAGTTGAGAGGTGCGCCGGGTTCTAGATGAAAGGTTGATAAGGCGCGCTGCGCTCGGGATGACAGTGATTTTCTGAACGATTTGAGCCACTCACACCCACCCCCGCGCCGCCAGCGACACCGGCGCACCGTCGCCGACGATGAAGTGGTCCAGCAGGCGGATTTCGACCAGTCCCAGCGCCTGTTTCAGGCGGACGGTGATCGCGCGGTCGGCGGCGCTGGGCTCGCCGTTGCCGCTGGGGTGGTTGTGGCCGACGATCACCGAGGCGGCGTTGTGGACGAGGGCGCGGCGGACGACCTCGCGCGGGTGGACTTCGGCGCCGTCGACGGTGCCGCGGAACATTTCCTCGAAGGCGATCGAGCGGTGGCGGGTGTCGAGGAACAGCACGGCGAAGACCTCGTGCGGCAGGCCGCGCAGGCGCTGCGAGAAATAGCGGCCGGCGGCCTGGGGGTCGGTGAGGGCGTCGCCGCGCTCCAGCCCGGCGGCGAGATGGCGGTTGCCCAGTTCCAGCGCCGCCAGCAGGGTGCAGGCCCGGGCGGGGCCGATGCCCGGCAGCTTCAGCAGCTGCTTCGGCGTGTGCTCCAGCAGGTTGCGCAGCGGCCCGTGGTCGTTCAGCAGCCGGCGGGCGCTGGTGACTACATCCGAGCCCTGCAGGCCGGAGCACAGGAAGATCGCCAGCAATTCGGCGTCGGACAGCACCGCGGGGCCGCGCTTGAGCAGCTTTTCGCGGGGACGTTCGTTGTCGGGCCAGTCGCGGATTTGCATGGAAGCGAGGTCGCAGGCGGTGTGGGCCTCAGCATCGCCGCATGCCCGGTGCGGCGCTGTCGGGGATGTCCGCGGCATCGGGTAAGCTGTCGGCTCGTTCAGACGTAGGAAAACCCCGATGGCGCAGACGCTGACCGGTCGCCGCATTCTGCTGTGCGTGTGCGGCGGCATTGCCGCGTACAAGTCGATCGAACTGGTGCGCCGTCTCCGCGAAGCCGGTGCCGAGGTGCAGGTGGCGATGACAGCGAACGCCCAGCGTTTCGTCGGCGCGGCCAGTCTGCAGGCCGTCTCCGGGGTGTCGGTGCGCGATTCGCTGTGGGACGAGGCCGCCGAGGCCGCGATGGGCCATATCGAACTGGCGCGCTGGGCCGACCGGGTGCTGGTGGCGCCGGCCACTGCCGACATCCTCGCGAAGCTCGCCCACGGGCTGGCCGACGATCTGGTCAGCACGCTGTGTCTGGTGACGACCGCGCCGATCGCAGTGGTCCCGGCGATGAACAACCGGATGTGGCTGCATCCGGCCACGCAATCCAATGTCGCGACGCTCCGCGCCCGCGGCGTGCAGGTGATCGGACCCGATGACGGCGCCCAGGCCTGCGGCGAGTTCGGCCCCGGCCGGCTGCGCGAGCCGCCGGAGATCGTGAACGACCTGGTGGCCGCATTCTTTGCCGAGCATGTCGCTGCCGATAGCGTCGCCGCCGACCTCGCCGGCCAGCGCCTGCTGATCAGCGCCGGTCCGACGTTCGAAGACCTCGACCCGGTGCGTTTCATCGGCAACCGCAGCAGCGGCAAGATGGGTTTCGCGATCGCCGCCGCCGCCGCCCGCCGCGGCGCCGAAGTGGTGCTGGTGGCCGGCCCGGTGAGTCTGCCCACGCCCGCGGGCGTGCGCCGCGTCGACGTGCGTTCGGCGGTGCAATTGCGCGATGCGGTCATGGCCGCGCTGCCGGCCGACATCTATATCGGTGCGGCCGCGGTGGCCGATTACACGCCGCGCACGGTGTCGCCGCACAAGATCAAGAAAACCACGCAGTCCGGCGACGGCGATGCGGCCGCCATCGACACGATGACCGTCGAACTGGTGCGCACGCCCGACGTGCTGGCCGAAGTGGCCGCGCATGCGCAGCGGCCGCGGGTGGTGGTGGGCTTCGCCGCGGAAACCAACGATGTCGAGCATTACGCCCGCGGCAAACTGGTGCGCAAGAAGCTCGACATGATCGCCGCCAACCAGGTCGGCCGCGAAGGCTGTGGCTTCGAGAGCGACGACAACGCGCTGACGGTGATCGACGCCGACACCGCGCATGCGCTGGGGCCGGGGCCGAAGACGGTGCTGGCGGATGCGCTGCTGGATCTGATCCGGGCGCGGCTGTAGCAGCGGGCAGGTTTCGATGCCAAAGAAAAAGGGCGCCGAAGCGCCCTTTTTCGTGTCTGCCGCCGATGAGGCTCAGCGCGACAGTTCGATCAGCGTCGACGAGATCCAGCCCTTGTTGCCGAGTTCGTCTTCCACTTCCCACATCATCCCTTCCTTGTTGCCGGTGGGGTACAGCATCATGCCCACGTCGAGGCTGCGCACCACTTTGGTGCCCTTGGCGGTGGTGAACAGACGCGCCGGCTTGGCGACGGTCACCGCCTGCTGTGCGTTGGCGGCGGAGGCGTTGTCCGGCAGGCCGCCGAGCTGGGCCACGATGTCGGTGTAGGCCTGCAGGTAGGCGAGGGTGATGACCTGGCCGATCTCGGTGTTGGCGTAGCCGCTGGCGCCGCCGGCGCCGAAGCCGCTGCCGCCGAACAGGCCGCCGCCGGCGCCCCAGCCGATGTCGGTCTTCTTGGCGCTGCCTTCGGCCAGCGCGACCTGCTCGGTCGAACGCACGTCGGTGACCGTCAGCACCACGTCGGCGGTCTTCTTCTGGAAGTTCAGGCCGCCGATGGCCGCGCCGGCGCGGCCGCCGACCAGACCGCCGATCAGGCCGCCGACGCTGTTGCCGCCGGCGTTGCTGTTGCGCGCGATCAGGTCCGGAACCATCACGTAGTCGGCGGCCTTGATCTGGCCCTTGCCGACGTTGGCGCGGTTGCGCAGTTCGCCGCTGGCGCCCAGCGCGCGTTCGCGCTGCGCGGCGTCGAGGCCGGCGCCGCGGTCCACCAGGGTGAAGCAGCGCGACTTGCTGATGAACACCTTGATCAGCTTCGACGGGGCGGGCAACTGCTGACCGCTCCACCAGTCGGTGCCGTCTTCCGGCTCCAGCACGCTGATCGTGCCGAGCGGCTTGGCGCAGGTCGGGATTTCGGCCGTCTTCTGCTTGCGCTGATCCTGCGCGCTCTGGCGTTGGGCCTGGGCGGGCGCGGCCAGGACCGCGGTCACGGCGAGGGTGAGCAGGCCGGCGTAGAGGGCGATGGATCCGCGGGATTGGTGGGTCATCAGTGGTTACCTTGTGGCTGTGTGCGTGTGGAAGGTGTCTGGCAGAGCGATGGACAGCGCGGGTGGCGCTCGGCGGCTGTGTCCTTGCGGTCGTATTGTCGCTGTCTGTGGACGATTAACGAAATCCGCTCCGGGCCGGGGACACCCCGACCGGCGCAGCACGACCGATGCCGCGCCGGGGCCGCGCCCGGGCGGGTACACTGGCCGCTTTCCCAGCCAAGCCAATGCCATGCGCGCTTCCATTCTGGCCCTGCCCCTGCTCGCCACGCTGATGATGACCGCCTGCAAGTCCGAAGATGCGGCGCCCGTCGCCCCCGCGGCCAAGTCGCCGGCGGCGGCATCGGCGGTGGTCGACGAACATTCCTATGCCGAACCGGGCAAAGTCGTCATCAAGGATCTGACCCTGGATCTGAAGATCGACTTCGACACCAGGACGCTGGCCGGCATCGCTACGTATCAGCTGGACTGGAAGGACGGCGCGGCGACCACGCTGGTGCTGGACACCCGCGATCTGACCATCGCCAAGGTCGAAGGCACCGACGCCAAGGGCGCCTGGGCGCCGCTGAAATACGCGCTGGCCGCGGCCGACCCGGTGCTGGGCAGCAAGCTCAGCATCGACACCCCGCAGCGCAACCCCGAGGTGCGGGTGACCTACACCACCTCGCCGCAGGCCTCCGGTCTGCAGTGGCTGGAGCCGTCGATGACCGAGGGCAAGCAACTGCCCTTCATGTTCAGCCAGTCGCAGCAGATCCACGCGCGCTCCTGGGTGCCGCTGCAGGACACGCCGAGCGTGCGCTACACCTACAGCGCCCACGTGACCTCGCGCCCGGACGTGATGGTGCTGATGAGCGCCGACAACGACCCGAATGCGATCCGCGACGGCGACTACACCTTCAAGATGCCGCAGAAGATCCCGTCGTACCTGATGGCGATCGCCGCCGGCGACCTGACGTTCAAGCGCATCTCCGACCGCAGCGGCGTGTGGGCCGAGCCGACCATGCTCGACAAGGCCGTGGCCGAGTTCGAAGACACCGAAAAGATGATCGCCACCGCCGAGGGCCTGTACGGCGCCTATCGCTGGGATCGCTACGACATGCTGGTGCTGCCGCCGTCGTTCCCGTACGGCGGCATGGAGAATCCGCGCCTGACCTTCCTCACCCCGACCGTCATCGTCGGCGACAAGACCCTGGTCGCGCTGATCGCGCACGAACTGGCGCACAGCTGGTCGGGCAACCTCGTCACCTTCTCCAGCGCCAAGGATGCGTGGTTGAACGAAGGCTTCACCAGTTACGTCGAGAACCGCATCATCGAAGTGCTGTACGGCGAAGACCAGGCGGTGATGGAGAACGTGATCGAGCGCAACGAACTGAAGAAAGAGTTCGCCGAGATCGATCCCTCGCTGCAGGCGCTGGCGACCAAGCCCGGCGTGCTGAAAGACCCGGACAACAGCAGCAGCGCCACGGTCTACACCAAGGGCGCGTGGTTCCTGCAGTTCCTCGAACAGCGCTACGGCCGCGAGAAGTTCGATCCGTTCCTGCGCGAATACTTCAATCACTTCGCGTTCCAGAGCATCGACACCCGCCAGTTCGCCGGTTACGCCAAGACCCATCTGCTCGACAAATACCCGAACGTCGTGAGCCAGGCCGAATTCGATGCGTGGCTGTACGACCCGGGCATTCCGCCGACCGCGCCGCAGATGCAGGCCCGTCGCTTCGGCGTGGTCGATTCCGCGCGTCTGGCCTGGCTGGGCACCGGCAACCTGCCGCCGGTCGCCATCACCAAGCCCTGGACCACGCAGGAATGGGTGCATTTCATCGAGAGCCTGCCGGACACGCTGACGATCGAGCAGCTGAGCCAGCTCGACGCCGCCTACCGGTTCACCGGCACCATGAACGGCGAAATCGCCCAGCGCTGGTATCCGCTGGCGGTGAGCAACGGCTACACCCAGGCCAACGACGCCATCGCCGCGTTCCTGCAGCGCATCGGCCGCCGCAAACTGATCATGCCGACCTACACCGCGCTGGCGAAGACCGAGGCCGGTCTCGCGCTGGCCAAGCAGGTGTTCGAGCAGGCGAAGCCGGGCTACCACCCGATCACCACAGGTTCGGTGCAGAAGGTGATCGACGAAGCCAAGCCGGTCGCCGCGCCTGCCGAAGCGGCTCCTGCCGCCGCCGCGGCGCCGCCCGCCCCTGAAGCACCGGCCAAGTGATGCGCTGAAGCGATGGCGTTGCTGTCTCCGCGCAAAGCAGCCATCGCGAACTGGATCGCCGGTGCGATCCTGGTCGCGATGGCGCTCGCCCTGTGGCTCGACCCGGGGCTGGTGATCCGCGGCGAGTTCGCCAAGCAGCGCATCCGGCTCGGGGCGACGTCGCACGAGACCGTGGTCGACGACCACCGCTGGACCTGGGTCGAACTGAAGGCCGACAAGCCCGACGCGCCTACCATCGTCATGCTGCACGGGTACACCGGCAGCAAGGAAAACTGGTACCGGGTCGCGCGCGCGCTGCGCGGCCGCTACCGCATCGTCATTCCCGACCTGCCCGGCTGGGGCCAGAGCGAACGCCGCGACGGCGCCGACTACGGTTTCGTCGCGCAGAGCGCCCGCGTCGCTGCATTCCTGCGCAAGCCCGAGGTCTCCGGCGGCCGGCCGGTGGTGTTGCTGGGCCACTCGATGGGCGGCGGCATCGCCGCGCTCACCGCGGCGCGCTATTCGAATCTGGTCGCGCGCGTGGGCCTGCTCGACGCCGCCGGCGTGCGCTTCGAGGACAACCAGTTCGGCAAGGACGTGCTCGCCGGCAATAATCCGTTCGGCGTGAGCGACGACGCCTCGCTGGAGCGCTATCTCGCCACCGTGTTCCACAACCGCGAGACGCGGCCATGGGTGCCGTGGCCGGCCACCGACATCTATATCGCCCAGCGCAAGCGCGATGCCGACTTCGAACAGAGCGTGCTGGACAAGATCGGCCGCGGCGACGAACGTTTCATGCCCGGCGCCGCGGCCGCGAATATTGCGCAGCCGGCGCTGCTGCTGTGGTGCCGACAGGACAAGGTGATCGATCCCAGCGCGATGGCGCTGTACGCCGCGCGCATTCTGCACGCCAGCCAGGTGATGCTGGAAGACTGCGGCCACATGTCGCTGATGGAGCGGCCGGGCGAATCCGCCGAAGCGGTCGCGATGCTGATCGAACGCGGCCGGCCGGCCGGGCCACAGGAAATGTCGCCATGAACATGCTCATCATCGGCCGGCTCACGATCGGCACGCTCCGCGCGCTTGCGCTCGCGGCCGCCTGCGCGATGCTCGCCGGCTGCGGCGAAGACCCGGAAGTGGCCAAAGCCGCCGCTGCCGAACAGGCCGCGGCGCTGGAAGCCAAAGCGCAGGAAGGCGCCGCTGCGTTCGACGACGCGGTGAGCAAGCAGAACTGGGCGCTGGCGAAAGCGCAGGCCGACGTGTTGATCGCCCAGTACCCGGACAGCGCGGCCGCCAAGCGCGTGCGCGGCGAATTCGACGGCGTGAAACAGAAGCTCGACGAGACCCGCGAAGCCAAACGCACCGCCGCGCTGTGGAGCTACGGCACCGAAAGCGTGAAAGGCGGCCTGCAGCGGTCCTCGGCGATCTATGCGAAGGACGACGTGGATGTCGACGGCAGCGGCCCCACCCAGGTGCGGCTGATCTTCCGCGACCACCCGTCCTGGGGCCGCAGCAGCTACCTCGTGCTGCAGGGTGGCGACTTCAATTGCTACAGCGGCTGCCGGCTGCCGATCAAGCTCGACGGCAAACCCGCGAAATCGCTGCCCGGCTCGCGCCCGGACACCGACGAAGCCATCGCCATGTTCATCGAAGACGAACGCGCGCTGTGGAAGATGACGCAGGACGCGAAGACCCTCGAAATCGAATTCCCGGTGAAAGGCCTGGGCAAACGCAGTGCGGTGTTCGAGGTCGCGGGGCTGGACCCCTCGCGGATGCCGGGCTGGTGATACCGCGGATATGGCTCTGGCTGACACGGCGCTGCCTGGCGCGCGTCGGCTGACGCCATCCGCAGACGTACAGGCTTGGGTTGCCCGCCCAGCGCGCCCATAATTGCGCCAGGGACATCCATTCCGACCACCCCGACCACGGCTTCCAGTTCCCCGGCGTTTTCGAGATCACCGCCATGGGTCCGGCGGGCGTGGGTCTGGAAGAACGCATCCCGGAACTGCTGGAAGCCATCGGTATCACGGTGTTGCGCGAAACCGTCGCCGCGCGGAACTCCTCGGGCGGCAAGTTCGTCTCGATCCGCCTGAGCTTCCACGCCGAAGACCGCGGCCGTTACGAAGCGGCCCACGAAGCGCTGCGCGCCGAGCCGAGGATCAAGTGGACGCTCTAGCGGTCCCGCCGGCGCAGGTCCGCGATCTGGGCCGGGTGGCCTACGAACCCGTGTGGCGCGCGATGCAGGGCTTCACCGACGCCCGCAGCGCCGACACGCCGGACGAACTGTGGCTGGTCGAGCACGACCCGGTGTTCACCCTCGGCCAGGCCGGCAAGCCCGAACACGTGCTGATGCCCGGCGACATCCCGGTGCTGAAGGTCGATCGCGGCGGCCAGGTGACCTACCACGGCCCGGGCCAGATCGTGGCCTACCCGCTGCTGGACCTGAAGCGCCTGAAAGTCGGCGTACGCGAGTACGTGTGCAAGATCGAACAGGCGCTGATCGACACCCTCGACCACTGGAACATCCACGCCGAACGTCGCGAAAGCGCCCCCGGTGTTTACGTCAATGGGGCCAAGATCGGCGCCTTGGGCATCCGCGTCCGTCGCGGCTGCACTTTCCACGGTCTGGCATTCAATATCGCCATGGACTTATCTCCTTTCCACCGCATCAACCCCTGCGGCTACGCCGGGCTGCAGGTGACCTCGATGCTAGACTTGGGCGGCCCCTCCAGCCTCGATGCGGTCAAGCCGGTGTTGCTGGAAAATCTGGCGGGGCAGTTCGGTCTGCAACTGCAGACCGCGCCGCCGCCGGACCTGATCGCTCTCGCCGCACTGTCCCCACTTTCCGTCGCTGCCGCCGCAGCGGCCTAGGCCATCCCGATGTCCACGCCGAGCCCCTCCTCCGAGAAGCGCATCCCGCTCACCGTCGTCCTCGGCGACGCGCCCGCGTCGCTCGAGCCGGGCGCAAAGCAAGTCGCCGGCGACAAGATCGCGCGCTCGCCGGTGCAGTTCGCCGATGCCCCGGTCCTGCGCAAGCCGTCGTGGATCCGGGTGCGCATTCCGTCCGGCAACGCGGTGCAGAACCTCAAGGCCAAGCTGCGCGAGAACCGCCTGGTCACGGTCTGCGAAGAAGCCAGCTGCCCGAACATCCACGAGTGCTTCAGCCACGGCACCGCGACATTCATGATCCTCGGCGAGGTCTGCACCCGCCGCTGCTCGTTCTGCGACGTCGCCCACGGCCGGCCGAAGCCGCCGGACGCCGACGAGCCGCTGAATCTCGCCCGCACCATCGCCGACATGGGCCTGAAATACGTGGTGGTGACCAGCGTCGACCGCGATGACCTCCGCGACGGCGGCGCCCAGCATTTCGTCGACTGCATCGCCGCCGTGCGCGAGCACAGCCCGCGGACCAAGATCGAAATCCTCACCCCCGACTTCCGCGGCAAGGGCCGCATGGAGCGGGCGCTGGAGATCTTGGCCACGAATCCGCCGGACGTGTTCAACCACAATCTCGAAACCGTGCCCGAGCTGTATCGCAACGTGCGCCCGGGCGCCGACTACCAGTGGTCGCTGACCCTGCTGCAGCAGTTCAAGGCCCAGCATCCCGACGTACCGACCAAGAGCGGCATCATGCTCGGCCTGGGCGAAACCATGGAACAGGTCGAAGGCAGCCTGCGCGACCTGCGCGCGCACGATGTGGACATGATCACCATCGGCCAGTACCTGCAGCCCAGCGCCCACCACCACCCGGTGATGCGCTACTGGACCCCCGACGAATTCAAGGCGCTGGAGGTCTACGGCATGTCCCTGGGCTTCACCCACGTCGCCTCCGGCCCGATGGTGCGCAGCTCGTACCACGCCGACAAGCAGGCTGCGGACGCCGGCTTCGCCTGAGCCGGTCTTGATGCGCCCGGCTTAAAACGCACTGTCCTGCGGACGGCGACGCAGCGTGTGCGAACTTTGCCGCAGATGCCGCCGCGGATACCGAATCTCCTCGTTTCGAAGATGAACAGCAGCCCGACCGGTCGTCGGGCAAACGCATTCCGTCCGTCAGCCATGACCTTGGGCGGTGTGTGCGCGCCGAAACTTTCGGTACTCTCCAGAGTCGTAGGCTGGACGCGCCGGTTTATGTTTGGTGCATCCGCAGACCGCATGCTCTTCGTCACATGTTCAGTGCCACCTGCTTCGTACACCAGTTCTCGACTACGCACGTCCCCACACGTTCGCTTCAACCAACGAGATCGCCGATGAAAGTCGCCAAAGCCCTTCCGGTTTCCCTGCTGGCCCTCGCACTCACCGTGCCGGTGGCGTGGCTCACGGCGCAGGCCGATGCCGGCAACCCCAGCGCCGAGCAGGCCACCGCCGCGAAACTGGTCTACGGCGTGCTGTCCGACAGCCGCTACGCCTACCGCCCGCGGGCGCTGGACGACAAGCTCTCGGCGGAGATGCTGGACCGTTATCTCGAGTCGCTCGATCCCGGCAAGTTGTTCTTCACCGCCGGCGACATCTCGAAACTCGACGGCTACCGCAACCGGCTGGACGACGCGATCAAGAGCGGCGAAGTGGCGCCGGCGTTCGAGATGTTCGCCCTGTACCAGCAGCGCGTGAATGCGCGCGTCGTACACGCCCGCGGCTTGTTGGCGAAGGACATTTTCAGCTTCGAAGGCGATGATCGCTGGAACTACGACCGCGAAGACGCGCCGTGGGCCGCCGATACCGCCGAACTCGACAAACTGTGGGAACAGTCGGTGCGCAACGACTGGCTGCGCCTGAAGCTGGCCGGCAAGCAGCCCGAAGACATCCGCAAGACCCTCGACAAGCGTTACGCCAATATGGCGAAAGGCGTGGCCGAGCTCAACGGCATCGACGCCTTCCAGACCTTCCTCAACGCCTACGCCACCTCGATCGATCCGCATACCGACTATTTCGACCCGCGCGCGGCC
This sequence comes from uncultured Thermomonas sp., assembly GCA_966203835.1. Lineage (GTDB taxonomy): Bacteria > Pseudomonadota > Gammaproteobacteria > Xanthomonadales > Xanthomonadaceae > Lysobacter_I. The sequence continues at coordinate 22,219 of CBIHKW010000009.1, forward strand.
GACCGCTTCGAGCAGAGCATGAGCCTGTCGCTGGAAGGCATCGGCGCGCAGCTGCAGAAACAGGAAGACGTGGTGGTGATCCGCGAGCTGATCGCGGGTGGCCCGGCGATGCTCAGCGGCAAGCTGAAGGCCGGCGATCGCATCGTCGGCGTCGGCCAAGGCGCGAGTGGGCCGATGGAAGACGTGGTGGGCTGGCGCATCGACGATGTGGTCGAAAAGATCAAGGGCGCGAAGGGCACCCAGGTGCGCCTGGACATCGTGCCGGCCGAGGCGGTGCTGGACAGCAAGCCGACCCGGATCGTGCTCAATCGCGCCAAGATCCGGCTCGAAGAGCAGGCCGCCAAGGGCGAGGTGCTGAACGTGCCCGCCGTCGGCGCCGAGCCCGCGCGCCGCATCGGTGTGATCAAACTGCCCGCGTTCTATCAGGATTGGGAAGGCCGCCGCACCAACAGCAACGATTACGCTTCGGCGTCCCGCGACGTGGATCGCCTGCTGCGCGACTTCCGCACCCAGAAGCTCGACGGCGTGGTCATCGACCTGCGCAACAACGGCGGCGGTTCGCTGGCCGAAGCGGTGGAATTGACCGGTCTGTTCATCGACAAGGGTCCGGTGGTGCAGGTGCGCGAGTCCGGCGGCCGCGTGCAGGTGGACAGCGATTCCACCGCGGGCGTGGCCTGGGACGGTCCGCTGGCGGTGCTGATCAACCGCGGTTCGGCGTCGGCATCGGAAATCTTCGCCGGCGCGATCCAGGATTACGGCCGCGGCCTGATCATCGGCGAAACCAGCTTCGGCAAGGGCACGGTGCAGAACCTCGTGGATCTGGACCGCTGGCCGATGAACGACGGCAAGCGTTTCGGACAGGTGAAGCTGACCATCGCCCAGTTCTTCCTGCCCGGCGGCAGCAGCACCCAGAACAAGGGCGTGGTGCCGGACATCAAGTTCCCGGTCACCGTGGACGCCAGCGAATTCGGCGAAAGCACCTACAAGAATGCGCTGCCGTGGACCCGCATCGCGGCCGTGCCGCATACCCGTTACGGCGATTTCGGCCCGCTGCTGCCGCAGCTGGAAACCCTGCACAGCGCGCGCGTGGCGCAGGACAAGGAATTCCAGTGGTGGTCCGAGGACATCGCCCAGTTCCGCGAGGAAGTGGCGAAGAAGTCGATCTCGCTCAACGAGGCTTCGCGCCGCGCCGAGCGCGACCGCGACGCCGCCAAGCGCAAACAGCGCCAGGAAGCCCGCAAGGCCATCGGCCTGGATCTCGATCCGCTGAGCGACGACACCGACGACGGCCTGACCTCGGGCGAGCGCGACATCGCCAAGGATGCCGCCCGCGAAAAGGCCGCCGAAAAGCGTCCGGACCCGCTGCTGCGCGAGTCGGCCGCGATCCTGGCCGATGCGGTGCAGGTGCTGGGCCGCGATCAGCCGCTGTCGGCGCAGGTGCTGCCGGAGTCGAAGGTCTCGGGGCGCTGGACCGAATAAGCGTCCTCGATTCCTCGCACAGACATGGCGCGAAGCATCATGCGGTGGAGCAGTCGCGCAAGAATCGGATAGCGGGCGCCTTGTGCGCCCGTTAGCCTGTCCGGCATGAACAAATCGTCCATCGACAGATCGCCCATTCCGCCGCGCACGTCCCCGCTGGAGCGCGCCCGCGAACTACTGGATGCCGGCGAACCCACGCTGGCTGAGCTCGCGGAGGCCGTCGGCCTCAGCGCCTCGCACCTGCAGCGCCGTTTCCGCGCGCGTTTCGGGCTGAGCCCGGCCGAATACCTGGCCCAGCGCAAGCTCGGCGCGTTCCGGTCCGCGCTGAAGGACGGCCGCGATGTCAGCGCGTCGCTGTACGACGCCGGTTACGGCTCGCCGTCGCGGGTGTACGAGACCGGCGCGGCGAAACTCGGCATGACCCCCGCGCGCTATCGCGCCGGCGGCGATGGCGAGGACATCCGCTGGAGCATCGTCGACACCGCGCTGGGGCAGGCGATCGTGGCCGCCACCGCGCGCGGCATCTGCATGGTCGAGTTGGGCGAGGATGTCGATTCGCTGGAACGCAAACTCCACGCCGAATTCCCGCGCGCGCGGCTGCAGCAGGTCGACGCCGGTCGCGATGAATTCCTCGCGCCGCGGGTGCGCGCGGTGGCCGATGCGCTGGCCGGCAAGGGCGCAGCGGCGGCGCGGATTCCGGTCGATCTGATCGGCACCGCGTTCCAGAAGCGCGTCTGGGATGCGCTGATGAAGATCCCGCGCGGCGAAACCTGCAGTTACGCCGAACTCGCCGCGGCGCTCGACGCGCCCAAGGCTGCGCGCGCGGTCGCCAGCGCTTGCGCACACAACCGCGTCGCCATTGTCGTCCCGTGCCATCGCGTGATCCGCGGCGACGGCTCCCTGGGCGGGTATCGCTGGGGTCTGGCGTTGAAGCAGCAGTTGCTGGGCCGCGAATCGGCGGGTGCCTAGTCGGCAGCGATGGTTGTTGTGGGAGCGACGCGTGTCGCGACGAACCACCCACGACGAGGGGGGGAGACAGCGGCCGAATGTAGCGGACGAACGCAGCTTTCGGCCCAATCTGGCGGCTCATCCGCTTCCTGATGCCTGTCGCGACTCGCGTCGCTCCCACAAAGTCCGACAGCGCCACAGTGTTCCGCAACGCGCGTCAATCGGCAGGAACGCGCGCGCGAACTCGGGCGTAGAATGGCCCGGTCGCCGCGCTGCGACGAGATTCTGCATTTCTCCATGCGCCGCCAGCGCTTCCCCCCAGTACTTCCCCGATTCCTCTTCTTTCGAGCACTGCGATGGCCTCTCCATCCGCGGCCGCCCCGCGGCCTGTCTCCGCTCTCGCAATCGCGCTCGCGCTCGCCTCGGTGTACCTGGTCTGGGGCTCGACCTATCTGGGCATCCGTTTCGCGCTGGAAGGGGGCTGGCCGCCGCTGCTGGCGGTGTCCGGCGGACGCATGCTGCTGGCCGGTGGCTTGATGTACGCAGTGCTGCGCTGGCGCGGCGTGGCGGCGCCGACGCGCGCGCAGTGGCCGTCGCTGGCGGTCATGGGCCTGCTGATGATGCTGCTGGGCAACGGCATGGTGGTGCTGGCCGAGGAACAGGTGTCGTCCGGGCTCGCCGCCATCGCCATCGCGTCGATGCCGCTGTGGATGGGCCTGTTCGGCGCGATGTTCGGTCGCCACCCCAGCCGCGGCGAATGGTTGGGCATCGGCATCGGTTTTCTCGGCGTGTTGTGGCTCAACGCCGGCAGCAGCCTGTCGTCCGCGCCCAGCGGCCTGGTGATGCTGTTGATCGCGCCCATCGCCTGGGCTTTCGGTTCGGTGTGGTCGCGCGGACGCGACCTGCCGTCGCCGTTCATGGCCGCCGCCGCGCAGATGTTGTGCGGCGGGGTGATGCTGGTGGTGTTGGGCTTGGCGATGGGCGAACGACTGCCGGCCGCGCCGACCGCGCACGGCACGGTCGCACTGATCTATCTCGCGCTGTTCGGTTCGATCATCGGCTTCGGCGCCTACGTCTGGCTGCTGAACCACGTGCGGCCGGCGCTGGCGTCCAGCTACGCCTACGTGAATCCGCCGATCGCGGTGCTGCTGGGCGCATGGCTCGGCAACGAGCGCTTCAGCCTGCACGATCTCGGTGCGCTGGCGGCGATCCTGGTCGGCGTGGTGGTGATCAGCCGGGCGAAGTCGCGCGTCGAAGTCGTACCGCCGCAAGCCACTGCGTCGAAGTCGTCGGACGCCTGATGCCGGGACTCGATCGCAAAGGCCTGTTGATTGCTGCCAGCGCATTCGTGCTGTGGGGACTGATGCCGCTGTACTGGCATCTGCTCAAGGCGGTGCCGTCGCTGCAGATCGTCGCCCACCGCGTGCTGTGGTGCGCGGTGCTGGTGGCGCTGTGGCTGCTGTGGTCGCAGGGCCGCGGCTGGTTCAAGGCGATCCTGGCGCAGCCGCGGCTCGCTGCGATGTTGACCCTCAGCGGCCTGTGCATCGGCCTCAACTGGGGGCTGTACATCTGGGCGGTGAACGCCGGACATGTGGTCGAAAGCAGCCTGGGCTATTTCATCAACCCGTTGCTCAACGTGGTGATCGGCACGCTGTTCCTGCGCGAGCGCCTCAATCCGACGCAGTGGGTGTCGGTCGCCATCACCGCGCTCGGCGTGCTGTGGCTGACCTTCAACTACGGCAGCTTTCCGTGGATCGCACTGGCGCTGGCGACCTCGTTCGGCATTTACGGGTTGATCCGCAAGCTCGCGGCGGTCGATTCGGTGACCGGGCTCGGTTTCGAGAACTCGGTGCTGCTGCTGCCCGCGCTGGGTTATCTGCTGTGGATCGAAAGCAGCGGGCGGGGCGGGTTCTTCAGCGGTTGGGGGTTCGGTGTCGACGCGCTGCTGGTCTTCGCCGGCGTGCTGACCGCGCTGCCGCTGATCGCGTTCTCGTTCGCGGTGCGCCGCGTGCCGCTGTCCACCATCGGCTTGATGCAGTACATCGCCCCGACCATGCAGTTCCTGATCGGCGTGCTGGTATTCCGCGAAAGTTTCGACCGCGATCGCGCGATCGGTTTCATCGTCATCTGGATCGCATTGGCGATCTTCGCGATCGACAGTCTGCGCCGGGCGCGGCGCGCGACGGCCGGTTGATCGTCTGAACGAAAGCGCCAGACGAAACCTCTACAAACGACAACGCCCGGCCGGAGCCGGGCGTTCTTTCATCGCATGCCGTTGCGGACCGGTAACTCAGCCCGCCCGCAACGCATCCGTCACCGGCAGGCGCGCGGCGCGCAGCGCCGGGAACAGGCCACCGACCAGGCCGATACCCAATGCCCACTTCAGGCCGGTCCACAGCAGCTCGGGCGAGACCTTGAACTGGAACACCACCTGGCTGAAGTTGTTGCCCAATGTGGACACCTGGTAGCCGTTGAACACCAGCCATGCAATGAACGCGCCAAGCATGCCGCCGAGCAGGGCCAGCAGCATCGTTTCCATCATCACCGCGATCACCACCGGCACGCCGCGGAAACCCAGCGCGCGCATCGTCGCGATTTCGCGCGAACGTCCGGAGACTGCGGCATACATGGTGTTGAGCGCGCCGAACACCGCGCCGACCGCCATGATCGTACCGATCACGATGCCCAGGATCCTGATCAGCTTGCTCAGATTCTCCGACTGCTTGCTGTAGTAGTCGCGGGTGGTCTGGGTGTCGAGCTTGAGGCGCGGATCGCCCGCCAAGGCCGCTTTCAATTTCTTGAAGCCGTCCTTGCCGTCGAGTTGGACCGTGACCGACTGGAACGCCTGCCGGTTGTAGGTCGAGACCAGCACTTCGCCGTCCGCCCACAGTTCCGAGTCGTGCGAGTCGCCGCTGGCGAACTGGCCGACCACGGTCCACATCTGGTTGGCGAGTTTGAGCTGCTGGCCGACCTGGATGCCGCGGAACTGGTTGACGGCGCCCTGGCCGACGATCAGTTCGCGCAGGCCCGGCTTGAACTTGCGGCCCTGCACGAGTTTCACCTGCGGGCGCAGCGCCCAGCCGGCGTCGCCGATGCCGCGCAGTTGCACGTTGGCGTCGGTGCCGTCGCTCTTGGTCGGCAGGTTGACCACCTGCGACAGTTCCGCCGAGATCACCGGTTTGCCGTCGTCGCCGCGGGCGATGCCCGACAGCGCGCTGATCAGCGGCACCTGATCGCGGGTGATGACCGAATTGGTTTCGGCCTGCGAACCGCCGCGCAGGATGATCGCGGTGCGCTCGTTGCCGCTGCCCTTGAGCGTGGCCTGGAAGCCTTCGCCCATCGCCAGCATCGCGACCAGCACGCCGACCACGCCGGCGATGCCGATCACGATCACGCTGGACGCGCCCCAGCGCTGCGGCAGGCTGCTGATGCCGATCCCGGTCACCGCCAGCGTCTGTTGCCCGCGTCGGGTCAACAGCAGCCACAGCGCCAGCACGGCGGCGGCGGCGAGTACGCCGTACCACGGCAGGAACGTCCAGGCGGCGAGGCCTGCGATCAGCGCCAACAGCGTGGCGAAGTTGATCGCCCATTTGCGAAGTCTGTTCATTGTGCGGATTCCATCGAATGGGGTGCCGGCGCGTCGCCGGGAGCGCTGCGCGCGGTTGCGCGGCAAGTGCGGGAGGCGGGACGTTTCATCGGCCCGCCAGCGCATCCACGATCTTCAGGCGCATCGCGCGCATCGCGGGCAACAGGCCGACGGTCACGCCGATGGCGATCATCAGCGCGAAACCCACCGCCCAGGTCTGCGGCAACACCGTCGGCAACTGGATCGCGCCGCCGCTGGCCGCACTCACGCCGGGCATCATCAGCGCCGCGCCGCCCATCCCGATCACGCCGCCCAGCACCACCAGCAGGATCGATTCGGACAGCACCAGCCACAGCACCGTGCGGTTGGAGAAACCGATCGTCTTCAGCACCGCGAGTTCGGGCACGCGCTCGCGGACCGCCTGCGCCATGGTGTTGCCGGTGAGCAGCAGCAGGGTGAAGAACACCGCGCCCATGATCGCGGTGACGATCAGGCCGATATCCGCGAACTGCTTGGCGAACGACTGATTGAAGGCCTGTTCGGTCTGGGTCTTGGTTTCGTGGTCCGAATTCTCCGAGAGCTTGTCGACCGCCTTGGCGATGCGGTCGGCGCTGCCCGGGGCGTCGAGCTGGATCGTGTACCAGCCGACCCGGCTCTTCACGTAATCGTTGGACTCGTCGAAGTATTTCCAGTGGAACCAGAGCTGGTTTTCCTCGCCTTTGCGCTTGGCGTCCTTCACGGTGAAGATGCCGGACAGCTTGAAGTTCCAGTTGTTGCTGCCCTTGGTCGGGAAGATCGTCGCCTGCAGGGGAATGGTGTCGCCGACCTTCCAGCCGTAGCGCTTGGCCAGGGCTTCGCCGACGATCGCGCCGCTGCGGTCGGCGTCGAAGGCCTTGCGCTGCGCGGCCGGCAGTTCGTATTCGGGATACAGATCGAGATAGCCCGGGCCGACCGAGAAATTCGGGAAGAAGTTCTTGGGGTCGCGGTAGATGCCGCCGAACCAGGCCGCGTACGAGGCTTTCTTCACCCCGGGCGTGGCTTCGATCTGCGGTAGCAGGCTGTAGGGCAGCATCTGCGTGATCGACAGGCGCGAGGCCACCACCATGCGGTTGGCGCCGGCGGCATTGCCGCCGGAGTTGAACGCCACGCGCACGGAATCGAGCATGCCGAACAGCAGGAATGCGGTGATGACCGACAACAGCGTCAGCAGCGTGCGGGTCTTGCTGCGGAACAGCGAGGCCCAGATGAGATGCAGGTATTTCATGGCGATCTCCTGCTCAGGCTGCAGTGTCGGCGTTGGCGTCGACGGATGCGACCAGCGTGCCCTTGTCGAGATGGATGGTGCGCTTGGCGTGATCGGCGGCCTTCGGGTCGTGGGTGACCATGACGATGGTCTTGCCGTGTTCGCGGTTGAGCGTCTGCAGCAGGGCGAGGATTTCCTCGGCGGATTGGCGGTCCAGGTCGCCGGTGGGTTCGTCGCAGATCAGCAATGTCGGGTCGGAGACGATCGCGCGGGCGATGGCGACGCGCTGCTGCTGGCCGCCCGACAGTTCGTTCGGACGATGCTTGCCGCGCTGGGCGAGATCGACCAGTTGCAGGGCGATTTCGGCGTTGCGCTTGCGCTGGGCGGCGTTGAGATTGGTCAACAGCAGCGGCAGCTCGACATTCTTCTGCGCGGTGAGGGTCGGCATCAGATTGTAGAACTGGAACACGAAGCCGACGTTGTTGCTGCGCCACTCCGACAGCTGTCCGGCATGCATCTTGTCGATGCGTTGGCCGTCGATGGTGATCTCGCCGCCGCTGGAGGCGTCGAGGCCACCGATCAGGTTGAGCAGGGTGGTCTTGCCCGAACCCGACGGCCCCATCAAGGCCACGAAGTCGCCTTTCGGGATGTCCAGGTCGATGCCGTGCAGCACTTCGACCTCTTCCGAGCCGCGTCGATAGGTCTTGGTGAGGTTGCGAATCGAAATCAGTGCGTCCATCGGCGGAATCCTCGGAGTTGTACGGTGAAGCGGTGTCTGGGAAAGGCCCGCGGCACAGGGGCGTGGGCTTGGAATGTTTGTGTTACTCGTCGTCGGCAGCGGCAGCGTCGTCCGCGGCCACGCGGATGCGGGCGCCGTCGACCAGGGTGTCGGGCGGATCGATCACCACCACGTCGCCGTTGCCGAGGCCGTCGAGCACTTCGCGGTCGTCGCCCAGCGTGCGGCCGAGTTTGAGCGTGCGTTGCCGCGCGATGTCGCCGTCGACCACGAACGCCACATCGGCATCGTCGCGCTGGACGACGGCGGCGCCCGGGGCGAGCACGCCGGTCGGCGTTTTGGTGGCTGCGACCGGTTTCGCCGCTTCGAGGAAGCTCACGCGCACGCCCATGTCCGGGACGATGCGGGCGTCGCGCTGGTGCAGCGCGACCCGTACTTTCACGGTGGCCTTGCCGCGGTCGGCGGTCGGGATGATCGCGATCACTTCGCCCGGGATCTTCCAGTCCGCGTAGGCGTTGAGCGTGGCTTCGATCGGCATTTTCGGCTGCACGCGGCCGATGAAGGCTTCGCCCACGTCCACTTCCACTTCCAGCGAGTCCATGTCGACGATGGTGCCGATGCCGGTGCGGGTGAAACCGCCGCCGGCGGACAGCGGCGAGACGATTTCGCCCGGCTGCGCGGCCTTGGCGATGACCACGCCCGCGAAGGGCGCGCGCACGATGGTGTTGTCCAGGCCGTTGTCGGCGATGCGCAGCGAGTCGGAAGCGACCTGCGCATTGCGCTGCGCGGTGACCAGCTGGGCGCGTAGCGAGTCGCGCCCGGCGATGGCCTGGTCGTACTGCGCGCGCGAAACGAGTTTCTGTCCGACCAGTTGGCCCAGACGCGCGGCATTGGCTTCGGCTTCCCTCAGCTGCGCCTGCACGCCGGTCGCCTGGCTGCGCGCGGCTTCGACTTGCGACTGCGAGAGCGTGCGCTGCGCGTTGGCGTCGACCGGATCCAGCGTGGCCATGATCTGGCCCGCTTCCACGCGCTGGCCTTCCTCGATCAGCACTTCGCGCACTTTGCCGGTGATCTTCGACGACACCGTGGCCTGACGGCGGGCCACGACATAGCCGGTGGCGTCCAGCACCGAGGCGCTGCCGCCGCTGCCGCCGCCGATGGCGATCACTGTGGCGGTGCGCACTTCGGTGCCGCTGTCGCGGCCGAGGACGAACCATGCGACGACGGCGATCAACGCGGCGACCGCAATTGCTACAGCGATCCACAGGCCGGTCCGCGACGGTCCCGGTGCGGGTGCCTTGCGGTCGATACGGAGTTCTTTGAGCAGATCGGCGTTGGTATTCATGACCTTCCGGAGCGTGGTGCGGGTGCGAGGGGCGGGGCGAAAGTGCGGCGGCGGCGGCCGCACAGGCGGCGTTCGGGCGGCCGCCGGGTGGTTTGAGGGTGATTTCAGGGGGCCAGCATATCGATCCGGCCGGGTCGGCGTCAGGTGACTGATGTCATGTCTGATGCCTGACGCCTTGGACTGCAGCGGCGGCGGCGCTTTGCCGAAACTGGCGTCCATCGAATCGAACCGGAACCGCCCCATGCGATCTCACGAACCACCGCTTGCCTGCCTGCGCGATGTCCGCAAGGCCTATCGCAACATCACCGCGTTGGATGGTATGCAACTTTCCCTGCATCGCGGCGAGGTGCTGGCCCTGCTCGGCGCCAACGGCGCCGGCAAAAGCACCGCCATCGGTCTGTTGTTGGGCCTGCTGACCCCCGATCGGGGCGAAGCTGCCTTGTTCGGCCAGACGCCCGGCGCGCTGGCCGCGCGCCGGCGCAGCGGGGTGATGCTGCAGTCGGCGGGCATCCCGGACAACCTCCGCGTCGCCGAACTGCTCGATCTCACCCGCAGCTATTACCCGACGCCGCGCAGCGTGGCCGATTGCGTCGCCCTGGCCGGTCTGGAAGGACTGCTGGATCGCAATTACCGCCGGCTGTCCGGCGGCCAGCAGCGGCGGGTGCAGTTCGCGCTGGCGATCTGCGGCAATCCCGAGGTGCTGTTCCTCGATGAGCCGACCACCGGTCTGGACATCGATGCGCGCCAGCGGATGTGGGCGACGATCCGCGAGCTGGTGGCCGGGGGCACCGGCGTGCTGTTGACGACACATTATCTGGAGGAAGCCGAGGCGCTGGCCGACCGCGTGGTGGTGATGAATCGCGGCCGGGTCGCCGCCGCCGGCACGATGCAGGACGTGCGCGCGCTGGTCTCGCAGCGGCGGATCCGCTGCCTGTCGGCGCTGGACGCCGAGCGGATCGCGAGCTGGCCCGGCGTGCGCAGCGCGACCCGCGGCCACGACGGCAACCCGGCGCGCATCGACATCATCACCGACGCCGCCGAGGCGGTGGCGCGACGGATGCTGGTCGAGGACGCCGCACTGAGCGAACTCGAAATCCAGCGCGCCGGCCTGGCCGAAGCATTTCTCGAACTTACCCGCGACACCGCCGACACCGCGACGCCCGCCGCCGCGGCAGACCAGAAGGAAGCCGCATGAACGCCAAGCCCGTCCTCGCCAAGTCTGTCTTTGCTACCGATGCCGCGGCCGCCGCCGCCGCGCACTCGTCGCTGCGCAGCTATCTGCTGGAAGCCAGATACGAATGCCTGCGCCTGCTGCGCACGCCGTCGTTCGCGCTGCCGTCGCTGCTGTTCCCGCCGCTGTTCTATCTGCTGTTCGGCGTGCTGCTGAGCAAATCCAACGGCGACGCCGCGCGCTACCTGCTCGCCACCTAGGGCGTGTTCGGGGTGATGGGCGTCGGTCTATTCGCGTTCGGCGTGACCGTGGCGCTCGAGCGCGAACAGGGGTTCCTGATCTACAAACGCGCGCTGCCGATGCCGCCGGGCGCCTACCTGTTCGCGAAGATGACGATGATGATCCTGTTCGCGGTGCTTATTTCGCTATTGCTGGGGACACTGGCGGCCGTGGTCGGCGGTGTCGAGTTGCGTGCGTCGCAGTGGCTGCTGCTGTTCGTCGTCACTGTGGTGGGCGCGTTGCCGTTCGCCGCACTGGGCCTTTTCATTGGCTCGATGATCGGTGGTCAGGGCGCGCCGGCGGTGGTGAATATCCTGTATCTGCCGATGGCCTTCCTTTCCGGACTGTGGCTGCCGCTGAAACTGCTGCCGGCGTGGATCGCGAAGCTCGCGCCGGTGTGGCCGTCCTACCACCATTCGCAGATAGCGTTGAAAGTGATCGGCATGGACGCTGGCGGCAGTCTCGGTCTGCACCTGGGGGTGCTGGCTGCCGTGACGGTGTTGTTCTTCCTGCTGGCACGCTGGCGTCTGGCGGCCTGAGCCGCTGATGGGTCACGCATCGGATAGGGATGAACGCATCGCTGCAGGGGAGCGCCGCTTTCTGGTCGGCGACGGACTCTGTATAGACTGCGCGGGTCCAATGGTGGGCTTGCGTCGTCGGAAAAACGTCGGGTTTGTCGACGGTCATCCATCCGATTCGTGGAGAATATTCATGTCAGGTATCAAGAAGTGGGGTGTTGCGTTCGTGATGTGCGGGGCGGCCGTCGTCGCCGCAGCGAGCTATCGATATGCGAACGACGGCTTCCGCGGCGCATCTTCGCCGAAGGCTTCCGCATCGTCGGCGACGGGGGGCGCATCGCCGCCTGCTGGCCCGATCGCATCCGATGGCAGCGACCGGGCGAAGGCCGCCGACAGCGATCCGCGGCGCGGCAAAGGCACTTTCATCGTGATGATGAAAGAAGCGCCGCTCGCCACATACAAGGGCACGGTGCGCGGAATGCCTGCGCCGGATCGCATTCGCAACGCTAAGGGAAAAATGCGGATCGATGTGGCCGGCGATGCGGCGCAGGACTATGTCGGATACCTGCAGCAGCAGCAGACGCATCTGAAAACCCGCATGTCGACGATGATGGGACGCGATGTGAAGCCGCGTCTGGGCATGCAGCATGCGGTGAACGCGATCATTGTCGATCTCACCAGCGCTGAAGCCGCTGCCGTTCGTCGCATGCCGGAGGTGCGTTTCGTCGAGGAGTACCGCGTAGATAAGCTCGATGGCGACATGGGCCCGCAGCTGATCGGCGCGGAGCCGGTGTGGAACGGGACCAATCCCGGTGCCGGCGGTCAATATCGCGGCGAAGGCATGGTGATAGCGATCCTCGACACCGGCATCAACTTCGGCAGTCCGTCGTTCAGTGCCACCAGCCCGGTGGGTGGTTACGCCCACGTCAATCCTTTGGGCAGTGGCGTCTACGTGGGCACCTGCGCGAATTTCGGTGTCGACGCGGCGCGCTGCAACGCCAAGTTGATAGGCGGTTACGATTACGTTTGCGGCGAACCGGTCAATAAATGCGGCGCTCCCAACGTCTCCGAAGAACCCGGCTTCGGCGATACCCATGGCCATGGCAGTCATACCGCCTCGATCGCTGCTGGCAATCCGCGCGACGTCGTGTATTCCGGAGTGGCGCGACGCATCTCGGGCGTCGCGCCGCGAGCCAACATCATCGCTTACGATGTCTGCTACTACGACGAGGAGGAGGGCGGTGAATGCCCGCAGATTTCGTCGGTGGCCGCGGTTGACCAGATCGTCGCAGCCGGGATCGTCGATGTGATCAATTTTTCGATTTCAGGCGGCGATCAACCTTGGAGCGATAGTGTCTCGTTGGCATTTCTAGGAGCGGTCGAGGCTGGCGTCTACGTGGCCGCCTCCGCCGGCAATGCCGGTCCGTCCCCGAATACGCTGGGTCACGTCGAACCCTGGGTCGCATCTTCGGGCTCAGTGCAGCACGGGCGCGGCTACTTTTCGCTGGCATTGCAGGTGACCGGTCCGGCCCCGGTCCCCCAGAACGTTGCGACTGTGCTGGTCGCGGAAGGCATCGGCGGCACGCCGCATGCGTCGACCATTCCGGGCACGACACCGCTGAAGATCAGTGCGGGTATCGATAGTGTCGACGACGGCTGCGCCGCGTATCCAAGCGGCACGTTCAGCGGTGCGATTGCCGTGATCCGTCGTGGCACCTGCGATTTCCTGGTGAAAGTCGAAAATGCCGCGGCGGCCGGTGCGATCGCGGTCCTCATCGCGAGCGACACGTCTGTCTGGAACTATATCCAAGTGCCAGGGGCGACGATTCGTGCGTTCAGTATTAAGCAGTCGGATGGCAATGCTTTACGGGATTTCGCCCTGTCGCGGCCAAACGCCACCGCGCAGATCGCGTTCCCGGTGGGCGCGCTACCCAACACGCCGGATGTGCTGAGCGCGTTCAGTTCGCGCGGGCCGGCGGGAAGATTCAATCTGTTGAAGCCGGATGTGGCGGCACCTGGCGCGCTTGTACTCGCGGCGGTTTCCGGCTCTACCCTGACCGGCTTCGAGAATGCGGTGGGTTTATTGAGTGGAACCTCGATGGCTTCGCCGCATCACGCGGGTGCCGTCGCGCTGATCCGCCAGGCGCGCCCCTCCTGGACCGCGCCAGAGGTCAAATCGGCGCTTGCATTGACCGCCAACCAACAGGTCTTCAACGAAGATGGGACCACGCTCGCGACACCCTTCGGACGCGGCAGTGGTCGGATCCAGGTTGATCGCGCGATCAACGCCGGGCTGGTCATGGGTGAAACCGCCGCCAACTATCGCGCCGCAAATCCCGCGACCGGCGGCGATCCCGCGACACTCAATCAGCCAAGTCTCGCCAGCAATAGATGTTTCCCCAGCTGCACCTTCGTCCGCAGATTCCGTAATACCCAGGCCGTCAGTAGCACGTGGAACCTGACGCTGGAAGGTCTGTCGGGCAGTGTGCCTGCGTCGATCACGATTCCGGCGGGCGCTACGACGGAGGTAAGCATCACCATCAGCCCCAGCGCTGCGAGCAATGCCTGGCTATTCGGCAATGTGGTGTTGTCGCAGCCGGGTTCGTCGTCCGCGACGCTGCGGATGCCGGTTGCCGTCATCACGACCCTCAATAAAGCCCGCAACGATTTCAACGGCGACGGCAAGAGCGATATCGTGCTGTGGAACCCGTCGATCTCGTACCTCGCGTACTGGATCATGAACGGCTCGGTCTACACCGGCTCCGGTGGCTTCGGTGTGGCCTCGGGCTTTTCGCCGGCTGCGACCGGCTTCGTGGCGCCGATCCCGCAGACATCGCTGCTGGCCCGCAACACCACCACCCAGACGCTTTACAGCTACATCTGGAATGGCACCGCCCATGCCCAGGGCACCGTCGGCGGCACGCCCGCCGGCTGGGATCTGATCGGCACCGGCGACATCGACGGCGACGGCAAGGGCGACCTGCTGTGGCGTAACCCGACCTCGGGTCAGTTCGCCTACTGGCTGATGAATGGTGCGGTGTATCTGGGCGGCCAGACCTACGGTCCGCCGGCCACCTACGTCATCGCCGGTATCGCCGACTTCAACGGCGACGGTCGCGTCGACCTGCTGTGGAACGATCCGGGCACCCGCAACGCCAGCGTCTGGACCAGCACCGGCACCGGTTTCTCGGTGGCTCAGATCGGCCAGTACGGCACCGACTGGAACATGGTCGGCACTGCCGACGTGACCGGCGACGGCAAGGCCGACATCGTCCTGCGCAACAACGCCAAGACCTATCTCGCCTACTGGCGCATGGACGGTGCGGTGTACCAGGGCTCCTCGGCGTTCGGCCTGGCTTCGGATCGCGATCTGTTCACCTATGGCGATTTCGACGGCGACGGCATCGAGGATCTGGTGCTGAGCCGCGCCAGCGAGCGCCGCCTGTTCCTGTGGCGCAGCAACGGTTCGGTCTTCACCGAGAGCAATATCGGCCAGTACGGCGCCGAATGGACCGTTCTGAAATAACAAGCCTCGCGCATCGGGGCGAAACGAAAGGCCGGCGACGAAAGTCGCCGGCCTTTTTTATTCGGATCGGAAATGAGCAACGGCCTGCGCAGACACGAAATCGCTGCCCGTGCTCTTGTTCATCGATGGTAAAGTCTGCAGTCCATCAGGAGCATGCGACCCAGGGAGTGGGGTATCGATCCACTGCCGACCCGGGAGGTAGAGCTGTGCGGCATCGCTCAATCCATGCGACCAACCCGCCTCGCCCCAGGATTTCTGCGGGAACCCCCTGATCTTGCAAGCCTCGTCCCGACACATAACGGCGAACTCTGAGATTCGTCAAAAGACATAAAAAGCGAATGCGGATCACATTTTCGCCGCTGCCTGTCGCCTCAACGTAACGCCGCCAATCCATCACATCCAACGGTCTTGATCATGAATGCTCTGCGCAATAAAACGCTTCTCGGAACGCTATTGCTGACCACCATCGTCGCCGGCACCCTCTATGCCGCCAACGCGCCCGGAAGCGGAAAAGGCGAGGGCCGCCGCGAGCCCAGAGTCAAGAAGATCAGGGACAGCGACAACCCCAGTGCGCGTGCGCGCTGGATGGACCAGTGGTACAACGAAAACTATCAGCGCGGCGGCGGCAAATCGAACAGCCGATCGACGCTGCGCGGCGTCTGGTCGCCGCAGTACCAGCGTTTCATCATGGAAGCGGCCAAACGCGAGCGTACGCGCTACGCATCGAAGATGCCGATCTGGGCGACGTCCAAAGCCGTCATCGATTCGTCGGTGCCGATGTCCGCGCGCGCGCCCGCGGATTCGCTGAGCCGCGACCTGAAATGGACCAACATCGGACCGACCAAAGCCAATTTCATCCGCAACGGCGTGACATTGAACGTGACCGATTCCGGGCGCATCAATGCGATCGAAACCCATCCCGCGAATCCGAACATCATCTATGTGGCGTTCGCTGGTGGCGGCTTGTGGAAATCCACCGATGGCGGTGCGCTGTGGCAGGCGAAGACCGAAACCCTGGGCTCGCTTTCCGTCGGTACCGTGGAGATGGATCCGAACAATCCGGACACGCTGTATCTGGGCTTGGGCGACCCGTTCGACGGCACCGGTCTGGGCATCGTCAAGATGACCGACGGCGGCGACACCTGGAAAGACCCGGTGTTCCTCGGTACATCGAGTTCGATCCGGGACATCTACGTCGCGCCGGCCAATTCCAATATCGTGCTGGTTGCGACCGATGCCGGTCTGTATCGCTCGACCGATGCGGGCAAGACCTATGCGCCGGTCGGGATCAATACCGGCGTCGCCGAGAACCCGGGTCTGTGGTCGTTTGCGTCCGGCGGCGGCAATACCGTTGTGATGAGCCTGGAAGCCGCGCCCAGTCAGTCCAGCAGCGCGGTGGGCAGCCGCCAGGGGCAGATCTGGCGCTCCACCGACAATGGCGCAAACTGGACGCGGGCCAATGGTGTGACCCATGGCGCCGGCGTGAACCACATCGAGCTGGCTTCGGCGCCCTCCAATCGCTCGGTGATGTATGCCTTGGCGTCCAAGCCTGAAGTCGCCGACAACGGCTCGGCGGATCTGGCCAACATCTACAAGTCGACCGACGGCGGCGTCAACTGGGCCCCGGTCGCGACCATGCCGAACGAGTCGTACAAGACCTATACCAATCCGAACAGCGATTCGAGTTCGATCGAAACCATTCTGAATGGCCAGGGTACCTACAACCAGGTGGTGCTGATCGATCCGACCAATCCGAACATCGCCTATTTCGGCGGCGCGCTGTTGTCGGCCAAAACCACCGATGGCGGCGAGACGTTTTCGATCCTGACCGACTGGCTGGCGGACTTCAGCCTGCCTTACGTGCATGCCGATTTCCACGCCGGCCACATTTCCAGCAACGGCACGCTGTACTTCGGCACCGACGGCGGCATTTTCGCGTCGAGCAATGGCGGAACCACCTTCACCCACACGTTGAACGAAGGCATCGCGTCGCATCTGGTCTACAACGTCTGCTCCACGCCGGTTGACGCCAACCGCGTGCTGATCGGTCTGCAGGACAACGGCACGCGCTTGCGCGAAGGCAATACCAGCATCTTCAATCAGGTGCGCGGCGGCGACGGTTTCGGTTGCGACGTCAACAGAGCCAATGCCAATCGCATGATCGCCACCGTGCAATATCTGAACATCCGTCGGAGTTTCGACGGCGGGCAGACGTTCTCCAACGCATGCGCCGGCATCGCCGAATGCGACAAGACCGATACCGCGCCGTTCCGCGTTGCGATCGTGCCCTGGGCCGGCGATGTCACGGGCAATCTGCTGTACACCCATGCCAACAAGATCGTTTATCGGACGGTCGACTATGCCGCCATCTGGACTGCGTTGGGCACCACCGGACTGCCTGCCGATCTGTTCATCCGCGCGATCGGCGTCGCCAAGACCGGCACCGCCACGCCCAATATCGACAACGTGGTCGGTATCGCCGCCAACGGCGGGCGCGTATTCCTGACCATCGACAGGGGCGTCACCTGGACGCAGGCCAGCGCGCCGCCGAACAACGGTTTGTCGCTGAGTTCGATCGTCTTCGATCCGGTCGACAGGAACATCGTCTATCTGACATCGGTGGCGCCGGATGCCACCAAGACCCACGTCTGGCGCAGCCAGAATTTCGGCCAGACCTGGGCGGCGATCGACGGCAACGGTTTCCCGTCCGGCATTCTGGTGAATGCGATCACCGTCGACCCGGTGGTTCGCACCACGCTGTATGCATCCACGCATCTGGGCGTCTACCGTTCGCTCGACAGCGGCACCAACTGGGAGCGCCTGGGCGCCTTCCTGCCGTTGGTCAACGTCATGGACATCTCGGTCTCGGCCGACGGCAATCAGCTGCGGGCGGCCACCTTCGGTCGCGGCGTCTGGCAATTGTCGGCGGTCGGCAACAACGCCGTGCCGGTGGCCAATTTCAACGTGGTGAAGTCGAGCCTCACCGCCGCGTTCACCGACGCTTCGACCGACAGCGACGGCAGCATCGTCCGCCGCATCTGGAACTTCGGCGACGGCGTGAGCGCGTCGGCGACGAACCCGCTGCATACCTATGCCGCGCCCGGCACCTACACCGTCACCCTGACGGTCACCGACGACGGCGGCTACAGCCACACCAGGACGGCGACGGTCGTCGTTGCCTCGGGCAAGGCCCGCAACGATTTCAACGGCGACGGCAGGAGCGACATCGTGCTGTGGAACCCGTCGATCTCGTACCTCGCGTACTGGATCATGAACGGTTCGGTCTACACCGGCTCCAGCGGCTTCGGCGTGGCCTCCGGGTTCTCGCCGGCCGCGACCGGCTTCGTGGCGTCGATCCCGCAGACCTCGCTGCTGGCCCGCAACACCACCTCCCAGACGCTTTACAGCTACATCTGGAACGGCAGCGCGCATGCCCAGGGCACCGTCGGCGGCACGCCCGCCGGCTGGGATCTGATCGGCACCGGCGACATCGACGGCGACGGCAAGGGCGACCTGCTGTGGCGTAACCCGACCTCGGGTCAGTTCGCCTACTGGCTGATGAATGGTGCGGTGTATCTGGGCGGCCAGACCTACGGTCCGCCGGCCACCTACGTCATCGCCGGTATCGCCGACTTCAACGGCGACGGTCGCGTCGACCTGCTGTGGAACGATCCGGGCACCCGCAACGCCAGCGTCTGGACCAGCACCGGCGGCGGCTTCTCCGTGGCCCAGATCGGCCAGTACGGCACCGAGTGGAACATGGTCGGCACCGCGGACGTGACCGGCGACGGCAAGGCCGATATCGTGCTGCGCAACAACGCCAGAACCTATCTCGCCTACTGGCGCATGGATGGCGCGGTGTACCAGGGATCCTCGGCGTTCGGCCTGGCCGCGGATCGCGACCTGTTCACCACCGGCGACTTCGACGGCGACGGCATCGAGGATCTGGTGATCAACCGCGCCAGCGACCGCAGTCTGTACCTGTGGCGCAGCAACGGTTCGCTCTTCACCGAGAGCGTCATCGGTCAGCACGGTGCGGACTGGAGCGTCATCCGATAAAGCGCCACATCCGGTGGCGGACGAAGGGCCGGCGACGACAGTCGCCGGCCTTTTCCGTTCAGGTGCAGGCCATCTGCCGCGGTGGCCGGAATCGCATTGCTGCAATGCAAACTCGGCTATATTAGTCGGCGGGCAGCAATTGCTCTTACTGGGGAAATACACATGTCAATCGCACTTCGTTGTACGGCGACGGTTCTGTCGCTCGCGCTCGGCGCACTGGTCATGGATGCTTCGGCGCAGCAGGTCAGTGGCGCCTCCGGCAGCCGTAGTGGCGCGAAAGCCGCCAGCGTTTCAGTCTCGCCGAAGCAGCGTGGCGAAATGGCGCGTCAGTTCGTCACCAAATGGGGTGGCTACGTCCAGCGCGTTTACAACGTGCCGGTGCGCGTGTGGTCGCAGCGGATGGTGTCGAACTTCGCCTCTGCCGATTCCGCCAATTTCCGCGATGCGCTGAAGCGCGACACCTTCGAAGGCGCGATGGCTGCGCTGTCGGGCAGCGGCCATCGTCTCAGCGATGAGCGCGTCATCAACAAGTTCGCGACCATGAAGGCCGGCGGCGGCAAGGTCCTCGGGAGCCTCAGCGGCGACCTCGTTTACACCCCGATCCAGCCGTGCCGCATCGTCGACACCCGCAACACCGGTGCCGGTCCGATCGCCGGCAACAGCAACCGCAGCTTCGTCTCGATCAACCAGGCGAACTACACCGCGCAGGGCGGCAGCGCCACCGATTGCGGCACGCTCGGCCTGAATGCCACCGCGGTGGCGATCAACCTGACCGCGGTGTTCCCGACCGGCGCAGGCTTCGCCACGGTCTATCCGTTCGGCACCACCCAGCCGCTGGCGGCCAGCGTCAACTACACCGCCGGCGCGATCGTCAACAACGGCATCATCGCGCAGATCCCGAATCCGCTGACCACCTCGGATTTCACGATCTTCACCTTCGCCGAGTCGCATTACGTCGCCGATATCGTCGGCTACTTCGCGCCGCCGCAGGCGACGCCGCTGGGTTGCGTCAGCACTTTCGTCACGGAGAGTGTCGCCGCGAACGCAATCTTCGACATCGAGATCCCTTCGTGCCCGGTCGGCTATACCCTGACCGGCGCGGGCTGCCGCACGCCCGGCTTCAATGAAGCGAATTGGGCCATCAATGGCCTGTTCCGCGACGGCACCGATCTCGCTACGTACTGCTCCGGCACGAACAGCACGGCTGGCATCATCACGGTCGAAGGCACGTCGCAGTGCTGCCGAGTCCCGGGCCGCTGATCCGCGATATCGTGTTTCGAGAAAAAAGCCGGGGAAACCCGGCTTTTTTTTGTGCCCCGCGGCAGGGTTCGCGGAAGCGGGAGATTCGCTGAATCGCTGGCCCGGGGTGTCGCCGCTGCCATCCTGTTCGGGTTCTTCGTTGCCGACGACAGATCGGCTGGCCCATTTCGGCGGCCTTTCGCGTAGTTATCCAAGTGCGGGCTTTAATGTCCTGCTCGCCCTTACTCCTGGAGATTGAAGATGGCAAGACACACCCGTTATTCCAGCAGCATGCTTGCGTTCGCGCTGGTCGCTTTCGCGGCATCCGCATCCGCGCAGGCTCCCGGCAATCAGGCTGCAGGTGCGAAACAGGCCCGCGCAGCGGCCTCGGCGGCCAAAGTGTCGCCCGCAGAACGCGGAAAGCTGACCCATCAGTTCGTGACCAAGTGGGGCAATTATGTCCAGCGCGTGTACCAGGTGCCGGTCGGTACGTGGTCGAAGCGCATGGTGTCGAACTTCGTAAGCGCGGATGCCACCAATTTCCGCAATGCGCTCACGCGCGATACTTTTGAAGGCGCGATGGCCGAGCTGACAGGCACCGGACATCGGCTCAGCGACGAGGCCGTCATCACCAAGCTCGCGTCGTTGAGTGCCGGTTCGGCCAAATCGGAATCCACCGTGAAAACCCTGGGCGCTTTGACCAACGATCTGGTCTATACCCCCGTCGCACCCTGCCGCATCCTCGATACCCGCAATGTGGCAGCCGGCGCCATCGCGGCCAATTCGACCCGAAACTTCGTCGCTTTCGGCGTGTCCAGCTTCACCAGCCAGGGCGGTAGCGCCACCAACTGCGGCGTGAATCCCTTGGCCGCCACTGCGGTCGCGATCAACTTGACTGCGGTCACCCCGGCCACCGCCGGCTACGCCACCGCGTACCCGTTCGGCACCACCCAGCCGGTCGCCGCCAGCATCAATTACGCCGCCGGCGCCATCGTCAACAACGCACTGATCGTGCAGACGCCGAATCCGATCGCCTCGTTCGACTTCACCGTCTACACCTTCGCTTCGTCGCATTATGTGGCGGATATCGTCGGTTACTTCGCGCCGCCGGTGGCCACTGCGCTGCAGTGCGTGGATACCGCGAATACTGTCGTCAATATCGCTGCGGGCGGTACCGCGAATGCGGTCGCGCCGGCTTGCGCAGCGGGCTACACCGCGACCGCGACCAACTGCGAGGCATCGGACTGGCTCGTACCGTTCGTGTTCTTCCACAGCGGTACCTGCTCGGCGCGCAACAACAGTGCGGGTGCCCAGGATATCCGCGCTTCGCGGACCTGCTGCCGCGTGCCGGGTCGCTGATCGATCCAACTGTTCTCGCAAAAGAAAAGAGCCGGGGAAACCCGGCTCTTTTTTATGCTCGACGATGTGCAGTCAGAGCGCCGCCTGCAGCTCCGGCAGCAGCTTGAACAGATCGCCGACCAGGCCGATGTCGGCGATCTCGAAGATCGGCGCTTCACCGTCCTTGTTGATGGCGACGATCGTGCCGGCGTCCTTGATGCCGGTGAGATGCTGGATCGCGCCGCTGATGCCGATCGCGATGTACAGCTCGGGGGCGATGATCTTGCCGGTCTGGCCGACCTGCATTTCGTTCGGCACGTAGCCCGCATCCACCGCCGCGCGCGAAGCGCCGACGCCCGCGCCGAGTTTGTCGGCGAGGTCGTAGATGATCTTGAAGTTTTCGGCCGAACCCACGCCGCGGCCGCCGGAGACCACGCGGCTGGCGCTCTGCAGGTCGGGGCGGTCGGATTTGCCGGCGGCCAGGCCGCCGTAACGGGTGTGGGCGGGCAGGGCGGCATCGGCGGACACCGCTTCGACGCTGGCGCTGCCGTCGCGGGCGGCTTCAGGCCACGATGCGGTGCGCACGGTGGCGACCACGACCTTATCGGCGGCGGCTTCGACGGTGATGATGGCGTTGCCGGCGTAGATCGGGCGCTTGAAGGTGTGGCTGCCGTCGACGGCCATGATGTCGGACACCTGCGACACGCCCAGCAGAGCGGCGACGCAGGGCATCAGATCCTTGCCGAAGGTGGTGCTGGGGCCGAACACGTGGCTGTAGCCGGCGGCGACCTGCGCGATCTGCGGCGCCAGCACCTGGGCGATGGCGGTGCCGTTGGCGGGGTTGGTCACCGTCAGCTCTTTGGCGACGCCGGAGATCTTGGCGGCGTCGGCGGCGACGCCGGCCGGGTCCGCGGCCAGGACCACGAGGTCGATGGCGTCCGGGTTCAGCGCATTCGCGGCCGACACGCATTTCGCGGTGGAGGCATTGAGTTTGCCGTCGAGATGTTCGGCAACGATGAGGACTTTGGACATTTCGGTTTCCTACGTAGGGCGGGCTCAAACCCGCCATTGCGGAATATCGGTTGGTGGCGAACGTGGGTCGAAGTGGCTTCGATCATTGCAACCCTCATCGGAGAGGTCGCAACGGCGGGCTTGAGCCCGCCCTACGCACACATCACAGCAGGCCTTTCGCCTTCAGCGCGGCGACCAGTTCGGCCGCGTCCTTCACCATCACGCCCTTGCTGCGCTTGGCCGGCGGCGCGTAATGGGTGGTTTTCAGCGTGTCGCCGGATTCGACGCCCAGATCGGCGAACTGGATCGTCTCCAGTGGCTTGCTCTTGGCCTTCATGATGTCCGGCAGTTTGATGAAGCGCGGCTCGTTCAGGCGCAGATCGGTGGTGACCACCGCTGGCAGATCAATTTCCAGCGTTTCCAGACCTGCGTCGACTTCGCGCACGACCGTGGCCTTGCCGTCGGCAATGTCCAACTTGCCGGCGAAGGTCGCCTGCGGGCGGCCCCACAGCGTGGCCAGCATCTGGCCGGTCTGGTTGGCGTCGTCGTCGATCGCCTGCTTGCCCAGGATCACCAGGTCGGGCTGCTCGCGTTCGATCAGCTTCAGCAGGGCGCGGGCGGCGGTGAGCGGCTGCATGCCGGCGTCGCTGACGATGTGGACGGCGCGGTTCGCGCCCATCGCCAGACCGTTGCGCAGATGCGGCTGGGCGTCGGCCGGGGCGATGGTGATCACCACCACTTCGGTGGCGATGCCCTTGTCGCGCAGGCGCAGGGCTTCTTCCAGCGCGATGTCGTCGAAGGGATTGGGCGACAGCTTGACGCCATCGGTGACCACGCCGGAACCATCCGGCTTGACCTGGATGCGGACGTTGTAGTCCACCACGCGCTTGTAGCCGACGAGGATCTTCATCGTTCGGAGTGTCCTGGGAGCGGAAGAGGGACCGGGCGATGTTCGGCGCCCGGCCAAGACGTGAATTTTAGCGGTTCGGCGGGGCGGCTGCGACCCGATGCCGCAGCCGCGGGCTTCGGACGGGCTCGATCAGGTGGCTTTGATCAGGTCGGCGGCGCGCTCCGCGATCATGATCGTCGGCGCGTTGGTGTTGCCGCCGATCAGGCAGGGCATGACCGAAGCGTCGATCACGCGCAGACCTTCGACGCCGTTGACCCGCAACTGCGGGTCGACCACGGCGTCGGCGTCGCTGCCCATCCGGCAGGTGCCGACCGGGTGGTAGACGCTTTCGGCCTTGGCGCGGACGAATTCGGCCAGCTCTGCGTCGTCCAGATCGGTGCGCGCCGGGAAGATCGGGGCGCCGCGATACCGGTCGAAAGCCTTCTGCGCCAGGATCTCGCGCGACAGCTTGGCGCATTTGACCATCATCTTCAGATCGAAGCCTTCGGCGTCGCCGAGGTAGTTGGCCTCGATCCGCGGTTTGTCGCCGGCGCGGTTGCTGACCAAGGACACCCGGCCGCGGCTGCGCGGGCGCAGGAAGCAGGCGTGCAGGGTGTAGCCGTCGCCGGGCAGGCGGTTGCGGCCGTGGTCGTCCAGCATCGCCGGGACGAAGTGGAACTGGATGTCGGCGCGGTCGTCCGGCGCCAGCGGCGAGCGCACGAAGCCGCCGGCTTCGGCGACGTTGCTGGTGCCCGGGCCGCGGCGCCCGCGCAGGTAGTAGTCGAAGGCGGTCTTCAGGTCGCTGAGGCGGTCGTAGGTCACCGCCTGGGTTGAATGGAACAGCGTGCAGATGTCGAGATGATCCTGCAGGTTGCCGCCGACGGCCGCCCGGTCCGCGACCACCGCGATACCGTGTTTGCGCAATTCTTCGGCGGGGCCGATGCCGGACAGCATCAGCAACTGCGGCGAGTTGATCGCGCCGCCGCTGATGATGATCTCGCGCGCCGCCGGCTGGTGGAACGCCTGGCCGCGCATGGCGTAGGTGACGCCGCTGGCGCGCTGGCCCTCGAAAGTGATGCGGCTGACGACGGCGCCGGTGTGGACGGTGAGGTTCGGACGTTGGCGGGCCGGATTGAGGTAGGCCACCGCCGACGAGCAGCGCGCGCCTTCGCGCTGGGTCACCTGGTAGAAGCCGATGCCGTCCTGGGTCGCGCCGTTGAAGTCGCGATTGTGGGCGAGGCCGATCTGCTGGCCGGCGTCGATGAAGGCCTGCGACAGCGGGTTGGTGTAGCGCAGGTCGGACACGCTGAGTGGGCCGTCGCCGCCGTGCAGGCTGTCGCCGCCGCGGCTGTTGCTTTCCGACTTCCTGAAGTAGGGCAGCACGTTGTCCCAGTGCCAGCCGGTCGCGCCCTGCGCGGCCCAGTCTTCGTAGTCGCCGGAGACGCCGCGGATGTAGCACATCGCATTGATCGAACTGGAGCCGCCCAGCACCTTGCCGCGCGGCCACCACAGCGTGCGCTGGTTGAGGTGGGGCTCGGAGCCGGTGTTGTAGTCCCAGTTCACGCCTTTCTGGTTGACCAGCTTGGCCAATCCGGCAGGCATGTGGATGAAGGGATGCCAATCGCGCGGGCCGGCTTCCAGCAGCAAGACCTTGACCGTGGGGTCCTCGCTCAGGCGGTTGGCGAGCACGCAGCCCGCCGAACCGGCGCCGATGATGATGTAGTCGAACACGCGCGGACCTTGTGAAATCGTGTGCAGGCGACACTATGCCCGCCGTCTAGAGCAATTGCTCGGCGGGAGCGGAGATTCCGTATGCCCGCGCTGCGGGGTGGTGCCGTCGACCGACTGTCGGGCTGTTAGAGTGGCGCCTCTGCATTGCACAGGTGGATGGCGGATGCCGCCGCAGCCCGAAATGGACTCCGCGCAAGATTCCGCCCAGGCCGCCGGCGCGTTCCGGGGTCTGCGCCAGGAACTGGCCGAATCGCCGCCATTGTGGTGGGCGCTGCTGTACTTCTTCAGTCTGCTGTGCGGTTACTACGTGCTGCGCCCGGTGCGCGATGCGATGGCCGCGTCCGGCGATATCGCGGCCGTATTTCCCGACGCCTGGATCGCGTGGGCGCTCGCTCATGGTTTCGAGCTCAAGGACTTCGTGCTGCAGGCGCTGTTCACCGGCACCTTCGTGTCGATGCTGCTGCTGCAGCCGATCTATGGCGCGCTGGTGTCGCGTTATCCGCGGCGGGTCTTCCTGCCCGGGCTGTATCTGATCTTCATCGTCTGCCTGATCGGCTTCTGGTGGATCTTCGATCGCAACATCTCCGGCCGCGGCGCCCTGTTCTTCGTGTGGACGGCGGTCTTCAACCTGTTCGCGGTCTCGGTGTTCTGGAGTTTCATGGCCGACGTGTTCGACAACGAACACGCCAAGCGCGTCTACGGCTACATCGGCGCCGGCGGCACCATCGGCGCGCTGCTGGGTCCGGTCATCACCCGGCTGCTGGTGGATCGCGTCGGCATTGGCAGCCTGCTGTTGGTATCGGCGGGATTTCTGGTGGTGTGTCTGCTGTGCATCGTGCAACTGCGACCGTGGGCGCGGCAGCGCGAACAGCGCAGCGGCCAGACGGTCGATGGGGCGATGGGCGGATCGATGTGGGCCGGGTTCAAGCTGGTGGCGAACGATCCCCTGCTGCGCGGTCTCGCGCTGTTGATGTTCTTCGGCGTGGGTGTGGGCACGCTGCTGTACAACGAGCAGGCTGCGATCGTGAAGCAGTTCTATCCCACGCCGGAGGCGGCGACCGCCTACTACGCGCGGATCGATTTCCTGATCAACCTGTCCACGATCCTGACCCAGATCTTCATCACGCGCTGGCTGCTGCGGCGCTATGGCGTGGGGCCGGTATTGTTGATCCCGGCCTTCGCCATCACGTTCGGCTACTGCCTGCTGGCGATGTCGCCGCTGCCGCTGCTGGTGGCGGCCGTGCAGATCGCCACGCGCTCGGGCGAGTTCTCGCTGGGCAAGCCAGGCCGCGAAACGCTCTACACCCGTGTTGATCGCGAAGCGCGTTACAAAGCCAAGGCGTTCATCGATACCGCGGTGTATCGCGGCGGCGACCTGACCTACGTCTGGCTGCACAAATGGCTGGCGATGTTCGGCAGCCGGGTGGTGTTCGCCGCGGGCATCGGCATCGCCATCGCCATGAGCCTCAGCGCCTGGCAGGTGATCCGCGCGCAGCGCAAACTTCCACAATGATGCGCGCGACCATCGTTCCCGCCGCGCGATCCGCCGTTCTTTCCATGCAGGAGTCTCTCCGATGTCTTTGATCGCCATTGCGCTGATCGTGCTGGTCGCGTTGTTGCACGTTTATTTTCTTGTGCTCGAAATGTTCCTGTGGACGAAACCGCTGGGCATGAAAGTGTTCCGCAACACGCCGGAGAAAGCCGAGATCACGAAAGTGCTCGCTGCGAATCAGGGCTTGTACAACGGCTTTCTCGCCGCGGGCCTGCTGTGGGCCGCGTACGCCGGCAAGGCCGATGTCGCGCTGTTCTTTCTCGGCTGCGTCGTCGTTGCGGCGCTCTACGGCGCCTACAGTGTCAGCAAGCGCATCTTCTACGTGCAGGGCGTGCCGGCATTGGCGGCGATCGCTGCGGTGTTGTTCGCCTGAAAATGTCGGCGGACGTTTTGTCCAGAACATTTCGCCTGGAATATTCGTTCAAGGCATCAGTCGATTCGATGCGATTCGATGCTTGATCCGTCGCGCAATCGCGCCATCATCGGCGCGCTTGATCGATACCGCGTCAAGAAAACCGCAGCAAGCGATGTCGTTTGGCGAAAACGTACGCCGGTCCATGGTGGCCGGCATCGCGATATCGGAATGCGTACACGGCAGTATGGTGTGACGCGCTAGCAGATTGCGCGATTTTTCATAAGCGGATTGCATGTCTTCGCGGATGTGCGGGTTCGCTGCGTGATATTGATTGCGCCGTGTCGAAGCGGGCGTACCCCACGCCATGCGCCCTGCTTTCGGATGCCGCCGTCCTGTCGGACAACAGCGATCGACAAACCGCACTCGGCTTGCCTGGGGCGTCCCGGCACGTCCATGCATGCGCGATGCCGCGCGTGTTTCCTGTTTCGATTACACCGTATCTAAGGAGGGTTACAGTGGTTTTCCAAAAAAATATTTCTCGCAAGCTGCTTCTCGCGGCCGTCGTTCTGGGCTTGTCCGCTCCATCGGCGTTCGCGGCGGATCCGGGCATGTCGACGCGCATCGTCGGCGGTAGCCTCGTTCCCGCGGGCAGTCATCCGTCGACCGCGGCGTTGCTCAACAGCAGCGGCCAGCAAGGTTGCGGCGGTGCGCTGATCGCGCCGCAGTGGGTGGTGACCGCGGCGCATTGCACCGCTAGCTGGGCCGCTTCCGTACGCGTGGGTTCGGTCGATTCGCTGTCGGGCGGTCAACTGGTGAGGGTGGTGCAAAGAATCAATCACCCGAACTACGGCAGAGGCGCCGGCAGCGACATCGCACTGCTCAAACTGGAAACCGCGGTCAGCGGCATCACGCCGGTGGCGGTGGCGAGTGCGGACCCTGCGGCCAATAGCGCGACCAAGCTGCTGGGCTGGGGTCAGACCGGCCCGAATCCGGGCAATCCGGCATCCCGCTATCTGAAGCAGTTGGACACGCAGGTTCTCGCCAGAAGCACCTGCACCTCGGCGGTCGCTGGCGACCTGTGCATCAGAGGTTCCATCAGCGCCACCGCCTGCTACGGAGATTCCGGTGGCCCGGCATTGGTGAACGGCGTCCTGGTGGGCGCGACCAGCCGCGCGGGCGGCACCAGCAGCACCTGCGGTCCGGAGCATGTGGTCTACACCAGCACCGCCTACTTCCGCAGTTGGATCGCGCAGTACGTGAATCTGGGCGGTGGCAACCCGCCCACCGGCCAGACCTACACCAACAGCACCGACTATACGATCAGCGACAACACCACCGTCGAAAGCCCGATCACCGTCTCCGGCCGCACCGGCAACGGCTCGGCCACCACGC